>CAZTNF010000210.1:0-1535 GCA_964615295.1 uncultured Erysipelotrichaceae bacterium | reverse complement strand
CTAGTGAAAGGAGACTCTTTCAGTGAGACCAGTGAGATGCGTTGAGACTGGTGAGATCTACAAAAATGCCACAGAGGCCGAGATTTGTACTGGGGTGCGTGGTAGCTCCATCTTAAAGTGCTGTGCAGGGAGCTATACCCATGCTGGTGGCTTTCGTTGGAAGTTTAGCAAGCTAAAACCAAGGGTGACAAAGCAAGATTCGAGTCAGAAGAACAAAAAGGACAAAAGTGAACCTGTAGTTTCAGTAAAGCGGCAAAAGGATGATACATGGGCGGTCTTCTACCAAGGAACTTTACTTAAAGAATTTAAGACAAGCACTTGCGCCTATATTTATGCCGCTGACTCTGCCCATACCGATGCCCACACCCAAGGACTCGTTACAGCTAGTAAACCGATAGCCAAAAAAAGAGTTCGACACATTGAGTCTGGAAAAATCTACCCTTCAATCAGACAGGCGAGCAAGGAATTGGGGATTTCCATAGCTGGAATCTCCAAAGTCTTAAGGGGCTTTATAAAAACAGCGAAAGGCCAGCATTTTGAACAAGTAGAGGAGGAGTGGAGATGAAAATCGAAATTGAAGATTTGGTTGGCGGGAAAGTTTCCCGAGAAGGACTTGAAAAAGAAGCCATTTTACGTAGAGAACAAAAGACTTTTCTGAATAGCGAGCCAAAACGCCGGACAAAAGAAGAGTGGATTGAAAGTTTAAAAGATTGGAGGTGGGGGGAATGGGAAGAAGCCCGGTGTGTGGAAACTAAAAGTTATGGAAATGGTTTTGAAGCAGGAGAAGCTTTAATGGTTGATCGTTTTCTTCATTACTTAGTCGACCGAAACGAACCTCGATATTGGTTAGAAGAGTTAATAGATGAGTGGCTAGAAAAAGAAATTGAAGGAGCTAGAAGAGAAGGTGATTCCAATCATTGGCATTTTGGAAGAGCTGCAGCTCTTTGTCACATCCAATACGAATTGAAAGGAGTAACGGACTTCTAGTGGAGACAACAAATCTAATCGGCTTAGAGGACACCGTTTCAAGCGTGTTCCTCATTGACCAAAAAATTGACGCTTTAAAAACTCAAATAAAAGAGCTAGAAAAGCGCAAAAAGAGTTCAGAGGACTTTCTCAAGGAGCGTTTGAAAGATGCCGATATTGGCATCCTAGAGGGTTGGTCAGTGGAGTATAAGCGTACTCCTTGCCATTCTCTAAACCAAGCAAGACTAAAGGAAGAAGAGCCAGACATCTACAAGCGGTTCACTGAAGAAAGTATAAGAAGACGGTTCACCATTAAGAAAACAAAAGAAGAAGAACCAAGCGATTTCTTCTTTGAAGGATAGGAGGGATGAAAGTGGACTTCACGATCTCTAAAGGAGAAGACGAGTCTAAAGGTATCAAAACTGTGATCTATGGTGTTGAGGGAGTAGGCAAAACATTGCTTGCCTCTCAATTTCCCGATCCAGTCTTTATCGATACAGAGGGAAGCACTACCCACTATGGACATATCTCCAAACTACCAGTCCCTAAGGATTGGAATGAGCTTAATG
>CAZTNF010000209.1:0-1546 GCA_964615295.1 uncultured Erysipelotrichaceae bacterium | reverse complement strand
AGTCAATCTGCTGTGTCCACTGGACTCTTCGCACTCGCTTTTCAAGCATCTCCACTCGTTCTTCAAGAGTTGGTTGGTCTGGGTTGGTCATGGCTAGCAAGCCTCCAAGCCGTATATAATAATATTTTGGACTTCAGCCATTACATTTTCTGAAAGCTGACTAAGTGTTTTAGATGCACTAATGCAATCCACTGTGCGGTTTTCTTTAGCAATTACAGCCATCACAATTTCTTTAAGAGCCTCTTGAACAGTGCATAAACTTGTATCAATCTTGACCTTTACAGCTGTTTTTCCACCAATTGGGCAATTAATAGTAATTTTTTTAGGATCCAAACTGCGAACGCCTGTATCTTCAGAGGCTTCAGCTTCTGATAAATACTTCTTGAAGTCCTCTTTCTTCCAAGATTCAGTGCGAACTTCATCGGGAAGATTAGCGCAACCATCAAGAATAGGCTTCACTTGGTCAGCCACCCAATCATAAAAGTTTTTAGCTTTTTTCTCTTTGCGTGAAAATTCGGTAAGGTAGGCTACACCCCATAAGCTGATTACGGGAACGTCATGAATAAACTCTTTAGCGTGACGATCACCTTTTAAGAGCCAATTGAGATTTGCTAAAGGCCGTCTATACCCCAATAAAGTCATGACATCAGGCCCTAAGAGATAACCTTTTCCATCCTTCACTAGTCCTCTTACCAAATGGTCTTTGTAATAAAATTTGAAAATTGTTGTTGGTGTTGTCATTAGATCAATCCCTCCTCTTTGAGCATTTTTCTAAATGCCTCTAAGCCTTGTGGTGTAATAACTGTTTGTTTAAAGAACTTGCCTACTTTGTACTGAGATTCAGCATCTATGGTCTTGAACCAGCTTTTAGGGTTATTTGGTTTAATCTTGTATTCGGCATAGGCTGTAAGAGTTCCTTTTTTATCGCTCTTTCGGTAAACGAATCCTTTATTAAGCAGCCATTCGATAAATAGCTTTTCGCCTATGTTTAGAAGAGCGGCTGCATCTCGAAAACAGAACAAACCGTCCGAGTTGATGAACTTGTCAAAGCTCTCAGCCTTTGGAAGCATCTTTCTGTTTTCTTCCTCAAGTGCGATTTGGATTTTCTTTTCTTCAATCCATCGCTCAGCTCGTTTGATTGGATCCTCGATCATGTAGGAATCAAGGACAATGGCTTTTTGCTCGTTTACCGCTTCTTCAAGATCAAAAAGCTTTTCGCGTATGTCATAACCGATGTTGGTCTTTTGAATGGAAGCAATGTGCTTAGCCATGCGTAAGGTAATGATGTGGTCTTGTTTTGGTTTGCCTTTTCGGCCATCTGACCTATTGGACAAAAATGTCCAATAGCTTTTTCCCTCTTCAAAACCTTCATCTTTTCCGTACTCAGCCATCCGAGGCAACCATTTGTGATAAGGAGTAATAATCTCTAGCTTTTCATGAAGCTCACGGCCAAGAACTACTTTCTCTCCCGTATCTGTGGTGTATACTGGAATTAGATCTTGATTAAAGATCGTGAGATTAGGAACCTTGGGATTTTCCTCTGTCG
>CAZTNF010000208.1:0-1561 GCA_964615295.1 uncultured Erysipelotrichaceae bacterium | reverse complement strand
ATGTTTTTTTTGATGTTGGCTTGTTTGTATCGAGATAAAGAACAGCTCACATGGCACTTTAGCAACAATTTGAATGTAGCTTGTGTCGTTTTGGGGGTAGCCTTTATTTTGATTCCAGCCCTTTGGAGTATGTGGGAACCTTTAAAGTTGCTTCTCAATACCGAATATCCTGGATCACGGGTTACCCTAGGAGGCGAAAATAAAGAGGAAATTTGGCGATTGTTTTTTAATACAGTGGGAATCTTTCAGCCTTTCGGCTATCCTGGCGTTTTGAATAATAGTGAGATTTCTTCTTATACCCATTTTGGATTTGCTTTCATGTTGTTTTATCCCTATTTATGGTGGTATTTGCACAAAGAAAAACAGGCCCAGCGCTATGTAGGAGATGTTCTTTTCCTTTTCATGTGCCTACAATTGTCGTTTTTCTTCCTTGAATTTCCTGAATGGTTAGCAAAACTGACACTGCTTTCGATGTGCAATCGCATCAATACAGTATTTGGAGTCACTGCCACTTTCTTCACCATTTGGTCTTTTGGGATGATTGCTACTCAAGCCATTCCTAAAAAAATTTGGGTGGGCTTAGTGGTGTGTATTCTTTATGGAGCGGTTTCGGTCTATATCACACAACCCAATTTATTTCCAAACTACCTAAAAATTGTTCAAGATCTAGGTTCTTTCTTCGAGCAATGGCCGGAAAGCGTATTTTACGCTTTAGCCATTGGAATGGCCTTTGGCTTATGGTTGACTTTTACAAAATGGCGCCAACTTTTTTATTGTGTCTTGATTTGTTGGACGGCCATTGCAGGTCTTCTAGTTAATCCTTTAATGCAAGGAACCGCAGCAATAACGGATTATCCTCTAGCCAAAGCTGTTCGTAACATTGTGGAAGAAAATCCAGATGCTTGGTGGCTTTCTTTATATGCCGACCAAGTGCAAGGCTTACTTTTGGCTAATGGAGCCAAGGTCTTAAATGCGGTAAACTTCTATCCAGATTTAGAAAAATGGAAACTTTTAGGTCTAGATGGTGAAGAGAACTTTGAAAAGATAAACAGGTATGCTCACTTTTTAGTGAATTTGATTGATTCTGGCGATACCTATGTTTCAAGTTCAAACTATGATCTCATCGATTTAGAACTCAATCCAGAAGACTTTAAAACGCTTGATGTTCAATATGTTGTGGGAATTCGCGTGAACGCGGATTTGTTTACACAACTTGGAATTCCGTATAAGGTTCTCTTTGAAGATAAAAATACGCAAGATGTAATCTATGATGTGAGTGTTTCTCTTAATCAAGCCGACAACAAAGAGGCTTTAAAAGCTTTAGAGCAACAAAAAGCTCAAGAGAAAGCGGATAAAGAGAAGCAAGAACAAGATGAGAACGATTCGAGTGAGATTAATGAAGATGAAATGATGGAAGATTACTTAGATGATCAAGCGTATGTCGAGGTCATTCCAGAATCTGACATTGATTATAGTGAAGGATATTACGAACCCATCTATTACTAGTAACTTAAATTCTTCCTAATTTTATTCCTCTTAGCTAAGATTCAAAAAGCGAAGG
>CAZTNF010000207.1:0-1583 GCA_964615295.1 uncultured Erysipelotrichaceae bacterium | reverse complement strand
CCCTTGTCT
Source organism: uncultured Erysipelotrichaceae bacterium (assembly GCA_964615295.1). Classification (GTDB taxonomy): domain Bacteria; phylum Bacillota_I; class Bacilli_A; order Erysipelotrichales; family Erysipelotrichaceae; genus Allobaculum. Next base: position 1,574 of record CAZTNF010000207.1, on the reverse strand, counting down.
ATTCAGGCGGAAAAAGTATCCATGCTGTAGTAAGAGTCGATGCCAAAAATGCTGCCGATTATCAAGACCGCGTGAGTTGGCTTCACGGGTACTGCAAGTCAAATGGATTCCCCATAGACGAGCAAAATAAAAACCCCTCTCGACTTACACGAATTCCTGGAGTGGAGCGGGGAGATCAAAAGCAATTCTTGATTGAAACGGCTAAACCTGAGTCGTTTAACGATTTCAAAAAGAAAGCTATTGCCGAACAAGAAGCGGATCAAATGAATGTAATTTCTTTTGAAGAGGTTTACGAAAAGATACCTCCATTAGCTCCAGAGTTGATCGAAGGAATCGTTAGACGTGGGCATAAAATACTCATTTCAGGATCTTCAAAAGCGGGAAAGAGTTTTGCACTCATTGAGCTAGCGATCGGAATCGCAGAAGGAAGAACATGGTTAGGTCATCAGTGCAAGAAAGGAAAAGTTCTTTATTTGAATTTTGAAATTGATGGCAACTCTTTTTTGAATCGGATTATTCAGGCTTATGAAGCACTTGGATGGCCTATTGAAAATCCCCAAAATTTAAAAGTTATGAATCTTCGAGGACATGCAGAGCCATTAGATGTTCTTACTCCAAGACTAGAGGCGTGGCTTAAAAAGCATCCTATGGATTTAGTTATTCTTGATCCAATATACAAAATTATCACAGGCGATGAAAATAGCGCCTCGGACATGGGGAAATTTTGTAACTTATTTGATCAAATTGCAGAGGGTGGAGAATGCACAGTCGCTTATTGCCATCATCACTCCAAAGGCTCTCAAGCTAATAAACAAGTGGTGGATCGAGCTAGTGGAAGTGGAGTTTTCGCTCGTGATCCCGATGCCATTATCGATATGACAGAGATTGGCTTTAGTGAAGAAGAAAGAATTGAGTTAAAAGCTCAATTAAACGAAGCGGTTGATGATGCCTTTTTAAAAGCTTCAGGCCAATGGGATAACTTGGCTCGTATTCATCCAGAAGATTTGAAGAACCGCTTAGCTAAACAGCTACTTGTTCAAGACTATCTTGAGTTAAATCCTGAAAATCGAGAGTTTTACGAAAACGAAATTAAACAAGCTGAAGACCTTGGCAGCTGTCCAGCTTTTCGAATTAGCTTTGTTCTTCGGGAATTTAAAAGTCCTGAAAGCTCTAACATCTTCTTCAAACATCCTATCCACATCCCTGATTCCACTGACTTTTTGAGTGAACTTTATTTAGTTGGAGACAACAGCACTGAGAAGTTGAATAAGCGGAAAGAAAAAGCAGATAAGCGAAGATCCGATGAAAAAAGAGAATGGTACGAGGAACAAAGAAGAGAAGGAACAATGGTTTCTATTTCGGATATGGCTGAAGAATTCGGATGTGCGATGAACACAGTCAGAAAATGGGTAGACGATCAAGGAGATTTGAAGCGCGAGAATGGATGGATCCTTAGAAAAGAAGAAACGGCTCCACCAATGAAAAAAACGCGGAAAAGGAAAGTAACCTATGAAGATTGAAAAGATTGAGCAAAATTTCGTAGTCAAAACACGTCACGGTCGCACTCTTGAAGC
>CAZTNF010000206.1:0-1605 GCA_964615295.1 uncultured Erysipelotrichaceae bacterium | reverse complement strand
GAAAAGAAGTATGACCCCAAAGAAAGTGAGGAATCACCATGTTAGATGAAGTGCTACAAGAAGGAACAATTTTTGAAGGCGAAACTTTAGACGGCCGCATTGTTGCAGGAACTCACCTGCGCGATGAAGGCTTATATTCGTGGATTGGAGATGGGAAAGGTAGAGAAACCAAGGTCTACCCTGACTCCATCCGAATTTTGACCACCAATGCTACTGAATAAATATAAGGAAAGGAACTACTATGCTACCGTTCATCTTAACCGCCCTTGTAGGCATCGCATTCGGAATTATGATTGCTATGCTTGCCTATACCCATGAGTGGATGAGCTTATATACCAAACTAGCTCAAGTGAAGCACGAAAATGGCCAGCTACAGAATAAGATTCGAAAATTGCAGCTTGACGCAAGTTTTCGCGATCGTGGAGCAACTTTTGAGGAGGACTAAACATGCACGAAGAATTTATTGAAGCTCGTGGGACTTATAAAGCGCACAGATGGGGAGTGAAGTTTATGGCTTCTCATGGATATAGATGCGGTTATGTAGAAGTTCCTGAATCTCTAAATAAGCTTAAGAGTAAGCTAGAAGATTTAAGAGTTCATGGAGGAGTGACTTACATTGAACATCTAAATCCACTTGACTATATGCCTACGAAAAATCTGTGGATTGGATTTGACTGTCTACATGCTGGAGATGGACTTACCTTTCACCCTAAGGGGTATGAAGGTCTTTTTCAAGGCAAGGTAAGAAGCTTAGAGTATTGCGTCAAAGAGTGCGAAAGACTTATCGACCAACTTGTTGAGTTGGAAGAGCGTGTGGCTAAGGGGACTAAAAATGAATGATAAAATCGAAAGATTGCTTCTTGCAGACCATTCTACTAAAGGACTAATTATCCAAGCTACTGGACTAAATCCACTTTTTCCAGTGGATCCATCTACTGTTAAACCGCGATGGTTGAAAGTTAAAGAAGAACAGAAAAGTCGCACTAAGCAAAATGGTGAGGTTTTCACTCCCCTTTGGCTTGCAAACAAGATGATCGATGATCTTGAATACGAAGATCCTACGAAATTTTCGCGCTATCTCAGAAAAACCTTTTTAGAAATCTGCTGTGGAGAAGCTCCTTTTATCGCCCAATTTTATGACCCAATTTCAGGAGAAAGAATCCCACTTTCTGAGCGCAAGGGAATTCTTGATCGTAAACTCCAACTCATCCCTAAAAACTCATCAAAAGAAGATTGGCTTTACTTCGGCTTTCTAGCTTTGAAATCGGTCTATGGCTATGAGTTTCAAGGCGATAATTTATATCTAGCTAGGTTGAACATATTCGAGGACTTTATTGAGCATTATGAGGAAGCTACAAACGAAATAGCTTCTGAAGAGATACAAGAAGAAGTCGCATGGATCATCTCTTGGAACTTCCCACAAATGGATGGTTTAACTTACCAAGTCCCACTAAAGAAAGCGCCTGTGTATCTCATGGATTGGGAAAGTAGAAAATTGATGCGCTTTAAAAATACTTGAGGAGGACTATTCAATGTCTAGAAATTTAACCGTAGAACTTCTTGAAACAGCAGGTTTTGAAGCGGCTTTTCGAGCGATGAGAGAGC
>CAZTNF010000205.1:0-1608 GCA_964615295.1 uncultured Erysipelotrichaceae bacterium | reverse complement strand
CTGTGGAGTCTGCATGAGAACCACCGTTGATAACGTTGCACATTGGAACTGGCATAACGTGAGCGTTGCATCCGCCTACATAGTTATAGAAAGGCATACCATAGTAGTCAGCAGCAGCCCAAGCAGCAGCCATGGAAACAGCTAATGTAGCATTTGCACCTAAGTTGGATTTGAATGCAGTGCCATCAAGCTCAAGCATTGTTTTGTCGATCAAAATTTGATCTGTGCAGTCCATACCGATGATGGCTGGACGAATGATGTTGTTTACATTGTCAACAGCTTTTGTTGTACCTTTGCCAAGGTAACGATTTTTATCGCCATCGCGAAGCTCAAGAGCTTCTCTTTCGCCTGTGGAAGCGCCGCTTGGAACCATAGCACGTCCATAAGCACCGGACTCAGTTACGATTTCACACTCTACTGTTGGATTTCCACGGGAGTCGAGGACTTCGCGTGCATAAACATCCGTAATAATAGGCATTTTAGAAAGTTCCTCCTTTGCCTTCTGTACGAGTTCAATTATAGCACAGCCCTAACCGCTTACAAAAATGACGGACTATTTTTGAAAATTTTCCTTTTTTAACTTTAAATGTGTTTTTGGTAAGAAAAGAGCTCTTTTTGAGAAGAGGAACTTCCCCTCAAGCTTTTACAATCTTTTTATTTTGGCGTTTGAAACAAACTTATAGATATCGTCGTCAAATTGTTTGGGAAGAGGTAAGCATTTTTTGAAAGGCATTACGAATGGCTTGAGATTGGAGGGCATCTTCATTGGTCAACACCACTCGAAAGGCTTCGATACCTTCTTGCTTTAAAGTGGGGATGTCTTTTAAGCGATCTTGAGAGGTTTCATCGAAAAGCTGCATTTGGCAATCCACATTTCCATACAAAATAGCCCGTTTTCCATCTTTTCCTTTGAGGGTATACTGGTTCGTGCGACAAAGCGCACAATTTTGACGCTGACCATCCTTTTTTAAAGTGTTGACTGGGCAATGATTCATCACCATCAAACGCGGTTTTTCGTAAACCGTCATCATTGCAGGCGCCTTGAACCCATACCGTGCTTTAAATTGTTTCAATAAATCTTGGCGGCCTTTTTCACTCAATTCTCCGCTTAATACAGCTCCTTGATATCCCAGCTCTAATAAGGCTGCTAAAGCATAGGAATTGGTAATATTCATACTTTCCACAATGCGTCCTTGTCCCAAGTGATCGGTAAAAAGACCTTGATCATGAGTAAGATTGGCTTTAGGAGTGGTATTGGGAAAAGGGAATTCACTCACTTGTAAAAGACCATCGTCTAGATTTTGTTGCTTTTGTTGAATCTCAACAATGTTTGGTAATGCTTCTGGTTGCAAAGGCGCAAAAGAATAGGGAACTTCGAGTATGGCTTGGTGCTCCTTTTTCTTGGCTTCTAGTTTTTCAAGAACTTCTCGGCGCAAATCGTTAAGAATTTTGGCAGGAAGAAAGGCATTGTGGGGCAAGTCCACAGAAATATGTTCCACTTTCGCCCATGTGTTTCCTGTCTTTTGCAAGGAGCGTTCGATTTGCTCAACTGTAGTAGGTGCGGTTTTGGCCTCTTGTAAAGCCTTGGCCTGGACCGTTACACTATGT
>CAZTNF010000204.1:0-1618 GCA_964615295.1 uncultured Erysipelotrichaceae bacterium | reverse complement strand
GACGCAATACGTTTCGCAAGGAGATTTGGCCGGCGTATAAATCCAATCGCCAAACCACCCCTTCTCCTTTGCGCCAACAATTTGAAACCGCTTATACCATCTGCGAGCAGCTTGGCATTTGCCAAGTGCGCGATGTTCGCTATGAGGCGGATGACTTCGCGGGCAGCATTGCTTGCCAAATGGCCCCTTACTTGCCCGTACGTATTTTGACCCGTGATAAAGATTACTTTCAATTGATCAATGACCGCATTCAAATCTGGTATGGGATGGCCGATTTGGAAAAGGTCAAACAATGGCGCCGAACGCATCAAATGCCCTCCTCTTTGCCTAGTCGAGTGGTGCTGGTGGATGAAAAAGTCTTAAAAAGGGAGTTTGGCTATTCCCCCGCTTCGGTGCCCATGATTAAATCGCTCTTTGGCGATCCTTCCGATAATATTCCTGGAGTGGCTGGAATGGGCGAAAGTCGCTCCATTGTATTGGCATAACATATCCACACCATTGAAGAGCTGTATACCCCCATTGAAGCCGCAAAGACTAAAGCTGATCGAAAACGTCTGTTTCGTTTGTGGAACTCTTGGGGCATTGGCGTGAGTCCGTATGCGGTGCTTACGCGTAAGGGCAACGATAAGCGCTTGGATGCGAAGTCTATGGCCCAGCTTTGTTACGTCCTTGGAAAGATTCGTACCGATCTTGACTTGTCCGATTGTTTTGAAAAACCTTATGGACCTGAACTCTTTCGCGTTCAATTCGATGCGCAAACGATTGCAGCTATTTTAAAGACCTACTCCATCGAACTCACCATTGGTCGCAACAATCCCTATGCCAAGAAAAAGCGCACTGCCTTACGCCGGGCGAAAGCGAATGCCAAAGCTGGACGTTGTCAAGTGGATGATCTTGAGGCTTTAGAAGAGGCAGGCCTATTGCATTTGGTCAATCAGCCTTCCAAAAAGAAACCAGAGAGTCCTCAAAACAAGGCTAAACCCAAAAACGCTCAATCTATTCGCCAAACAAAATCCAATCCCCATTCTAAGCCATCCCTTTCCAATACCATTCAAGAAAATAATTCCCCCGATAAAAGATGCAAAAACAAAAAGTCGAAGTGTCCAAAAAGTGGAATGGCTTCATCCAGTTCATCCCATCCCGCTCAAACGTCCACTCAGAAGCAATTTCCACAAGGAGAGGAAAACTTGACCTCAAAGAATGTTCCTTCGCCTAAAAAAGAAAGAAAGAATCAAAAACCGCTTAAAAACTCCATTTCAACTGGAACCTCTAAAAAGAAATCGCCCTCTTTGAAAAACGAAAAAGAAGAGAGGTCGACGAAAAAAGCCTCTTCGAGCTCAACTATTAAGACTCGCTCCAAAAAAGCGCGTTTTAGATCCTCAAAATCGAGCCTCTCTTCAGATTTAGCTTCCAAGGCTAATTCACACCTTTCAACCTCTTTCGAAAGTGATCTCTTTTTAACCGTATGCAGGAAGAAGTCCCCCACTTTAGAAGTGGGGGATGAATTCCGTCGTACCCAAAAGGACAAAAGCCCCAAAATAAAGTCAGTTAAATTACAACAGTGAAAGCACGAAGTAATTAAGAAACATAATATAGAAACACAAGAATAACAGATCAA
>CAZTNF010000203.1:0-1618 GCA_964615295.1 uncultured Erysipelotrichaceae bacterium | reverse complement strand
CGATCGACTCCAAGAAAGAGCCAGATTACTCTAAGATGGAAGACTTCATGATGAAGGAAGCTCGCTACGCACAACTTGCTAAACTCAAAGGCAAAGAAGGTGCCGATGAAATGTTTGCGAAAGCTGCTGCTGATGCCAAACGTCGTAGAGATCGCCTCAAAGCCATTGAACGTGAAGGGCTTTAAGCTAAGTACACTTAATTCTTTAATATAAAAAATTGAACTACTTTTTATAGGTGAGCCTATAAAAGGTAGTTCTTTTTATGTTATAAGTCTTTAATAGTTGTTCTTTAACCGTTGAGATTGAAAAGGAGAAGGATATGTATAAAGCCGTATCGATATTTTCAGGAGCAGGAGGAATGGATTATGGAATGAAACAGGCTGGAATAACAACTGTAGTGGCGGTAGAGATCATGAAAGAAGCTGCTCAAACGTATCAGGCAAATTTTCCAAGCACTCATCTCATAAATGATGATATAAATAACGTTTTAGATGATCTAGCTCAATATAGAGGTCAAGCAGATATTGTTTTTGGTGGGCCACCCTGTCAAGGATTTTCAGTAGCGGGCAAAATGGATCCAAAGGATAAGAGAAGTCAACTTATTTTTACTTTTCTAGAAGTAGTTAAAAGAGTTCAACCTTTGGCTTTTATTATGGAGAACGTAAAATCTTTAGCCACCTTAGAAAAATGGACTCAAATACGAGAAAAATATTTTTCTAAGGCCGAAGAACTTGGTTATAAGGTATCTGTTGTTCATGCTAGAGCCACTGATTTTGGTGTTCCCCAAAAACGAGAACGAGTCTTTTTCATCGGCATAAAAGAGAATAGTGATGTTTTGATGCAACAAAATATAGAACAAATTTTGGAAAAGGAAAAATCGCAAGCCAAAACCGTAAGAGAAACCTTATTACCTCTTGGACGAGCTGGATCTCAAATAAATCCTATAACCTGTACGGCTAAAATTACCTTTGCTACCAATCCTGTGATGCGCAAATCACCCTACGCTGGCATGTATTTCAATGGACAAGGAAGACCGATCAATGTAGATGAGTATGCCAACACTTTGCCGGCTTCTATGGGGGGAAATAAAACACCTTTTTTAGATGAAGAATATTTATTTGGAGCGACGAGTGAAGATTGGGTCGTGTCTTATCATAAAAGTCTTCTAGAAGGGCTACTCCACTCACATTTCAAGAAGCTCCAAAGAATTTACGAAGAATAACCATTCAAGAAGCTGCAAAATTGCAAACCTTCCCAGACGATTTTGTTTGGAAAGGTTCTAAGGGAAAAATATATACGCAAATTGGAAACGCAGTTCCATGTAGGTTAGCTCAAGCGATAGGAAAAGCGGTTATTGCTTATTTATCTACACAATCCGAGAATATCACGAGCGACTAAGTCTATACGTTTTATCGTTTCAGGTTTGAACTTCGTTTCTTCTGCTACTTTTCGAATATAATGGATAAACTCATCTGCATCTGGATTAGAAATCATACTAAGAAGCATTCTCGAAAAAGTTTCAATATAGGTGATTTCTAATAAAAAATTTTTAGATTGATATTCTTTTAATAGCTTCGGAATCCAAGGATAATTTAACTGTTGGGTATGGACTCCCATT
>CAZTNF010000202.1:0-1653 GCA_964615295.1 uncultured Erysipelotrichaceae bacterium | reverse complement strand
CAGTTGGGTTCATGAAAGTTCGTTCAACTGAGTTCCAGTCGAAAACCCAAATTTTGTCAGTTTTAGTCATGTGTAAGTTCCTTTTTTCTGGTATTATTAATTCTCTTCCTAAAATTTGAAGTGACTGATGAGCCACAAAACCTCACCAAGGTATTGACCTGCAATTACTGCCCATAAAAATCGAACTTGTTTCTCCAGCTCCTGAATTCGCACTTCAGGAGTTTTTTCATTTTGTCGTTCCATACTTATTAGGCCTCCAAGCGGCACCAGTAACATTGTCTAAAGCAAAAATTCGTTTTCCTTCTTCTGTGTAAAAAACATCCACTAAGTGAATTGGATCTTCCGTTGTTCCTTCTCCAATAACTAAAGAAACTACAATTACTTTTTGAATGGAAATACCATCAAAGGAAGAACATTTATACCATTCAGGATCCCGAGAAATTGAGCTTAGGAGCTTTTCTTTTAATTCTTCGTTCATGCTGTACTTCCTTTCTTACTCGTTATCTGGAAAGTCTGCACTAGAGTCTGAACCGTGGCGATTTCGGACTGCATTACTACACACTCATTTGCATCCTCATAGACAGCAGTTAGAACTTTGCTTTTTTCAGTAGTAACTGGCTCTAAGGTGATTTCTGTGCTAAGGACACTCCAACGTCTTGAGTGTGGCGTTGTATTCAGGCGTTCCTACAAAATGCTCGGGTTTAGTGGCTTTGAGATGGGCACCTTGAGCGAGCGCTTTGAAGGTAAGGGTTAAGTACGGCTGTGGGTTGTCCTCTAAATCGAGTTGACAATCGTTGAGGATTCCATCTTTGAAGCGAATGGTCATGCGTTCTCTTAACCCAGGATCTGATGGGCCGCAGTTGTAGCTATAGGAGTACCAATCGATCTTATCTTTGACCTCTGGTGAAAACTCGTTATACTTCTCTTTCATGTAGGAAAGGGATGGATGAGTGTCTTCAAACTCTCTTTGATTTTCGATGAGTTTGTTTGGATTTTCTTTGGTGTCAAGCAGCCCTTTCTTCGCTTTATACTCAGTCGTGCCCATAAAATATTCAGGCTTGAAGGCTTCAAGATGCTTGCCTTTTCTCAGGTCATCAAAGGTAAAGAGCAAGAACCATCTAGGTCTTTCTGACTGAAAATCATTTGGCTTTTTCAGTCGAATACCAATGTCAAATTTCCCCAGTTTTGCGATAGCGATTGAAATTGGCAAAGCAAAGGGGTGCTTAGCCCACTGGTAGTCAAATGAATCAATATTTTCTTTGGCTTCAGGACTCAATTCATTGATCTTGTCTTCAACGAAAAGAAACATTGATTCTTCGGCTTGGCATAAAGAGTTAAGAGTACTCCAAACACTCTTTGATAATTTCGGAATAAAAACTTCTTTTACATACTTTTTCTGATAGTCCAGTCGATAGCCGTCTTTTAAACGGATATGAGTCCCCTTGTCATCACAAGCAAGGGAATCGATGGCTTCTTTCTTAATGCCCTCAAGCGAGTTCCAGACTTTTTGAATCTTCTCTTCATCGTTAGCTTGATTTTCAAGAACTTGTAACTCCACATCTTCTTCAATCTCTTTGGCTTCCACAAAAGAGTTGGTGATTTCATCTACAGCTTGTTGAGCTTGCCACGACTCAAGCGAAATAAGGTTGCTTT
>CAZTNF010000201.1:0-1683 GCA_964615295.1 uncultured Erysipelotrichaceae bacterium | reverse complement strand
TTTCTAAAACTGATGGAATGAATTTATTAGCCGATCTTGGCAAAATTTGTCTAGAATATTTTGAAAACCGCTATAACTCCAATTATTATGCTGGGCAAGATTTGACTCACTATATTAATCTAAATGGACAAATGTCCAATCCCCCTGATGTAATTGAAGATCGGGCTGGGTTAGATGGACAAACTTTGCCAGAATTAACGGAAGAAGAAAAGAAGAAAATGGAAGACCAAAACAACCAAGAACTTGGAAATTCATCTTCCTCTGAAACTTCTTCTTAAAGAAGAAAAGAAGAGTTTTTCCTTTTAGAAATATAGAGACGATAGAAGAGTCAATCACTTGGAGGTAAAGCCAGGAGTTTAAAAAGTTCGTTATTGACTAGCCTTTATTAACTATGAAAAATCGTTGGACAAAAATTTTAGTTTTAGGCCTTTTCTTAGTAGCATGTCTTGGACTTGGCCTGTATACCATCCAAAAACTGGCCTTTAACTCAACAAGCAAAGTGGATGCCACCAATATAAGTAGCAAACAGTCTACTACTATTTCAAGCGTTTTAAGCCTGGCATCTAGTGAAAACCCATTGCCTCAAACAGCTACCTTAACAGATTTTTTGCGCCATGCTTTAGAGCCAAAAGATCAAGTCTTATATGTTTGGGGTGGTGGATGGAATGAAGAAGACACTGGTGGAAACGAAGATTCTATGACTATGGGTCTTGTTTCATCTTGGAAAGAGTTTTATGAAGCCAATAAATATGACTATATCGCTGAAGATCATATTTATGAAATTCATAATGGACTGGATTGCTCTGGATATGTGGGTTGGGTATTATATAATACTTTACCGGAGAAAAGAGACTATGTTTCTCTTTCCGAAACCTATGGAGAATTTCTCAGTGGTCTTGGATATGGAACTTATAAAACTGCTGATGAGGTAACTGAGATTTTACCTGGAGATTTAATGATGACCGATCAAGGTCATATTTATATTGCTCTAGGTCAATTCGAAGATGGAAGTGTGTTACTTCTCCATAGTAGTCCTCCTGGGGTTCGGATGTCAGGAACGCCAGGAATTGCTTATCAAACGGCTTTGTTATATCAAAATAATGGATGGGATCCTTTAGTGGATAATGGATATCTCTATTATGACCAGTTTCGTTTTAATGAGGAAACATTAGCGGATCCTGATCATTTACGAGAAATGCCAGTAGCCCGTATTGTAGATTTTATTTATGGCGATCCATCTGCCTTAGATGAAAGTAACTATTAAAATTTATTTCTTTCTTGAATACTTTCCACCATTTATAAAATCGGCAGTGTTTAAGTAATGGCGATTTTTATTCCTTATTTTATGAATTTTCTTTACTATTAAGTAAGAATTAAAGGGCTTGGTACTTATCCAAGAAAAAATATATCAATATAAAAACCAAAGTCGTGCCCAAAAACTAATTAGTTATTGGTCATTTTTTAGGTTTATAGTACTTTTGAATTCATTTTAAAGTCAGGAATTAAAGAATTCTTGGCTTTTTTCTTTAGAAACTTATGCTAAAAATTTGACAAATGAAAATTAAAGATACATAGTATTTGACGTTGTGAAATTTAAATGATCCAACTTTCCCTTGAAGAAAATCAGGATTGTGAATTATTTAAAAATATTCACAAAAAGTGCTTGCCTATTCCTTTTCGGCA
>CAZTNF010000200.1:0-1693 GCA_964615295.1 uncultured Erysipelotrichaceae bacterium | reverse complement strand
ATAGAAAAGTGTCTTTTTTTTCACCATCGGTCTATTTTATGTTGATTATCGGTCTTCTTTCCTTATAATTAAGGTATAGAAAGTAAATATAACTTGATAGGTATAGGAAGGAGGAAAAATGCAAACTGGAGAACTGATTAAAAAACTTAGAGTTGAAAAAGGATTAACTCAAGAGCAATTAGGTAATCTTTTAGGGATTCAAAAATCAGCTGTAGCTAAATATGAAAATGGCAGAGTAGAAAACATTAAGCGAATGACTATTAAAAAAATGTCTGAAATATTCGATGTTTCTCCTCTTGTTTTTCTTGAAAACGAATACGAAGATGTCAGAAAAACATCTACTATAACTGTTCCTATTTATTCAAATCTTTCTTGTGGAAAAGGACTACTTACTGAAGAAAGACCAATCGACCATATTGCGCTTCCGCCTTCCATGATGTTCTCTGGCAAAGCATTTGGAAATATAGCGCAAGGAGACTCGATGGAACCTACGATCAATAGTGGTGATTTGATCATCTTCCAAGAAACCCCTGAAGTCGAGTCGGGCCAAATCGGATCTTTTAGTTTAAATGGAGAATGCTATTGTAAACGTTTTAGGAAGCTTGCTGATGGCAGTTGCTGGCTTTTTTCAGATAATCCGAAATATGAACCTATTCCTATTAAGTCTGGAGACGACTTTAGAACTCTAGGAGTCTATAAACTTAAAATCAGTAAAGAACAATAACTAAGCGGACTAACATCCGCTTGATTTTTGGGATAGAGAAATAAAAATTGACGAATGAAAGGATGAATAGCAATGGATGATTTTAAAGAAGATATTAGTTCAAATGAACCAGATGAATCCACTCTTCCACCCTTACCAACTGGAGACACTGGAACAAAGAAAGTAAGTCGTAAAGAAAAGAAAGCGAATGCTAAAGCACAAAAGGCGGCCATAAAAGCGCAACAAGCAGCTGACAAAGCTCAGGCTGTAGCGAATCAAGCAAGCAACAAAGCCCAAAAGAAGGCAGAGAAAAAGGCCGCTAAAGCTCAGCGGCCTTTTTATAAGAAATGGTGGGTATGGGGACTAGCGGCTTTCATTGGTGTTGGAGCTATAAATGGCGAAAAAGTGGAAGAGCCAACTCCTGCTTCTGAGCCTGTAGCACTAGTCCAGTCAGAAGCTTCAAACGAACCCGAAGCTAAAGAAACCAAAGAGTCGAAAGAGACTGAAAGCTCTCAGGCTTCATCGGAGTCAAAAGAAATCGAGAAAAAAGACTTGCCTGTTTCTCTTGCCTCTTCTGAACCTGCGCCATCTGAAGAAAGAGACTCTACACCAATAGAGCAACCTAAACCGGATCCTGAAGTTGTTGAATCGGTACCAGCCCCTGAGCCTGTTCCTGAGCCAGACCCCGCTCCTGAACCAGTAGTCGCAGCTGGTTGGCTTCCTAATCTCCCTTTGGTCAATCAGGGAGAGGCCAAGTACATTTTGAATACGAGTACTTATAAATTCCATTCCCCATACTGTTCTTCGGTAAAGCAGATGTCGTCTGGAAATATGTATCCCACGACAGGAACAAGAGAAGATGTCCTAGCAAATGGCTTTGTCCCCTGTAAAAGATGTAACCCTTAATGCCACTTGAACGGCTTTTACGTCTACCCAAAAAAACACCCCAGCCTTGAGACTGGGGTTTTCCTTTTTATAAAAAAAGGAGAA
>CAZTNF010000199.1:0-1710 GCA_964615295.1 uncultured Erysipelotrichaceae bacterium | reverse complement strand
AAGGATACGTTTGGCATACCACGGGATCGGGAAAAACCATCACGTCTTATAAAACCGCAGCTCTTGCCTCAAATCTTCCCAATGTAGATAAAGTCGTTTTTTTGGTCGATCGTAAATCACTTACTCGTCAAACCTTAGAAAGTTATCGGGCCTATGATCCAGAGGGATCTGGTAGTGATGAAATCAAGACCTATTCCAGTATTGAAGATACGAGTAATACCACCCAATTGAATCGCAAGCTACGTTCTAAAGGCAGTGAAATTATCATTACCTCGACTCAAAAGCTACAACGCTTGATCAAACACAAAAATTTCAAAGCCCCTGACCAAAATATTTTGTTTATCGTAGACGAAGCGCATCGTTCTACGAGCAGTACAACATTTAAAGCCATTCAACAAGCGTTTCCTCAATCCGCTTGGATGGGGTATTCGGGAACTCCAGTTTTTGAAGATAAATCAGCAGAAGAGACAAAATCGAAAAAACGTACAACAAATGATGTCTTTGGCCCTTTAATTCATGCCTATACCATCCGTGATGCGATTAAGGATAAAAACGTTCTGGGCTTTAAAGTAGAATTCAACACCACCGTTCCCGATGAAAAAAGAACAGAACAACTTACTGCCTATTACAAGGCGCTTAAGCCAGAGTGGAATGATCAACAAATTCAAGAAAAAATTGGACATTTGACTCCCGAAGACATGGATGATTCTTTAAACGCAAGTTTTTATGATCAAAATCCAAAACATGTAGAAGCAGTCGTTAAAGACATTTTGGCTCATTGGGAAAACCGTTCTAACAATTGGAAATACAATGCTATTTTAACCACTCATGTGGGAGGAGGTGGAGCGAGTATTCCTATGGCCATGCAGTATTACCAAGAATTCAAAAAACAAAATGAGATTCGCTTGAATCATGGACTACAGCCTCTTAAAGTAGCTATTTCCGTCAGTCGGGATGATTCCAATGGAAATACAATGGTTGAAACAAATGCCGGATTGGAAGAAGCCATTCGCGATTATAATAAATTGTTCCACACTTCTTTTGGACTCGATACGGTAGATGAATACAACATGGACTTGGAAGATCGCTTGCGTAAAAGTGCTGATGATGGCAATTATTTGGATTTGGTCATCGTAGTGGATCGACTTTTAACGGGCTTTGATGCGCCACAGCTCAATACGTTATATGTCGATCGCACTTTAAAAGGGGCTGGTTTAATTCAAGCCTACTCTCGGACCAATCGCATTCACAATATGATGGACAAACCTTTTGGAAACATTGTGAATTATCGATGGCCAGAATATTGTGAAACCTTGATGAATGAAGCCTTAGCCACTTATTCGAATCCCGATAATGCGCTTCTTTCCTTGGAAAAAAAGAGAGAAGAAAACGAGAAAGAAGATCTCATTGTCTTACCCTATTTCAAGCAAATTGAAAAAACCAAAAGCATTCTAGATGAAATCAAACGCTTAACGTACGATTGTGAAATGGTTCCGACCAATGGAGAAAAACAAGATCAATTGTTACAAGCTTTACGTCAATACAATGGGCAACTCACCAAACTCAAGCAATATCCTCCAAAATTACAAGATGGAAAACGAGTAGAAGGCTTTGACTACAACGACAAAGATGGCTTGTTTAGAGATTTGGGAATCGATGAAGCTACCAACAATTTGATTACGATCACTTTAGGAAATGAACTTAAAAAAG
>CAZTNF010000198.1:0-1732 GCA_964615295.1 uncultured Erysipelotrichaceae bacterium | reverse complement strand
AATTTTGGACCGAAGTATTAGTGATAAAAAAGTCTTTATCTCCATAAGTTACAAATGGCATCTCAAAATAAATGCAATAATCTTTGGGTAGAAGACTTTCTTCTTCTAATATCTTTATCCATTGAATAATTCCTGGTTGACGTGTGGATTCGTATCTCTTTGTGGGATTGACAATTGTGCTAAAATTTCGCCAAGCTTGGCGTGCTTCGGTATGCCTTCTGGGAGTGAACTCTCCTGTTTCTCTATTTTTAACTTTTACTGGTTTCCACAAAGTAAACGGTTCTTTTTTGGAATTTTCCTTGTCGAAAAATTCTCCTCCTAAAAGCCAATATCCTTTTATACATCGTCTTTCCTTATCGATATCCAACAAAATGAAACGCGAATAGAGCGTCATCAATTCAGAAAAACTTTCCGGTTCTAAAATGTGATTTCTCTCTTTCCACCTTTCTTGAGGTGCATCCCAACAAAAACGATCAGAAGGCCAAACAGACTCTTCGTCATCGATCAAGGGGAGATTTAAAAGAATGGTTTCAAATAAATTTTTCCCTTGCGGATAAATCGCTCCAATTTTTCCCAACCATCCACAGCCTGGAGATGGGATTTTTATCCCACTTACTTCTGCTTGTTGCTTTCCAACTTTTGAAGGCTTCCCACTTGTGTCGTCAAAGCCAATAGTGGCATAAAGCCAAGCAGCTCCCTCGGCCAAAGAAATCGTTTCTTTTTCGGCTCCAGAGCGTAAAGAGAAAAGTCGAGTTTTATTGGAACTTTCAGCTTCGGTCATTTTTGAAACACTATAGTAGGTTCCTCTTTTCGCCATTGGCACTTGCATAAAAGGAGACTTCTCATCGATCAAATTGAAGACAGAACGATTTTTCTCAAAATATTGAATAACAACTTCTTCTGGAAACTTCCTTTCCTTCCAATAAGAGGCCCAACGATCTAAGGCCTTCTGAAGTTCTTCAAGTTCTTGTTCACTTCCATCCAAGTCGTATTGGCTTAACAGATAATGGGCAATAGCCAAACACTGACGGAAAATGGCGCTCCTCTGAGCAGGTGTTTCAGAAATAATTTTTCGATAGTTAGCCGCTGTAAGCAATAAATCCTGAAATCCAACTTGAGATAAAGTGCCATCCAAATTTTCAACTGTGATCCAGGGTTCTAGAGAAACATCATAGCAATCTCTACTCATTTTCCCTCCTTTAAGGAAATTATTATTATTTTCAAAGTTATACTTTATAAATCAATCATATTCTTTTAGACTTTTATTGTCGATAGAGTTTAAAAATTTTAATTGAAAACTTTATTTTGAGAAAAGGTATAAAGAATGAATAAATTCAATGAATCATTAGATCGTGAAAAGCTCAAAAAAGTTTGTCTAGGATGCATAGCAAAAACAAAAACTGAGAATAAAGAAGGAACGGAAGTGAAAAAAGGACTTCCTTTATGGATGCATTTAACTGATACAGCCATGATGATGGATTATATTTTTACCCATCGCGTTTCACGACATGAAAAAGATCAACTTTATAAAGCCACTCAATCAGATGAAATTACGAGAAATATTTTTATCTTATTAGGCGGATTACACGACATCGGAAAAGTGAGTTCTATCTTTCAAGCGAAGATGGTAGCAAATCTTAGATTGGAAAATTTTCCCCTCCCTCTCATTTCCCATACATATCGCAATTCCAAAGCCCATCATACTAGACTTGGAACCTTGATTTTATGTTCA
>CAZTNF010000197.1:0-1738 GCA_964615295.1 uncultured Erysipelotrichaceae bacterium | reverse complement strand
AATTTTGGACCGAAGTATTAGTGATAAAAAAGTCTTTATCTCCATAAGTTACAAACGGCATTTCAAAATAAATATTATAATCTTTTGGTAGAAGATCTTCTTCTTCTAACGTCTTTATCCATTGAATAATTCCTGGTTGCCGGGTGGATTCGTATCTCTTTGTGGGATTGACAATTGTGCTAAAACTTCGCCAAGCTTGGCGTGCTTCGGTATGCCTTCTGGGAGCGAATTCTCCTGTTTCTTTATTTTTGACCTTTACTGGTTTCCACAAAGTAAAAGGTTCTTTTTTGGAGCTTTCTTTATCGAAAAATTCTCCTCCTAAAAGCCAATATCCTTTTATACGCTGTTTTTCCTTATCGATATCCAACAAGATGAACCGCGAATAGAGCGTCATCAATTCAGAAAAACTTTTCGGTTCTAAGATGTGATTTCGCTCTTTCCACCTTTCTTGAGGGGCATCCCAACAAAAACGATCAGAAGGCCAAACCGACTCTTCGTCATCGATCAAAGGGAGATTTAAAAGAATGGTTTCAAATAAATTTTTCCCTTGCGGATAAATCGCTCCAATTTTTCCCAACCATCCACAGCCTGGAGATGGGATTTTTATCCCACTTACTTCTGCTTGTTGCTTTCCAACTTTTGAAGGCTTCCCACTTGTGTCGTCAAAGCCAATAGTGGCATAAAGCCAAGCAGCTCCCTCGGCCAAAGAAATCGTTTCTTTTTCGGCTCCAGAGCGTAAAGAGAAAAGTCGAGTTTTATTGGAACTTTCAGCTTCGGTCATTTTTGAAACACTATAGTAGGTTCCTCTTTTCGCCATTGGCACTTGCATAAAAGGAGACTTCTCATCGATCAAATTGAAGACAGAACGATTTTTCTCAAAATATTGAATAACAACTTCTTCTGGAAACTTCCTTTCCTTCCAATAAGAGGCCCAACGATCTAAGGCCTTCTGAAGTTCTTCAAGTTCTTGTTCACTTCCATCCAAGTCGTATTGGCTTAACAGATAATGGGCAATAGCCAAACACTGACGGAAAATGGCGCTCCTCTGAGCAGGTGTTTCAGAAATAATTTTTCGATAGTTAGCCGCTGTAAGCAATAAATCCTGAAATCCAACTTGAGATAAAGTGCCATCCAAATTTTCAACTGTGATCCAGGGTTCTAGAGAAACATCATAGCAATCTCTACTCATTTTCCCTCCTATGAGAAAATATTTATTATTATTATTTTCAAAGTTATTATTTATGAATCGATCATATTCTTTTAGACTTTCATTGTCCATAGAGTTTAAAAATTTTAATTGAAAACTTGATTTTTAGAAAAGGTACTAAGAATGAATAAATTAAATGAATCATTAGATCTTGAAAAGCTCAAAAAAGCTTGTCTAGGATGCATAGCTAAAACAAAAACTGAGAATAAAGAAGGAACGGAAGTAAAAAACGGACTTCCTTTATGGATGCATTTAACCGACACCGCCATGATGATGGATTATATTTTTACCCATCGCGTTTCCCGACAAGAAAAAGATCAGCTTTATAAAGCCACTCGATCAGATGAAATTACGAGAAACCTTTTTATCCTATTAGGTGGATTACACGATATCGGAAAAGCGAGTTCTATCTTTCAAGCGAAGATGGTAGCAAATCTTGGATTGGAAAATTTTCCTCTTCCTCTCATTTCCCATAAATATCGCAATTCCAAAGCCCATCATACTAGACTTGGAACCTTGATTTTATGTTCA
>CAZTNF010000196.1:0-1753 GCA_964615295.1 uncultured Erysipelotrichaceae bacterium | reverse complement strand
CTGAGGACTTGATTGCAGACATTGCCCAAGCCCTTGATCAAGCCCAAGAGGTAAGCGAGCGTGCCGATTAAAATTCCTGAAGCTCTTCCTGCTACTCAAACATTGATCGAAGAAAACATCTTCGTCATGACAGAAAAGCGAGCATTAAGTCAAGATATTCGTCCCTTGCAAATCTTAATCTTGAATTTGATGCCGACTAAAATTGCAACAGAAACGCAGCTCATTCGTTTATTAAGCAACACGCCTCTTCAAATCGAACTGGATTTGTTGAAAACCTCTTCGCATGAACCATCTCATGTTTCTAAAGAGCATATTGAACATTTTTATAAGACGTTTGAAGATATAAAAGATCGATATTATGATGGCATGATCATTACGGGAGCCCCTTTAGCTCATGTCCCTTACGAAGAAGTGGATTATTGGAAAGAATTGTGTGCCATTATGGATTGGACACTCACTCATGTGTATTCCACTCTTCATATTTGTTGGGGCGCTTTTGCGGGATTGCATTACCATTATGGAATTGGCTATAAAGATTTAGAGGCTAAACTCTTTGGGGTCTTTCCTCATCATGTGGTTCGAAAATCCTCCATTCTATTTCGAGGGTTTGATGATGTATTTTATATTCCCCATAGTCGGGAAATCACGCTTGATAAAGAAGCTGTTTTAGCCCAGCCAAAGCTTAAAGTGCTTTCGGAAGCCTTAGATGGAGATTTATATGCTCTATCGACAGAAGGAGGACGCCAGATCTTTTTGACTGGACATTCTGAGTATGACCCAAGAACGCTAGAAGCGGAGTATTTACGGGATAAAAAAGTAGGTCTTCCGATTGCCTTACCAGAAAACTACTATCCAAATGACGATGAAACGCAGCCTCCTATTGTATCTTGGCGTAGCTGTGCCAATTTGTTATTTGCTAATTGGATCAACTATATTGTTTATCAAACCACTCCTTATGACTTATCAACCTTGACTAAGCCACAGGAGTTCACAGAATCTTAAAAAATAGAAGCTGGAGAAATCTGGCTTCTTTTTTAGTTCTCTTCAAGGTCGCCAAATTTTATCAAAAAAAGCAGACCCAATTGGATCTGCCCTTTAAAAAGACTAAAGATTAGAATTCTTTATCCTTTAAATTTTCTAAAGAGAGTATCAAAAAAGCCCTTCTTTTTAAGCTCTACGCTCGAAGTATTTTGAAGTTCATTTTTATAGGTAATAAAAATATCTTGAGGAATAAAAATTAAATCTTCTGCTACCCAAACGGAAATCTTCTTTTTGTAATTGGAGGGAATCATAAGAAAATTTTGAGGTTTTTGATGAGTATAGGTTTCGATATGGCCAGTATAAGGTAACAAAACATACTCTCCAAATTTTTGACCCGTCACTTCCACTTTCTTGGCGTCTTGAGCCCAAGTATCTGGAATCAGAGGATGATCCATCAAGAACTTAAATTGGTTTATGGAGACCAAATCTTCAAAAGGCATTTGGGTATCTTTTGTCAAAATGGATTTTTTCTCTGTTTGAGAAACCACTAAATTTTTCTCTTGAAGGGGAGAGGCTTCTATATCTTCACTAACGGCTGCCTCAGATTTGAGAGATAAGAAATTCTCTCTTGATTTTTGAGAAATAGAAGATTCTAAAGTCATGGCTTCCGAAATTGGTTTTTCCTCAATAATTTGGTCAGCACAGGTAGACTGAGAGGCCATTAACTTCTTTTTAAGACTAATTAATTCTTCTTTTTGAGCCATGAGAAGAA
>CAZTNF010000195.1:0-1777 GCA_964615295.1 uncultured Erysipelotrichaceae bacterium | reverse complement strand
TAATAAATGACTTAGATAAAGGCTGTTAAGCGTTTTGGGATTCCCTTAACGCTTGAATAGAATACCACGGGATAAGAAAGGATGCAAGTATTTTCTTGTTAAAAAAATAAATATTTTCACAATTCTCCTGTACCTCAGAAAAAAGCTAGAAACGCATTATGTCTCTAGCTTTATTTGAACGAGAGAAATCTAGTTTATCTTTGTCTCTTCGAATTCCTTTAAAATCTTTAACGAAGAGCTTGTTCCAATGCGCGTAGCCCCTGCATCAATCATGGCTTTACAGTCTTCCCAACTGCGAATGCCTCCAGCGGCTTTTACTTGAACATCCAAGCCACAATGTTCTTTCATTAATTTTACATCTTCCACTTTTGCTCCACTCAGCCCAAAGCCAGTAGAGGTTTTAATGAAATCGGGTTTTACGCGTGAAGCAATTTTAGAAAGTTCGATAATTTCTTCAGGTTCTAGATAGCAGTTTTCAAAGATGACTTTACTTAGAACCTGATGGTCTTTACAAATGGAGACGATTGCTTCCATTTCTTTTTCCAAATAATCCCAATCATGCATCTTGGCTTTTCCAATATGAATAACGTAGTCGATTTCATCGGCTCCCGCTTCAATGGCTGCTTTCGTTTCTTCGCACTTCGCTACCAGTCCACTTTGTCCAAGTGGAAAGGAAATGGCCGCCCCAACATGGACATCGCTGTTTTTCAGTTTTTCTTTGCAAAATTCTGTCCAAGCTGTATTAATTGCTACCATGGCCGCATTAATTTCAAGGGCTTCTTCACATAATTTTTCTAAATTAGCGTTCGTAGCATCTGGTTTTAAATACGTGTGATCAAACATTTTAGCGAGTTGTTTGGCCTCTAAAGTTTGAGAATTCATAAAATTATTCCTTGTTGTTCCTCGATGACTTGGTCTGTTCTTATTTAGTTTTGAATCGATCCATCAATTTCAGCTAATTTTGCAATACGACGAATGTGATTTGGACCTTGTGAAAATGGAGTGTTTAGAAATGTTTGAACAATATCTTTTGCCGTTTCTAGACCAGTGGTTCTTGCTCCTAGCGATAACATGTTCGCATCGTTGTGTTCACGAGTTAATTTGGCATCGGTCACATCTTTACATAAGCCACAACGGATTCCTGGAACTTTATTGGCCGAAATGCTAATCCCAATACCTGTACCACAAAGAACGATTCCATAATCTGCTTCCTTTTCAGACACCATTTGAGCCGCTTTATAACCATAGTCTGGATAATCAACGCTATCTGAAGTATCGACACCAATGTTGATGACTTCATATCCTTGGTCTTCCAACATCTTTTTAATTTCATTTTTCATATCCACAGCAGCATGATCATTCGCCATCACGATTTTCATAAAAACTTCTCCTTTAACCCATTATATTCGTCTTTATCTTCTCACAGATTTCTTAGAAAGTAGAAGTCAAATAGAAGATTCATTTTTTGTTTTAATTTTGGCTTGACCGAGAATCATGTGAATTGATACCCAAATAAAATTGGGAAGAAAAAAGAAAAAACAAAATTTTTAGAGAAAAGAGTGGAATTTAATAGCTTGATTTTTCATATTGCAAGGAGAACACTCGAAAAAAAGGGTGAGAATGGCAGGAAACGAATCATTTTTTCCTAATTTCCTTAATTTATCAATTTTTTTCACGTTTTGCTTGTAAAGTTTCATTCCTTAACTTTCTATCAACCCTTCAAGTGTCTATACTTGAAACCGACAAATTCTTAAGGAGGATTTATGGCAGATCTTAA
>CAZTNF010000194.1:0-1828 GCA_964615295.1 uncultured Erysipelotrichaceae bacterium | reverse complement strand
AGGCCTATAAAATAGCACTTACTGGAACGCCATTGTAGGTAAGATCTTTATAGGTATCAATCTCGCTTTAGGGAATCGGCGCACTCTCGCAATAAATACGCATCGCTTCTTCTAAAGCTTTCTTCTCTTCTTCGCTCAAAGCTTTGGCTTCCTTAGCGGTACGAACATTGTCACGCATCTGATCAAGAGTACTCATTCCGGAAAG
Organism: uncultured Erysipelotrichaceae bacterium; assembly: GCA_964615295.1. Classification (GTDB taxonomy): domain Bacteria; phylum Bacillota_I; class Bacilli_A; order Erysipelotrichales; family Erysipelotrichaceae; genus Allobaculum. The sequence goes on along the minus strand of CAZTNF010000194.1, from coordinate 1,623 downwards.
TACCACAATGACATCGGCTTTCTCGAGTCCAAAGCGCAAGGACCAAGAGGCAATAGAGAACAAGGCTACAAGGCTTCGGCTTCTTCGGGAAGCTTGAATAAGCCGCCTCCTTTGACCGCTTCCATGACGATGACTTTTTTTCCATGTTTGTGAATGACATCGTAACATTCTTTAGCTTGCACACTCACTGTCCCAATCGATTGGATTGAGGGCGATTTGAACAAATTCGATTTCCGGATGCTCACTCAAGACCCGATCTAAAAGTGCCGCCGAAGAATGGAAGGAAATGCCAAGATGACGAATCTTTCCCTCTTCTTTCCACTTTTTGGCCTGATCAAAGAGATTGGTCTTTTTCATCACTCCTCCTTGCCCATCGATTCCATCATAGAGAACGGTTTGCACGGTATGGAGCAAGTAATAGTCGATGTAATCCACCCCTAAATTATGAAGTTATTCGTCTAATACGGATCGACTTCATCTTCTGGAACATTGTTAAAAGCAGGAAACTTTGTAGCGATCGTATAACTTTCTAGCGGATGGTGCTTTACCAAAGCATTGTGAACGGCTTCTTCGCTTTTCCATTGTGATATACGAAGTTGGTATCAAAATAAGTAAATCCTCCATCCAAAAATTCATCCACCATTTGATTGAGTTGGGGATAATCAAAATCTTCTAGCCCACTCAAAACCGGAAGACGCATCATTCCAAAGCCTAAATTATTCATAGAACTCACCTTTTTTAACTTTTCTTATTTCAAAACCATATCCAATTTCTTCGCAAATTCTTCGATTTGTTTAACCATCGGATACCGTCCATTGGTTAAACTCCAAAGGGTCACAGCTCCATAGTATTGCGCCATAATCTCATCGGCTAATGGTTCAAGAGGAGCATTGTTTTCAATTTCTTGGTTTTGTTTAGCCAATTGAAGCGTAGTCAAAACATGATTTCGATCCAAATCCAGTTTTGCCATTCCTGGAGTGTTGTCGCTCATCGGTGATACCGCACTTTTCATCCACTCCTGACACATTGATAAGCCTTGTTTTTCAATCAATTGAACGGATTCCATGAGAAAACGCTTCAATCGCTCTAAAGCAGAAATAGAAGAAACATCTAAGGATTGAATCAATTCTTCAAAGGGCAAAAAGGCTAGCTCGGAAGCGATGTCTTCTTTTCGCTTGAAATAGACATAAAAGCTTCCTTTACTTACTCCAGCTCGAGAAACGATCTCATCCACCGAAGTATTGGTTAGACCTTTTTCTTGATGAAGAGCTTTGGCCGCTTGAAGAAGACTTTGTCGCGTTTTCTTGGCCGCTTCTTGTCGTTTTCCCAAGATCTCACCTCCTGAACTAAATTCATCATACTATAGTCATTGACTATAGTCATTTTAAACTCTCTTATTCTTAATTTCTATGATCAATCTGACTTTAAGAAAAAAACAAAAGGGCTGAATCCGTTTAGTGACTCAACCCTGTAAAAAATTTACTCCTTAAGTTCTTACTAATTTTATTCCTCTTAGCTAAGATTCAAAAAGCGAAGGAAGAAGGGGCTGTTAAATAATTGACACCCCCACATAAAGAAAACCCCAGAAATCCATGATGGATTCTGGGGTTCTTTTTTGGTAGA
>CAZTNF010000193.1:0-1924 GCA_964615295.1 uncultured Erysipelotrichaceae bacterium | reverse complement strand
GGGGTGGCCGTATAGGCCACATAGTTCATTCCTTGAAAAGGTGGAGTAGGTAGGGCTGGAGTTGCTTTTTTAGAAGGCTTTTTGGATGGTTGCCCATTCACCAAGTTACAAATGGCTGCATTGATTCGAGTACGCTCCCTATTATCACTTGCTGTATTGATGCTGGCTTGGTCCGCTTCATCGTCAATGACTAGGATCTTCATTTGCGACTTCTTTTTTGGATCGAGTTGAAGCCAATCAATAAGATTTTTAAGGCGTGTCGAATTTTTTAAACAAACAGTCATATACCGAGAATCGTTTTTTTCAAAATGGAGATCCTGGACGCGGGATCCAATTGGTGATTTTTTTGAAAGATGTTCAAGCATCATCCAATGTAACGTTCCAGAACTTCCGTTGAGATCATTAAACAATCGATCTGCTGTTTGAGCTCTCAAATTTTCAATAGTTCCAGAGAGAATGATAAACATATTGAAGCCTTGATCTGCTGCCATCGCCATTAAAGCCGCCATACTTCCGGTTTTGCCTGATTGCACATTTCCCACTACGAGTCCTTTGACAGGATCTTCAATTGGGGTTTCCAAATGAAGACACTCTAAAAGGCGATAGGTGGATTCTTCAAGCTGTTGTACGGTTTCGAGAGAATATTTTTTTTCTTCGAGAAGTTTCTTTTTATAAAGAAGCCAAGCGGATCTTGGATTGGTAGAAAGGACATAATTACTCTTTTCGTCGTTTTGGAGCATTCCTCCTCCCCTTTCACTCCTAGCCGTTTGAGTTGTTTCTTCTTCCTCTTTTTGTTGCTTTACGATCATCTTCCAGCCCTCGATGGAAATCCGGGGGCGTAATTCATCTATCGCTTTTCGCTCTAAAAATTCATCAAGCTCTTTTTCGTTTTTTTGGCAAGCTCGTTCAATTTCTTCCCATGATTTTTTATGATGGCGAAAATTATGAATAAGATCCCGATAAACATCGTAATCAGGAAGGTTATAGTTTTCATCCATACAAAGAGTTCCTTTCTAAATTTTTGATCGGCCTTTTAACTAAAAGTATCTCTTTTTTTTAAGAAAACATATACGTTTATGTCAAAAACCAATCTTTTTTATACTCTATACTAATATTTAGGTATTTAGGCTTTTTTTGCTCTTACCTCTCAAAAAAAGTAAAAAAGGTTAGCCGCTATGACTAACCAATTTATCTTCAAACTTCGCTATTTCTTATTCAAAGAGCTTGATAGGCATTGCGAGAGCTAAAGGAATGTTAGGTTGAATAGATGGATATTCAATTTCTGCAAAGGTTTTTAAAATGGCTTCAAAAATGACTTGGGCCCCTTTACAAGGAACGGCCATCCCAATTTGTTTACGAACGCTTTCTTTGGATCCAAAAAATTCATAAGTATCGGGAAAAGTCTGAAGGCGGGCACGTTCTCGATTGGTTAAAGCTCTTGGCTCTTTCCAATGATACATATGGGTTCCTCCTCCTCCTGACCCAGTAACGGTATAGGCCGGCTTTTTAGGATCAAGTCGTTTATAAATTTGACTCAACTTAGCTCCTTTGATATGAAGCTGGAGCTCTTGAGGAAGATTTGCGTTAAAGGCATTTTCACCCGGAGCAATATATTTTAAGCGTTCAATGACTTGTTGACTTTGTTTTGTCAATTCATTATTAAAGGCATTCTTAGGAATAGGTGGACATTCTAGAGCGGTTTGTGTGCTTACATCCACATCTTTAAAAAGAGTTGGATCTGGAATTTTAAACTCATAGGGCAGGTCTTTTCGAATGCCTACAATAATAATACGATGCCGAGCTTGTGGAACCCCATACTCCTCAAATCTATAAAGGTGAGGATAAATCCGATATCCCGCTTGACAAAAAGCCTCCATAATTTTTTGAAATGCCGTTCCTTCATTTGCGCTCGTTAAACCACTAA
>CAZTNF010000192.1:0-1955 GCA_964615295.1 uncultured Erysipelotrichaceae bacterium | reverse complement strand
TATCCTACCCAATCACTAAGATAAAAAGGAGAAATCATTTTAGTTCGACTTCTACGAAAATTAAGAGAGAAAAGGATATTTCTTAAGGTCCAACATGAAGAGAACAACTCTTTATAAATAGTTGGGTCGATCTAAAAATGAAAAAAAGAAGGAGATGAGAATGTGTGGAAGAGGAATATGTAAAAAAATCTCAAGATCAAGAGACATTTAGCGAGGGCCCCCCAAGCACTCCCGAACCATCCTTAAAAGTCCGAATAAGTCAAAAGACTCAAGAAATCGAAAGAAAATTTCGTCTACAACCCAAACTTATTTTTGGCTTAATCATGATGACTGCGCTATTGCTTCTGGTTCTTTTGCCTATTTTAGCGATGTTATATCGCAACCATATGGAAGAACAATACGCAAAACAAGCCTACAGTCAGGCGAGTATGGCTGCCCGCTTAATCGATGGGGATAAAGTTCGAAACTACTATTATTCTGGAGAAAAGGATGCCTATTATGATCGCATCGATACCTTTGTCAATCTCACCCAAGAAGAAATGGACTTGACTTATTTTTATGTGATCGTCCCTGAGGAAGAAGGGGTGGCTTACATTTGGGATGGAGGAGATAAAAGTCAAGACGATATTTACGATTTAGGCGAACGCGAACCTTATTATGGCGATGATTATGACATTATGCGCGAAGCTTTTGAGCTAGGAATTCCTCAAACTGTTTTAGTTCGCAATGACGATGAAGATGGATATGGCAATTTGGCCTCCGCTTATGTGGCCGTAAATGATAGCAATGGTAATCCTGTGGGCTTAGTTTGTGTAGATATGTCCATGGAGATGATCAACTCTCAAATCAACTATCTCATGTGGACGACGTTTTTAGTGACTTGTGTGGTATTAGCCGCTTCCGTTGTAGCCTATTACTTCTACATTCGTCGCGTGCTCATTCGACCCATCAACATATTGCATGATTCCGTCACTGAGCTTGTTCCAAAAAATGCCGATTCGCTACAAAACTTCAACATCGATCTTCATACTGGCGACGAATTTGAAGAATTGGCCACCTCTTTTTCAAACATGACGATCGAGTTGGAAGAATACATGGACAATATCGCTAAAGTCACTGCGGAAAAAGAGCGCATTGGAGCCGAATTAAATGTAGCAGCCAAAATTCAATCCGATATGCTCCCCTGCATTTTCCCTGCGTTTCCAGGCCACAATGAATTTGATATCTATGCCACCATGACTCCAGCCAAAGCTGTAGGAGGTGATTTCTACGACTTTTTCCTCGTGGACGATGATCACTTGGCTTTAGTTATTGCAGATGTATCGGGAAAAGGAGTTCCAGCAGCGCTCTTTATGGTTATTGCTAAAACCTTGTTGAAAAATTCCGCCCAAACGGGTCTTTCACCTAAAAAAGTGTTGGAGAAAGTCAATAACCAGCTTTGTGAAAACAATGAAGCGGAAATGTTTGTCACCGTGTGGTTTGGACTATACGAAATTTCCACAGGGAAATTAAAAGCAGCCAATGCGGGTCATGAATACCCTGCATTACGACGGGCTGGAGGCCAATTTGAATTAGTAAAAGATCGCCATGGCTTTGTCTTAGCGGGAATGGAAAATGTGCGCTATCGCGAATACGAATTGGTGCTTGAACCTGGTGATACCTTATTTGTATATACCGATGGTGTGGCTGAGGCAACCAATGCTCAAGAGGAATTGTATGGAACTGAGCGTATGTTAGCGGCGTTAAACGAATATCCAAACGCTTCTCCCCAAACACTGTTGGCTCAAGTCAAAAAGAGCATCGATGCCTTTGTTCAAGATGCTCCCCAATTTGACGACATCACCATGCTTTGCATGGAACGCTTAAATGAATTAGACGATGGGAAAACTGAAGAGACAACAGATCAAGATACCTCCCAATCCCCATCCAAGGACGACAAATAATGCAGACTTTAA
>CAZTNF010000191.1:0-1992 GCA_964615295.1 uncultured Erysipelotrichaceae bacterium | reverse complement strand
AAGAAGTGAAGAAGCACTTCCGTCCAGAATTCATCAACCGTATTGATGACATCGTTATCTTCAATGCGTTAAATGAAAAAGCCTTTACGAAAATCGCACGTAAATTCGTGGGCGAATTGGCTGAACGGTTGGCGGCTAAAGACATCACTCTTCATGTCAGTGATGCTGCCTATGATAAGATTGCTGAAAATGGTGTGGATCCTGTCTTTGGTGCCCGCCCTATGAAGCGTTACATCCAACGCTATTTGGAAACTGATATCGCCAAAAAAATGATCGAAGAAGGCATTATGGCCGATGCCGATATCGATGTTGATATTAAAGATGATCGTTTCCATATCGACATTCATAAAAAGAAAGACTAGAGTTTCTCTTCCCTTTCTGATCGTCTATCCTCGTATAATCAAGCCAGGAAGTCTCTTCCTGGCTTTTATGTATTGTTTTCTCTTAAACTCTTTTTGAAAACACATAAAAGATAGGATTCGTGATTTTTCTTTCAATGAAAAATAAGTGTAAAAAGCTTCTAAAAAGTATGAAAGCTTTTGAGACTTGTTTAGTAAGGAGATACCTTTATGGAATTGACTTTACTTGATATCTTAAAAGACTCGGACAACATCGTTTTCTTTGGAGGAGCGGGAGTCTCTACGGAAAGCAACATTCCCGATTTTCGTTCTGAAGATGGTCTCTATGGGGAAAAAAAGGAACGGCAGTATCCCTATCCTGCTGAAGTGATGCTTTCCCATAGCTTTTTTGTGGAGCATCCCAAGGAATTTTATGACTTTTACTTCAATGAAATGATTTATCAAGATGCTTTACCCAACGATGCTCATAAAGCCTTGGTCGATCTGGAAAAAATGGGAAAACTCAAGGCTGTCATCACTCAAAATATTGATGGCTTACATCAAAAAGCGGGATCTCTTAACGTCCTTGAATTGCATGGATCCGTTTTACGCAACTACTGTACACGATGTGGAACGTTTTATTCTTTAGAGGAAACCATAGCCGCTCGTGATGAAGATGGAATTCCTCGGTGTAAAAAAGATGGCGCGATCATTAAACCCGATGTGGTGCTATACGAAGAAAGCCTTGACCAAAATGTCGTTTCGCAAGCGGTAGCAGCTATTTCAAAAGCCGATTGCCTCATTGTGGGAGGAACAAGCCTTGTGGTTTATCCAGCGGCAGGCCTATTGCAGTACTTCCGTGGACGTTATGTCGTTTTGATCAATCGCGAAGCAACCCCTTATGATGGTCGAGCGGATTTGATCATTCGAGCTTCCATTGGAGAGGTTCTAAAAGCAGCGGTTGAAGCTTTAAAAGAAGAACAGGAAAAATCAGAAGAATAAGAATCGTAAAACCAAAAAAGCCTAATAAAAAACCGACCTCTTCTTGAGAAGAACTCGGCTTCGATCGATTTTTAAATCGCTTAAAATTGAAACAGCCACTGTAAAAGAAATTGATTTTACAGTGGCTGTTTTATTAAGCAAAGGGGGAAAATGAACGCAGATAAAAAGAAAGAAGAAAGTGATCTTTAAGAAGCTTGTAACTTTGGAATTAACTGTGATTGACCATTTGGCTCTGTAACCGAGCACCTTCTTGAAAACCAGCCATATAAGCCGTTTGAACTTGTAAAACACATTCTTCTAAAAAGAAAGTCAAAGCATCTTCCATCTCTTGCAAATCATCTTCTTGAGAATTCAGAGAATGCGATTGAGAAGACAAGTTATCCAATTCGAGATCTTTATCGGATTCTTTTAAGATCTTATAAAGATTTTGATGTCGGACATAGGCTTCAGATCGATCAACTAAATAATCAAGATACAAATCATTTTTAAGTCCAGCTTCATCACCAGCGAACAATTGAGCATTCATATTTAAATCACCATTTTTCATATTCGTTTCCTCCTATTGAAATTCCGGTAGATCCAAAAACTTTTTGCATTTCTTGTTGTGGGGGACAAGCTTCTATTTTCAAAGAGCGAATAAGACCATTTCTTC
>CAZTNF010000190.1:0-1997 GCA_964615295.1 uncultured Erysipelotrichaceae bacterium | reverse complement strand
TTATTAGAGATGAAATGAAACGCCTAAGTGATCGAAGAGTGGATGGGCTGATTGGACGAGTGGTGAAAGAAAAAAGAGATTCAAAAGTCGAGGAAAAAATGATGTCGGTATTCGAAGTAGAAAAATCGTACTACCGGCAAATTGCGGCTCTTTATCCCAAAATAGATGGGTAAAAAGAGGAAACGAAGAAAGATTGATGAACATGGAAAATGAAAATCATCCTTATGGTAAAACCAGAGAAATAGTCCAAAAGAAAATTAACTATATTAATTACATAGATTCAACAATTCCTGGAAAAAGAAAAGCCCTTTTGGCACAGCTACGAAGAGGCCTTGGAAAAAGCCTAGACCAAGTTCCAGAACTTTGGGAGCTTATTTTAGAAAAAAATCTTACCGAACTTACTGAAAAAGAGAATATAAATAAAAAAGCTCTAGAAGAGGCCATTTACGGGGCTTTAGTCCTTTATGCCTTTGCTTGTCAAAAAGCCAAAAATGATCCTCATAAAGTAAAGGTTTCCTTTGGATTGGCGGTAGGAAGACTCGTAGAAAGAGATGAAAGCAATCGAGATTCTATTGGCACCCGCTTGAAATCTGTTTTAAAAACGAAAAGTGGCTTTCAAGCTACTGTGAAAATGAGACCACTCATTTCAATGATTGCACAAAAAGGTGAAAAATTCGATTTTGCCCAGCTAGCCGAAGATCTTTATTGGCTTTCTTTTCCTGCTTCTAGGAAAAAAGTTCACTTAAATTGGGCACGAAACTATATTCAAGGAATAGAAGAAAAAAAAGAACCAAAAACGAAGAATGAGGGAGAAGAAGATCATGAGTAAAGAAAGACTTTATGCCGAAGTTCATATCTTACAGACCGTTCCAGCGAGTTGCATCAATCGAGATGATGTTGGGTCTCCCAAGAGTTGTCTTTATGGAGGAACAGAAAGATCTCGGGTATCCAGTCAAGCTTGGAAACGAGCTGTTCGCCAGGAATTTAAAAATCTTCTTCCTTCAGAAGAACTAGGCGTTCGAACGAAGAAAATTGTGGAACTCGTTCAAAAAGAGATTCTGCGCTTAGCCCCAGAAATGAGTTTACAAGAAGCTGAGAAGGGAGCGATTGCAGCTTTAACCAATGCAGGTTTAAAGATTAAAAAAGCTGATGTTGGAATCGATGCTTTGTTTTTGATGAGTCAAAAACAGGCGACTACTTTAGCAGAGCTGTATATCGATGATGAAAAAGACAAGACCAAATATAAGCTGGCTTTAAAAGAACACCCCTCAATAGATATCGCTCTTTTTGGACGTATGGTTGCTTCTGAACCCTTTTTGAACTACGATGCCTGTTGTCAAGTGGCTCATGCCATTTCTACCCATACTACAGAAACAGAATACGATTATTTTACAGCCGTTGACGATCTAGCGGCAGAAGATCAAGCGGGAGCAGCTCATATTGGCGTTTCAGAATATGCTTCCTCTACTCTATACCGTTACGCCAACATAAACTGTATGGAACTCTTTAAAATCTTGGGCCAAGCCACTCCAGAAGTCGTAAGGACTTTTATGAAAGCCTTTATTTTATCGCTGCCTACAGGAAAAATGAACAGCTTTGCCAATCAAACTTTGCCTTGTAGTGTGTACTTCACTTTGCGTCTCGATCGCCCTGTTTCACTTGTTCCCGCTTTTGAAAAACCAGTTCACTCTTCTTTGGAAGGTTATGAAAAAGACTCACAAAAAGCTTTAGTCGAATACGCTAAAAAGACACTTCATTTTGTCAAAAAACCAACTTTGGAAATTGTAGTTGGAGAAGGGTTAGATGACCTTTCTAATCCTATCGCCCTTGATGAAGCTTTGGATCAGCTTGAAAAAGAAATTGCAACGCTTCTTCCTAATGGTGAAATCTGATGCCAACCTTGCTTGTGCGCCTAGCCGGTCCTTTACAATCTTGGGGTACTGACAGCCGTTTTGAAATCCGTCGAACGGAAAAGATGCCGACTAAAAGTGGGGTCA
>CAZTNF010000189.1:0-2022 GCA_964615295.1 uncultured Erysipelotrichaceae bacterium | reverse complement strand
ATATCGCAATTCCAAAGCCCATCATACTAGACTTGGAACCTTGATTTTATGTTCATTAGGGTATAAGGAATCTTTTGCTTCTATTTGTGGAGCTCATCACGGAAGAACCCAAGAACCAATTTTAAAAAAGGAAGAAGAAATAATTCAGACTGAAGCGAGGGAATGGTTATTTGGTCCAAAGCCTTCAGAGGAGCAAATGGCCGATTGGAAGGGGATATGGGAAGGGATTAGTGAAGTCTTTCTTAAAGCCTGTGGCTTTTCAAATCCACAAGCAATTCCCCAACTCGAATCTTATCAGCTCATGATACTGGCTGGCTATTTGAGTGCAGCGGATTGGTTGGCCTCCAATTCCATCTATTTTCCTCTGATTGAGAAAACGAACTTTGAAAAAGGTGATTGGTATCCCAAACGAATTGAAATGGGAGAAGAAGCAATAGGGTTTCCTAAAGTTTGGTCAAACCCTCGAAAAGAAGCGGTTCCTAATTTTCAGACTTTATTTGATTTATCTCAGCCTAATCCCTTTCAACAAGCAGTTCTAGAAGGAGCTCTTTCCATCAAACAACCTGGCCTACTGATTCTTGAAGCGCCTATGGGTAGTGGAAAAACAGAAGCTGCTTTAATGGCTGCTGATGTATTTACCCAAAAAGCGAAATCTGGAGGTGTTTTCATTGGACTTCCAACACAAGCGAGTGCTAATGGACTTCTTGAGCGCTTTAAAAACTGGGCTACCAACGAAACAGATTCCATGATCACTACATTTATGTTGGCTCATGGGGCTGCCACTTTAAACGCTACTTTTCAAGATATGCGAAGAACGGAAAGTTTAGTCGATGAAGATGGAGATGTTAGTGGAAAACTAGTAATCCACAAGTGGATGGACCAAAATAGATTAAGTCTGTTTTCTGATTTTGTGATTGGAACCATAGATCAAGCCTTAATGTCTACTCTTAATTGTCGCTATGCTACTCTGCGCCATCCTGGCCTTGCGGGAAAAACACTCATCTTAGATGAAGTTCATGCCTATGATGCTTATACTTCGAGTTTTCTAACCAATTTTCTAACTTGGATGGGTCTCTATAACGTACCAGTCATTTTGTTGTCAGCAACCCTTCTTGAAAACAAAAGAACAGAGTTTATAGATGCCTATCTTAAAGGGAAAAATGGAATGAAAAAAGTAAAGTGGAATAAATCACTTGCTTCTGGCTTAGCCTATCCTCGAATAACGTGGACAAGTGATCTGAATGTTGATACAAAAAATGATTTGATATGGGAAGAAAAGCGTGAAGTTCAAATTTTAAAGACAGAAGCAAATAATCATCTACAAGTTCAGGAAGTGATTAAAAAATATTTAGAGGATTATCTCAGCGAAGGGGGATGTACGGGAATTATTGTCAACACCATTCGTAAAGCCCAAGATCTTTTTCTTTATCTTAAAAAAGAGATGCCTACTTATCAAATTTACCTTATTCATTCTGGATATAGACATCAGGATCGAGAAAAAATCGAAAGTAAGCTTCGTACTCTTTTAGGCAAGAACAGTACTCCAAAACAGCGAGATAAATTAATCGTGATAGGGACCCAAGTTCTTGAGCAGTCTCTCGATATCGATTTTGACTTTATTATCTCTGAACTGGCTCCAATGGAATTAATTTTGCAAAGAATGGGTCGTTTATTTCGTCATCATCGAAATCGACCTAAAAAGCTTTCTTCTCCACACTTTGTCCTACTCGACACTTCAAACGATACCGTCGATTCTTCAAGTAAATTGATCTATGGGGAATGGCCCTTACGACAAAGTAGAAGATTCTTGTCTTCCGAAATTTCTCTTCCTGATGATATTTCTAATCTGGTTAAACAAGCTTATGAACCAGCTTCAAGTGAAGATGAGTCTTGGAAAGAATATTTAATAGACCAACAACACGAGAAAAATAAGGCAGATCAATGGATCCTTTATCCCCCAAAAGCTTTAAAAAGCACCAAAACTAAAGGTCTAAATGGTCTTATGAAAAGCCAAAATATTTA
>CAZTNF010000188.1:0-2033 GCA_964615295.1 uncultured Erysipelotrichaceae bacterium | reverse complement strand
CAAGGTGATTTCAGAGCTGGTGAAAACCAAGCCAGCGTGGACTTGAAGATCTGAACAGCAGCCTAGAGGAATAGACATCTTTCAAAGGCACCAACAGAAATTGTTCGAGTTTAGAACAAAGATAACTGCAAAATGTAAAGGGTATTGAACTACGATTTGTTGATAGGTTTTATCCATCCAGCAAAACCTGTCTGTGAGTTGATTTGAACAGACCGAACATATTCTTCAATGCGGATACACAATAGACAGGAATTTCAATGCAAGCCTGAACCTGAGAGATTGTCTGACTTATCATAGTGCATAAAAAAGCAAAGTATGTACCGTAGGCTGGGAATTAACGCCTGTGGACTGTAGAAGAACATGTGAGTAGTTATAATCGAAAGCATACAGGATGAAGCAGGACTCAATATGTTTTATCCATATTTTGAGTAGCAGATGACTATGAACTTTAATCAACCTACAACTTATGTCGATTTAAATGGAGGAAGTGAGGAATCTTTAGATTCCATGGAAATGATGGATTCATCGGATTCCTTAAGTGCAGCTTATGCAGATCTTGGAAAAGCTTTTTATGAGTATCGTTTTGAAGAACCAACTCCAGAACTGCTTTTATATTTTGATCGAATTACTGAATTGCTTAAAACCAATAAGGATTTAAAGCGTCAAAGAAACGATCATATCGAACCCATGGCCCAACCCACCAATGAGCAATCCAGTTTTATCGAGTCTACAAGCCCTAACTTTTCACAGTCTTTAAGAGCGTCTTCTTCTAATTTGGAAGCCAGCCAACAAACCGACTCAAAAAATTCGAGCAATGAAAGAGAATTCGATCCTTGGAATCAAAATTCTTCCAATAATTTCAATAATCCTTCTTCTCAGAAAGAACCCAAAGATTTAGAAAATAAATTTTTCAATAAAGATTATAATCAAAGTTCACTTGAGCCCCAACAAACTTTGACGGATCAGTCTCAGTCGGAACCATTCTCCCAATATCACACAGAAAAGAAAAAGAAAGGTGGATTTTCGCCTTTCCCTAAAAAAGAGAAAGGACGTATTTCTTCCTTTGATGAATTACCAGATATGGCAAAAGGAAAAAGCAAATTTTCTACTCAGTCTGAATCCATGGCCACTCAAGCTAAGTATTGCCCTGCCTGTCATAGTCCCGTCGGATATAGTGATGATTATTGTGGGAACTGTGGAACTCGTTTAAACCATTAAAAGATTAAAAGTATTAATCTTAAATTCTTTCATTCCTCGAATTCCAAGTTCTAAAAGAGAAGATGGGGCTTTTCCTCATCTTTCTCTTTCTTTTTAGTCTTATGAAGATCTTTATCCTTTTTTCTATCTTTTTCTTAGAGGCTTTTATTATGTCTTCTGACACTATTCTTATAGCGCCATTAAGTAAGGTTCTTCTTAGGCTTACTATACTTTGAACCGAATTTACGACCTAATTAAAAAGTATTCCCAAACAAGTCTTGGAAAGAACTTCCTTTAAAAAATATCCATAGAAGACTTTCTTATCTCTTAATAGAGAAACATTTGGATTGGCTCACCAAGCGAGATGGTGATTCGACATCTTTCTCTATAACTTGTTGTGATATTCCTTGGGCTTCTCTTTACTTTAATAAAAATTCGTAGAGGCTACAGTGTTATATCTGTTAAAAACGATATGAAAATTTACCTTATTCGAAATAGGTTCTTATGAGAGAAAAAGTTGAAAGTAGCAGAGACTTCCATTTTAAGGCACACTTAGAACCTTAGGATCTTTTTTTCTTGAACTATTCTACATAAATTTTGTTCTTATTTTTTGAAAATGGAGTGGAGGAACCATAAATTAGTAAAGTTAAAAGTGTTAATTCTTTCACTTTATTATCTCTTTCTAAATTTCTCTTAAATTCTACTTTTTTTAAAATAGAAGGAGTTTTGACTTTAAGATTTTGAAAAATTTTAAATATTTTATAAAAATACTTATTCTTGACAGATTTTGGATAAAAATTAAACAAAATTCACTCCAAATTTAAAACTTTTACTTA
>CAZTNF010000187.1:0-2055 GCA_964615295.1 uncultured Erysipelotrichaceae bacterium | reverse complement strand
CGGTTTGAAAAAAGCACGTCGTGCTCCACAATTCAGCAAACGTTAATGTCAATTCAACCTCGCCGAGTGCGAGGTTTTTTTATGAAAAAAGGTGGCACCCGTTCAAGGATTTGCCCCCTTTTTCCGCTTATTTCTCTGATCTTTTCTTTTTGGAATTACACCATATATCCAATGCCCTTGCGTGTTTGAATAAAATCATATAGATGAATGCCTTCGAGTTTACGCCGTAAGCGATTCACGTTTACAGATAAAGTATTTTCGTCAATATAACAATCAGTCTTCCATAAAGCCTCCATAAGCTTTTCTCGACGTACGATTTTGTCCTTGTTTTCCATCAAATTTTTCAAAATCTTGGCTTCATTTTTCGATAGCTCAATGGTTTGCCCTTCGTAGCTGACTTCGTTATTATTCAGATCAAGGTATACTCCTTTATGTTCCAAAAAATCCGATCGTGTGGTGTAATCAAATGTTCGACGCAATAAGGCCCGAATTTTTGTCACCAAAACGGTCATTTCGAAGGGTTTAGTAATATAATCATCAGCTCCTTGATTTAATGCCGTAACGACATTCATACTTTCATCGGCACTCGAAACAAAAATAATCGGAACAGAGGATCGTTTACGAATTTCGCTCGTCCAAAAAAAACCATTGCGTTCGGGAAGATTTAAATCCATTAAGATAAGGTCCGGTCGAATTTTCTCAAATTGATCGGTAATGTTTTCAAAATCTGTCACGCGGATGGCTTCAAATCCCCAACTGTTTAAAACGGAACTCAAAGCACTTGAAACGGAAGGATCGTCTTCCACAACCATAATTTTATACATGGTCCCATTCTAACAAGTCAAAAAAAACGAATTGTGAATCTTTCCTAAAATTCCCGTTAGATTTCTTGACCTATTTTTCGACACATTCTGAATACTTTCTAAGCAATTCCTAAGAAAAGAAAGGAAAAGGCAATTCAATGGCTTTTTTCCAAAATAAGACCTTTATTTTTGGATGGTTTATTTAATTTTGTCCAAAACTTGACGCAAATCCTTTACCTTTTGTTCTTCCACTACTTCATAATTTAATTCTTGAGGGCTAGGTAAATAGGCATAAGAAACCAAGTGATTGGAGGTCGTGGGATCACTTTTGTAGCTTTTACAAGAAGAATGTACTTGATCGACTCCTGTTTGATCTATGAGCCACTTGGCATTGTCTGACGAGAGACCACTTCCTGGCAAAATTTCAATTTGGTTTTGAAAAGCTTGGTGTAAAGCTGCGATCGTTTTCACGCCTTGAATGGCTGTGGCCTGTCCACCACTTGTTAAAATGCGATCAGCTTGTAAAGCAATCAAGGTTTTAGCAGCCTCTTCTAAATCTGGCGTAACATCAAAAGCTCTATGAAATACTGCTTTGGCTTGATAACGATGGATGAGGTCAATCATAGCCTTAGTCTTTTCTTGATCAATGGTACGATCAGCATTTAAAAAGCCAAAAGCAATTCCATTTACTCCGGCTTCCAAAAGTGCTTGAGCTTCGGAAAACATACTTTGCGTTTCAGCTTCATCGTAATGAAATCCTCCAGCACGCGGACGACACATTGCAATCACTTCTAAAGGGGTATTGGCTTTTACGAGTTGGCATACAGCTACACTAGGCGTTAAACCCCCTAAATATAAAGCACTATTAAGTTCAACGCGATCGGCTTGTCCTCGGGCCGCTGCCAGACAATCTCCATAGCTTCCAGCACACACTTCTAAAATTTTTTTTGACATTTTTCTCCTCGAGTTTGTTTTAGATCTTTCTATCCCTTATTAAGGCTAAAGGATAATCAAATGAGAATAAATAAAAAACGGCGAAATCCTCGCCGTTTTTAGCTTTAATTTAATAGAAAGAGATGAAGACTTAATTAGTCATCAAGGCTAACAGCACCAGTTGGGCAAACACCAACGCAAGCTCCGCAATCGATGCAAGTGTCAGCATCTACTACTGCTTTACCATCAGGAAGAGTAATTGCACCAGTTGGGCAAGCTCCTTCGCAAGCTCCGCATCCAATGCAGAGATCATCATTAA
>CAZTNF010000186.1:0-2077 GCA_964615295.1 uncultured Erysipelotrichaceae bacterium | reverse complement strand
CTGGATAAATCAGATCCTAGGTTCAAAAATCACGTCGATATATCATCCAAAAAAGTTTAAGAAATAGAGACCGAATAAGAGAGATTCGGCGATTGAGTCAAAAAGAAATCTTAAAAAGACACTTAACGACTAGTAAAAAAAATACTGGTAATAAAACATAGGGGGAGACTGCGCTTTTTTGAAGAACAGCACAGTTTTCCAAAAACTACTTAGATTCAAAAATTTCGACTCTCAAGAAACTGTTAAAGGATGGATAAAAATCGTTTTTCATCAGGCTAAAAAGAATAAAAAGGGTGTGAACTGAGGACTTTAGCCTCTATTTAAGTTCACACCTTTAATTAGATTCTAAATTTATTTAAATCTAAATATTTACTGTACCTTTTGTCCACATTTAGCACAAAATTTCTGGTTAGGAGTAAGTGTAGCTCCACAACTACATTGTTTTATTGGAACAGAGTCTTCACTCCAATTGCTTTGAGGAGTAGCTGGCTGAATTGGTGAGCCACAATAGCTACAAAATGCAGTGCCTTTTTCAACTGGAGATCCACAAGAGGGACAAATGACTTGAGAACGAACTTCCAAAATTTGGTTTCGCATCATCGTAATATTTTCTTGAGCTTGAAGAATTTCTTTACAGACACTTTCAAGTTCTGAATCTGGATTGCTTCCATATTTTTGGAAATATAAGGTTCCAAGAGTTGTATATAAATTATGAATTCGTTTTTCTTCACTACTGATTTGCCCATTGAGTCGAGCAACTTCCGCTGCTTCCTGCGTTTTTTGTACCGCTGTATTTCCTGTTTTAGTACGACGAGAAGTTAGATCATCAAAAAAAGCCATATTTTTAGTATTCCTTTCTCAAAGAACTTAAAATTTTATGCTCAGTTCATCTTATAAAAAAGAGGAAAATGAACTGAATCTTTAAAAGATAAAGTATTCAGGAAATGCAATTATACATAAGCAAATTCTGAAGCTCCATCTTGAACCATAATAAAGTCTACAGTAGCACTTGTTGTAGGAGTAGGAATCCAACGAGAAGCTTTCGTACTGAATTCGCTATAAGGAGTTCCGGGTCCATAAAGCGTAAACATTTCTCCTGTGCTCATACAAGAGTCAGACAAGCCAATATATTCATACAAAATTCCTTCTTCAACTCCAATTTCACCTGGAGTTTCCTCTAAGGAAAGACTTGTAATTTTTAGACGATCATTTTTGAGACTGAACGTACCACTATAGCTACAAATACGTATAACTCCATTAGGATAAAGTTCTGGATCATCAGTTTCTGCCATCTCAGTATATTCCCCTTCAAACGATCCATCGCTATGGAGTTTAAAGCTATTACTCCAATCTGCTCCTGTTACTGTATAAGTTCCAGCAAATTCTGGAAAAGAATAATAAATGGGAGCTGAAGTTTCATCAGAAGAATCTTCACTATAGCTAGAATCTTTATCTAAGGAAGCATCGATTTCATCTTCTTTAGATGATCCATAAGAAGCTACATCTTTGTCTTTATCCTTCCCATTAGAAGCTTTGCCATTTTGAGTGGCTACACTTGAAGAAGATTTTTTAGTATCACTCGTAGATTCTTTAGTGTTTGACTTATCCAAAACCGTAACAGATTTATCTTCTTTATCGCTATTATTAGTCACAGTTTTGGATTTATTTTCTGTACTATTTTCAGAATTCTTATCAAAGTAATTCACTTCTTTTTGGGGATTTAATTTTGTTTCCGATTTGCTCCTCGTATTACTACTTGATTCTTCTTTTTCGAAATAATTAGTTTTTCCTTTGTCACTCGATTGAGTAGTGGAAGTTAGAGTCTTATCAGAACTTTTGGATTGAGTGGAAGAAGTTTCTGATTTTACTTGATTGGTTTCTTTATTGGAATTGGATTTTGTCTTATCCGTAGAATCTCCATCATCATCTTTTAGAAAATAGTTGTCACTCTTTTTAGAATCGGATTGAATGACAGACTGTTCAGTTTTATCAATGCTTGTGGATTGGAGGGAAGAATCTTCAGACTTTATTTTGTCAGTATTTTGAGAACTGATCGTAGTTTTATCCGAAGTTTCAT
>CAZTNF010000185.1:0-2162 GCA_964615295.1 uncultured Erysipelotrichaceae bacterium | reverse complement strand
CCCCCATCACATAGGCTTTGGTAATTCCAAGTGCCTCCATAGCCTTGGCTTGATCAGCCGCCATATCTCTTGTGGAATAGTTTGGGGGAAGCTCGTTTTTGCGACTAAAAACAAATACTTTATACTCTTTAGCAAATGCTCTATAGCTCCAGGCTAGAGGGAGAGCCAATCCCTTTACTGTTCTTAGTCCATCGGATAATCCAGGAAGAAGGATTAAAGCTTGATCTCCTTTCCCAAAGGAAACATAATCCATGATGGTATCTCCAAGGGGGATCTGCCCATTGATAGCCTTGCGTCCTTTTTTCATTTTTTGTTTTTTATCCATACCATCTTTTCCTGATCTTTTATTTTATCTTAAATTCTTCTCTAGGCCTCATCTTCTCTGGCTTTTGGGTCCATTTTAAATAACTTAAGTCATAGTCTATTGATAAAAGCTCTTCTCTATATAGAGAGCTAACCTATACTTATTGCCAGATAAACTGCGAAATGAATTTATGCTTAATAAAGAAAAGGACTTTCATCTTAATAGAGAATTTACTTAAAGATTAGTCTTCCTTGGAAAGAGTCTTGGCATCAAAGAGAGTGAAGACATCTCCTTCTTTTAGAGTACCATTTTGAACTGATTGAAAAAGCAATTCAAAAAAATCTTTCCATTCTAAAGGTTCTTCTTTTAGTTGATTTGAATTGAAATAGTCTATCTCTCTCACCTCTTGAGGGGCAGTTTTTTCTTGACTCATTCTTTCTATGATATGTTCGTTCCAAGCGTTCAATCCCCCGTTCTCATTGAGATTGAGTGTCCAATCGGCAAATTGGACTTGATAGGAATCAAGGAGAATCAAACTTTCCTCTCTTTGTGTAGTAAGCTGTTCTTTTTGGGGCACATATCCGGGATGTTCTTTGAGCAAATCCTCTAGACTCTTTGAATCATTGAAGGTAGCCCGCAAAATATAACTTCCATTTCTTTGTACGAATGAAAAATCGAATTGGTCTGGTCGGATAAAAGGCAAAATTGTCTCTTGGTTTTCGAAAAGATCCTTGATAGGGGCAAGAATAAAGGCTTGAGCTGCTTCTCTTTCTTTTTTAATACTTAAATTTTCGGGAAACTCTAAACATTTCTTCTTTTCAAGATGCGTAATTTTTACTTCGGCATTGTTAAGGTCGCTCATATTTTTGAGAGGATCTACATCCTCAAGAAATAGAAGAACTTCTTTTTGGCTCTTTCGATCTTTTTGCGAAATGGTGTATATGGTATGGCTCTCGTTTTTCTTTCCATCCAATGCATAAAAGCATTGGCCTGTACTCGCCAAGACTTTATACGATTTCAATAAGATCCTCGAACTTTCTATAAAAGGAGTATCTATCTGATCTTTTTCCTTATAGTCAAATTCCATCATGCGAAAGGTGGAATAATTGAGAACACTATTCCAAGGATAAGTGGTATTTTCTAAAATTTCAGGAATAATGTCTTTGAGTTTATTTGGATCACTGAGAGCGGTGATTTGAGCAATCGTTTTAAAAAGATCGTTGGGGGCATTTTGGGCGGTAATGGATTGATCTGGAAGTAGAGTTGTTGATCTCGAGCATCCACTCAACGCTAATGAAAAAGCCAACATAGCCTCCCATAATTTCATTTTCATGTTAAATCTCTCCTTGTAAAAAAGGCCACGGAGGCTCTTTCGTTTTGTAAGAGCTCAACCGTGGTCTTTTTTTTTAGAATAAGCCAGTAATTTTTCCGTTTTCGTCAATATCCATATCCAAAGCACTTGGATGTTTGGGCAAACCTGGCATCGTGAGTACTTTTCCCGTTAAGGCAACAATGAATCCAGCCCCTAAAGAAGGACGCAGTTCTCGAACGGTAATGGTGAAGTCCTTAGGAGCCCCCATGCGTTTGGGATCATCGCTTAAAGACATCTGGGTTTTGGCCATGCAGACGGGCATTTTATCCCAGCCAAACTTTTTGAATTGTTCGATTTGGTCTTTGGCTTCTTCGCTAAATTCTACCCCTGAAGCGCCATAGACTTTTTGGGCAATGGCACTGATTTTGTCTTCGATGCTGTCATTGACATCATAAAGAGGGGCAAAATCGTTATCCTGTTCGCAAAGCTCTACGACTTGGTTGGCCAAATCGATGGCGCCTTCTCCTCCTTTAGCCCACACTTGGG
>CAZTNF010000184.1:0-2212 GCA_964615295.1 uncultured Erysipelotrichaceae bacterium | reverse complement strand
ACTTAGATAAAGGCTGTTAAGCGTTTTGGGATTCCCTTAACGCTTGGATATAGTACCATGCCAAAAAGGAAAAGGCAAGCACTTTTTGTGAATATTTTTAAATAATTCACAAAAGCTATTGGCTCAAAATGAAAGCGATTGATCTTCCCTTTTGGGAATAGCTTTTCTTTTATAAAAGATATGAATCAATTTGTCAAGATAAAAGCAAAAAAGAGAAGACTATAGTCTTCTCTTCTATAAAGAGTTCAAGCGTGACATTCAGTAAGACGAGAACCTACGATTTTTTAGAGATATTATGATGAAATCAGTTAGGCTTTCTTGTCTTAAACTTGAACGATTTTTTCACGGTGTCCTCTTGATACATACAGTTCATTTTTCGCAACCATTCTTCTTTTGGAAGCCAAAAGTAGAGGTCAGGCTGAAATCGGTAATTCCAAACATTGGCTAAGCCAACTATACATTTTTTTCTGCTTATCTTCTTCTAATCCTTCTAATTTGATTCAGACCCTGACAATTATGAATTTGTCTGGGCTCCTTCGAAGACGACTTTTTAGCTTAAGCCGCCTACAAAAGAAGAAGTGAGCTGCAACGAAGCTGAATGCATCGTTCGGGCTTGTGTAAAATATTTTTATTTTCACAAAGCTCTCATAGCTTATCAATCTATATAGAGGAAGTCAACACTTTTTTTAGAATTCAAAGATCTTTTTTCTTTAGAGAAATTCCTTTTTCTCTTTTATTTTTGACCTTTGTGTAACTCAGATTGTCTATACCCAAAATTAATTTAAAAAAAGAAAAGACAGGATGAAGAAGATCCATCCTGTCTAAAGGAAACAAATTAAACGCCAGTGATTTCAGCCATCGCTTTTTGGTAAACGGCTGTTTTTTCTTTGGCATTCGCATGATCTGTACCCCGAACGCAATAGTAGAACTTACACTTTGGTTCAGTTCCAGAAGGACGAACGGCAATCCAGCTACCATCTTCCAAGAAGTATTTCAAAACGTCAGATTTTACAAAACCTTCAAGAGGTTTTGTTTCGCCGTTTTCTTTGATTACAGCTTCATTGAAGTCTTCAAAGCGAACCACAGGTACCCCTGCAATTTCTTTGAGTTCGTCTTGACGAAGATCGGTTAAGATCTTTTGAATTCTCTTGGCTCCAGCTTCTCCTTCGAGTTCAACGGCTACTTGGCTTTCTTCATAGGTACCATGTTTAGCATAGAGTTCTTCTAAGACATCCACTAAGTCTTTTCCTTGATCTTTGTAGTAAGCAGCTGCTTCCGCAAGCATTAAGCAAGCTTGAGGCGCATCTTTATCACGAACAAAAGGTTTAATTAAAGAACCATAGGATTCTTCATAACCGAATACATAATTTTTCTGGTGGTTTTGTTCGTACTTCGCTACTTTTTCACCAATGAATTTGAAACCAGTTAAAGTCTTTTCAGTATCTACCCCATGGGATTGAGCCACTTTTTCGCCTAAATCAGAGGTAACAACCGTGTTAAACATAACAGGATTTTCAGGCATAATGCCCTTCTTTTCCATTTGATCAAGGATGTATTCAAGTAAAACAGCACCTGACTGGTTCCCTGTCATCACAACGTATTCGCCATCGTGTTTTACACCAACACCCATGCGGTCTGCATCAGGATCACAAACTAAGATGATATCGGCATCATTTTTCTTAGCATAATCCAAAGCCAATTCATACGCACCAGATTGTTCTGGGTTTGGCGTTGGGGTATTGGAGAAATCAGGATCTGGAGTGCATTGTTCTAAAACAGGAATGCAATCGTAGCCGGTTTCCTCATAAATAGTGCGCACGGGAACATTAGCGGTACCGTGTTCGGGAGAGAATACAATGCTGATATTTTTTTCTACATCGGGGTTGAGTTGAATACTCTTAACGGCTTCATAATAAGGACGATCAACATCTTCTCCAATTACTGTAACGAGTTCTTCACGAACATCATCTGGAATTTCAGAAGAGATGGCCAATTCATCATCAATGGCATTAACTTTTTCGATAACTTGTTCGGCCAAGCTAGGAATAAGTTGGCAGCCTTTAGAATCGTAAAGTTTGTAACCATTATATTGTCTTGGGTTGTGGCTTGCTGTGATCATAATGCCGCCAAAGCAGCCAAGATGACGAACCGCAAAGCTCAATTCTGGAGTAGGACGAAGGCTTTCAAATACATAAGCTTTGATGCCATTTTT
>CAZTNF010000183.1:0-2232 GCA_964615295.1 uncultured Erysipelotrichaceae bacterium | reverse complement strand
AGGTCTCAATATGCTCAGTGAGCTTCTTGATTTGGCCGTAGACAATGGCATCATAAAACAAGCGTGATGCTTTTATTCCTATCAGGGCAAACGGATTGGACAGGGAAAAGAAGCGGCTAAGGAATTTTTACGCGCCAATGAAGATATTTGTCAGGAGATTGAATCGCAAGTACAAGCTCTCATTAACGGTTCTAGTTTAAGTGAAGATATCGAAGCAGAAGATCAAGCAAAGGCGAAAAAGACGCGTAAAAAATCCTCCAAAGCCAAGGAAGAAGAGATCATAGAACCTTCTGAAGAAACCGATTCCGATTTTTTAGAACTGGAAAACATTGATTTGGAAACGGGAGAAGTCTTAGATGATCCTCTTGAAGATCCATTGGTAGGAGAGATGGAAGAATAAAGTTATTTCTTTTTGAGTCGGAAGATTATTCTTTCGGCTTTTTTCTTTTCTCAGTTTTGAACAATTATCGAGAAAAAGGATCTATTTTTACAAAGGAAAAACGATTTAGATTAAAGTAAAAGATAAAAATAGAATTCTTTCTAAAAAGGAGAAAGAAGAAAGGAAGACAACTTACAGAGGGTCAAAAACTTGTATGAAAGATGGAAGAAACCTATCCTTGGTCATGGACTTTTATGAATTGACTATGAGTCAAGTGTATTTTAATGAAGGCAAAAACGAAGAAGTGGTCTTTGATTTGTTTTATCGGCGTAATCCGGATAATGGGGGATTGGCCATTTTTGCTGGGCTCAATCAAATCATTGAATATATCCAAGATTTGCACTTTGGCGAAGAAGAAATTGCCTATTTAAAAAGTCTTAATCGTTTCAGTGAGGAGTTTTTAGAATACCTCTCCACAGTTCGCTTTACTGGAGATATGTGGGCCGTGCCCGAAGGAACTCCTGTGTTTCCCTATGAGCCTTTAATCAAAGTCCGCGCTCCACTCATTGAAGCTCAGCTTGTGGAAACGGCTATGTTGCTTGCGATCAATCATCAAACGCTCATTGCCACTAAAGCTCGTCGCATTGTCCAAGCAGCTAAGGGAAAAGCGGTTATGGAGTTTGGTGCCCGTCGCGCTCATAACTTTGATTCCTCGGTTCAAGGAGCGCGTGCGGCTTTTATTGCGGGCGTGCATGGAACTGCCAATACCGAAGCCGGAAAGCAGTTTGGGATTCCCGCTTTAGGAACGATGGCGCATTCGTTTGTCCAAAGCTTTGATAATGAATACGATGCCTTCTTGGAATACGCCAAAACGTATCCCGATTCTTGTACGGTATTGATTGATACGTATAATACGCTTAAATCAGGATTAGAAAATGCCATCAAGGTAGCTAAAGATTACTTGGAACCCAATGGCTACCGTTTAAAAGGAGTCCGTATTGATTCTGGGGATATGGCTTATTTGTCTAAACGGATCCGTCGTCGTTTAGATGAAGAAGGAATGCAGGATTGCTCCATTGTAGTTTCCAATTCGCTTGACGAATACCTCATTGAATCTCTGGTCGATCGCCAAGGAGCCAAAATCGATTCTTATGGAGTAGGCGAAAATATGATTGTCTCCAAAAATTCTCCTGTTTTTGGTGGAGTCTACAAACTAGCAGCCATTTCTAAAGATGGGAAAATGGTTCCACGCATTAAACTTTCAGAAAATGAGGAAAAGATCACGAATCCTGGGGATAAGAAGCTCTATCGCATTTACAACTTGGAAGATGGTAAAGCACTTGCTGATTTAATGACTTTATCGGATGAAGTCATTGACGTTCATGAAGATTTAACCGTGTACCATCCCATGAATAAGTGGAAAAATAAGACGTTTGAAGCCGATACTTACGAAATTCGTGAGCTTTTGGTTCCAATTTTTATCAATGGAGAACTCGTTTATCGCTCCCCTTCTTTAATTGGTATTCGCGATTACTGTGCACGCGAACAAGAAACGCTTTGGGATGAAATTAAGCGTTTCTCCAATCCTCAGGAATACTACATTGATCTTTCCGAAAAACTTCTCGATCTTAAACTCGATATGATTCAAAAAAATCGTTAATAAAAAAGCTCTTGAATGACTTGATCCAAGAGCTTTTTTTGTTAGCTTGAACTCTCTTCGACTTTTACCGGCCAATTGCGGCTTTGACGAGAGGGCTGATTAGCTTTTTGTTTTTCTAGCGTACGTGCCGCCTTGTTGGCTTGGCGAGTCGTAAGTGGTTTAGTAGGATACACTTGAGGATGAATTTCTTGGC
>CAZTNF010000182.1:0-2238 GCA_964615295.1 uncultured Erysipelotrichaceae bacterium | reverse complement strand
AGACCGACTTTGGGAAGTTTTATATAACCGTTTTCAATCACAATGTTCCCATTGATATAGTTCGTTGTGTAGCTCCTGCGATTAGATTTCTTGGACTTGAATTTGGGAAAACCGACTTTAGGACTTCTAAAAAAGTTGTTATAGGCTTTCTGCAGGTTCATTTGAGCGTTTGCAAGAGCAAGACTGTCAACCTCTTTTAGCCACTCAAACTCCGATTTGTATTGTGCAGGCGTATTGTTCAGCTTTTGCTTGGTTTCTTCATAATGCTTAATTTTATCGGATAGCATTTGATTATAGATGAAACGCACACAGCCGAAAGTCTTAGCCAACAAAACTTTTTGGTCCGAGGTTGGATATATTCTGAATTTGAATGCCTTGTTTGCCATGACTTTCACCTCTTTTTTGATCTGTTATTCTTGTGTTTCTATAATATTATATTTCTTAATTACTGCATGCTTTCGCTTAGGACGTATTCAGTTCCAAACCTTTTCCATCTTCAATCACGATTTTTAGAATTTTAGTGATGAGAGGCTTTACTTTTTCAAAAGGATAGATTCCGTTTTTGTCATAGCGCGTGATTAAATCCAAGTGGCCCAAGACACTGTAATTTTTATAACGCTGAATCACTTGGAAGAGTTCTTCATAATAGCGTTCATTGTACTCTTTTTGAGTTTTTCCCCTTTGAAAATCTTGCGTCCAAAATTCTTGATCGTTTACTTGATGACAAGATGATGAAATCCCAAGAATAGCGCAAAAAGAGTTTTTCGAAGGCCTCTATGGTATGGACTTGAAGGCCAAACTCAAGCCCCATTTTTAGCTGAATTTGGCTGGAGTAAATCGATTTGAGACGCTTGATCTCCTCTATATAGCGAGGATAATCGACATTCAAAAGCGGGACATCTAAGCGATACGGGATTTCTTGGCCACTATCCCAATCTACTTTCACTCCATAGTCGACATGATCAGTAAAGCAAATTTCATCTAGGCCACGAAAAATAGCATCTTGTACAACGTTTTCTATAGGATAATTTGAATCATCACTAAATTGTGTGTGGATATGATAATCCGCTTGCATCGTATTTCCTTTCTTCTTAGCTTTAAGATGAGTTTAGGATGAAGCATAAAAAAAGTCCCTACTTTTTAAGTAGAGACTTTAAGATATGAAAATAAAACTAGTCAATAACGTATGGTAACAAAGCCATTTGACGAGCGCGTTTGATAGCGGTAGCCAATTGTCTTTGATATTTTGCGCGGGTACCCGTTACACGTCTAGGAACGATTTTTCCGTTCGCATTGGTGAAACGTTTGAGCAATTCTACATCTTTGTAGTCGATTTCTTTAATTTTGTTACGAGTAAAGTAACATACTTTTTTGCGTCCCATGCGCTGTTTTTTGAAAGCCATGTGTCGGATCTCCTTTCTGTCTAAAATGGTAAATCGTCTGAAGAAATATCGAGTGTTTGCGAAGTATCAAATAAATCGCTCATATCTTCACTCTCATCCGCATTGCCATAACTAGGTGTTGCGGCTGGTCTTGCCGGTTTGGCGGGAGCAGGGGTAGTAAAGCCATTGTCTACGCTTTGAGCATATGGATTTGGTTGGCTTGAATATCCACTGCTTTGGTAAGAGTCTTGGTAGCCGCCATAGGGTTGATCGGATCCATACCCTTGATAGCCATTGTAGCCCTGATTTTGGTAATTGCTTCCTCCATAGGACTGCGTTCCATACGCATTGTTGGACGCCTCATAGCCTTGGCTAGCCTTTTTCGATTCCAAGAATTGAACGTGGTTTGCGATGATGTCCGTAGTGTAGACTTTAGCCCCTTGTTGATTGATGTAACTGCCCGTTTGAATGGAGCCTTCTACCGCAATCAAAGAGCCTTTGTGCAAAAAGCGAGCCATATTGTCCGCTGTTTTCCCAAACGCCACACAGGAAATGAAGTCAGCTTCCGGTCCACCGGGCTGCTTAATTCTGCGATCCACCGCAAGTGAAAAGCGAAGCACGCTATTGCCATTGGCGGAGCGACGCAATTCAGGATCTCGCGTCAGGCGGCCGATTAAATCTACCCGATTCATCATACCGTCGCCCTCTTACTTCTCTTCTTCCTTTTTAATTACCATTACGCGAATAACGTTATTGTTGATCCGGCAAAGACGCTGGAATTCTTCGATTCCTTCGTTATCAGCCGTGCAGTACATAACCACATAGTGGCCTTTTTTCATGTGATTGATTTCGTAAG
>CAZTNF010000181.1:0-2283 GCA_964615295.1 uncultured Erysipelotrichaceae bacterium | reverse complement strand
TGGAAATTGATTTAGAACATCTCACCAAGAAATTTCCTGGTAAGGGAAAAAAGAACAAGACGGAAGTCATTGCCGTTAACGATGCAAACTTTGTCATTCCTGATGGAAAGCTTGTTGGGTTGCTTGGGCCTTCTGGTTGTGGAAAGTCAACGACTTTGAATATGATCAGTGGTCTTTTAAAGCCAACGAGTGGAAAAATTTTATTTGGGGATAAAGATGTCACCGATTTACCAGCGGAAGAACGTGAAGTGGGTATGGTATTTCAAAACTATGCTTTGTATCCCCATTTAACTGTACGCGATAACATTCGCTTTCCGCTCGAAAATTTCAAAGGCAACGATAAATTATCCAAAGAAGAAATGGAAAAACGAGTGGTAGAAGCCGCCAAGCTTGTGAATATCGATAGCTTATTGGATCGCAAACCAGCTGAGCTTTCGGGGGGCCAACAACAGCGTGTGGCGATTGCTCGAGCCTTAGTGAAATTACCTCGTGTTCTCCTCTTAGACGAACCACTTTCAAATTTGGATGCTCGTCTACGCCTTCAAACGAGAGAAGAAATTCGCCGAATTCAACAAGAAACAGGAATTACTACGATCTTTGTCACCCATGATCAAGATGAAGCAATGAGTATCTCTGACTTGATTGTGGTCATGAAGGATGGGGTTGTCCAACAAATTGATTCTCCCCAAAAGGTATATGACAATCCAGCCAATCAATTTGTGGCCCAATTTTTAGGCATTCCTCCCATTAATATTTTTGAGGGAGAAGTCAAAGATGGGAAACTTTATATCAATGGTGATGCGGTATTAGTGGCTCCAAGTGTAAAAGATCAAAAAGTCACGATTGGAATTCGTCCAGAAGGATTTATTTTGAATCCCGATGGCCATTTGAAAAATGAAATGATTCGACCTGAGATTTTAGGCCGAGATGTCAGCATTCTTTCTAAAAATCCGGCTAGCCAATCCGCCTCCATTCGTTCGATTATTTCTGCAGATGATTGGTCTCATGTGCCAGGTCAACATGTTCATTTCGATTTAAAACCTCATAAAGTGTTCTTGTTTGATCCCCAAACTGGAGAGCGTTTAGACCATCAGGATTTGCGTCCTCTGGAGGCTTAGGGTATGGAGAAACAAAACCTAAAGGCCTTCTTGTATTTGCTTCCGGCTTTGTTATTTCTAGCCGCCTTTTTGGTCTATCCCTTAATTGATGTCTTTGTCTATTCTTTTGAAGAAGGATACAGTTCTACCTCTCAAAGCTATTTCGGAATTGGTTTTTACAATTATGCCTATGTTTTACATGATCCGTATTTTACTCGAGCTTTATTGAATACCTTCTTATTGGTAATTATTACAGTTCCTCTTTCTACAGCGATCTCTTTAATGATTGCTTTTGCCTTAACTCGTATTGAGAAATTGCGTTCTGTGTTTCAAACAGTTTATTTTTTACCTTATGTTACCAACACCTTAGCTGTAGGCATGGTGTTTATGGTCTTATTTAAAGAAACTCCCTATTCGGAAGGCTTTGTCAACATGTTAATCAGTATGGTTGGTGGTACTCCCGTAGACTTTATTGAAGGTCCATATTGGGCTAAAATGTTCGTTCTTTGTTTCTATACTATTTGGATTGTTATGCCGTTTAAAATCTTAATTTTGACAAGTGCTTTAGCGAGCGTCAATCCTATGTATTACGATGCAGCTCGGGTTGATGGAACTTCTCCTTCCCGTATTTTTTGGAAGATTACTCTCCCCTTAATCTCTCCTTCTATTTTTTATTTGGTGATCACGGGCTTTATTGGGGCCTTCAAAGCGTATAGCGATGCTGTGGCTTTATTTGGTACCAACTTAAATTCTGCGGGAATGAATACGATGGTTGGGTATGTCTTCGATATGTTGTATCGCGATGGAGGCGGCTATCCTTCTTACGCTTCCGCAGCTGCGATCATTTTGTTTTTAATTGTTCTGACCATTACAATTATCAACTTAATGGTGTCTCGTAAATACGTTCACTACAATTAAGAATTTTTAAGTAGAAGTAGGTTTCTAAATCTACTTAATTATTTCATTAAAAAATCTCGCTTTTGTTTATGGAAACGAAAGCGAGACTTCATTTTTCAAATTAAAATGAATTTTATCTTTCCTTGTTATAAAGAAAGGAGGGCGAGAGAAAAGAAGGAATTCTTTCTTTTTCTCGCACCATGCATGAAATCCTTTTTAAAAGAACATAAACCGTTCACATGGCTCTTTTTGATTAAAATTTAGTCCGTTTGTAGAGAAATCTGCAAAT
>CAZTNF010000180.1:0-2364 GCA_964615295.1 uncultured Erysipelotrichaceae bacterium | reverse complement strand
CTTTAACTGCTAATCTTTTTTTTGAGCCTTCGACGCGTACTCACTACTCATTTTTGAGCGCTGAGAATCAATTGGGTTTGCGTAGCGTAGACTTTCAAGCCGAAAGTTCATCTCTTACTAAGGGAGAAAGTCTTTACGATACCGTCAAAACGTTTGAAGCGATTGGCTATGGCCTATTGATCATTCGCCATCCCGAAGATGAGTATTTTAAAGAACTAGAAAGCCTCAATATTCCCATCATCAATGCGGGCGATGGCACAGGCAATCATCCTTCCCAATGCCTTTTGGATTTGATGACAATGTATGACGAGTTTGGTCATCTCGATGGATTGCATGTGTTGATTTGTGGCGATGTGGCCCATTCCAGAGTAGCTGCTTCCAATAAAGAAGCTTTAGAACGCTTTGGTGCCGAGGTGCGCTTTTCCGGTCCAAAGGAATGGCAACGAGAGGGATATCCATTTACCGACTTCGATGAAAACATTGAATGGGCCGATGTCGTCATGTTACTTCGCATTCAACGCGAACGAGGAGCAGCTCTAGACGGAATGAGCGATGCTGAATACTTGGAAAAATATGGGCTGACTAAAGAACGATATGCTCGTTTGAAGGAGCATGCCATTGTTCTCCACCCGGCTCCTGTCAATCGGGGAGTAGAAATTGACTCTGATTTAGTCGAAGCCGATAAAAGCCGCATTTTCCAACAAATGGCCAATGGCGTTTTGATCCGTAAGGCGATGATTAAGCATGCCCTTGGCTTTCCTCCTTTTGGAAGGAGTGATGTGTGATGAAAACATTGTTTACCAACGTCCAAATCTTTTATGATGACGCATTACAACCTGCTGAGATGCTCTTTGATGACACTCAAATTTTAGCGTTAGCCCCCACAATCGAGCGCAAGACGCTTGGTGAAGACATCACTATTTTGGATGGAAAAGGACTAGCTTTGTTACCAGGACTGATCGACACCCACGTTCATCTGCGTGAACCAGGGTATAGCCAAAAAGAAACCATCGCTACGGGAACCAAGGCGGCGGCAGCGGGTGGGTTTTGCACCGTGTTTGCGATGCCCAATTTAAAGCCCTATCCTTCTACGCCTGAAGCCATGCAAGACTACTTAGCCAAAATCGATCAAGACGCTTGGGTACGAGTCTTTCCTTTTGGCACCATCACCAACAACGAAGCAGGGATGGAACCAACCGATTATACCGCTTTAAAAAAATTGGGCATTCGTTGGTTTTCCGATGATGGAGTGGGTGTAGCGAGTGGCGACGTGATGAAAGAGGCGATGAAAAAAGCGGTCGCAGCCGATGTTCTCTTTTCCTGCCATACGGAAGACATGAATTATCGCGCTCCTGGATCAAGCGTCCATGATGGCCCCTATGCCCAGGCCAATGGCTGGGTGGGGATTCCGTCAGCTTGTGAAAGTGCTCAACTCATTCGCGATTTAGAGTACGCTCGCCAAATTCCAGTTGCCTATCATGCCGATCACATCTCGGCTAAAGAAAGTGTAGAGGCCCTTCGTCAGGCCAAAAAAGAGGGAGTCAATTGTTCAGCTGAAGTTACGGCCCATCACTTGCTTTTAGAAGACAAGGATGTCAAAGGCCCAATGGAAAAGATGAATCCTCCTTTGCGCACCCACAGCGATCGCTTAGCTTTAATTGAAGGGTTGGAAGATGGAACTCTTGATTTCATCGCCAACGATCATGCTCCTCATACCGTAGAGGAAAAAAGTCGACCTATGGACAAAGCGCCTTTTGGGATTGTCTCTTTAGAAACCGCTTTTCCCTTGTTGTACACCCAATTCGTATACAACGAAAAGCGCTGGAGCCTAAAACAGCTCTTGGAATGGATGGCCAAAAAACCCGCTCAGCGCTTTGGTTTAGAAAAAAGTGGTGAGCTAAAAGTGGGATATCGCCCAGACTTCTTCTTAGCTAACTTGGAAAGTGAAACTATCATTGATCCCACCACCTTTTATTCAAAAGGAAAAAACTCTCCCTTTGGCGGCTGGAAAAGTGTGGTGCAAATCGATCAAACTTGGGTAAATGGTCAACTGGTCTTTAAACGTACTGAAAGCGCATTAGTTTAAGCTCCTTTGCCTCATAAGCTACAAGCACTTTTAAAACTTGTTTAGGACAACTAGCTTTTTAAGAAAGAAACCTCAACACTTCATAAGGAAAAAAGAATAGGCTTGAAGCCTTTTAGCTTCAAATCAACAATTGTATTCGCATTGATTTGAAGAAAACACTGAAAATAGAGAAGAGAAAGAAAAATTTTTGGGAGGAAATACAATGGACAGACTGCTCATTTTGGAAGATGGCAGCGTCTGGAAGGGCAAAGGCTTTGGAGCCGATACCTTTCAAGTCG
>CAZTNF010000179.1:0-2370 GCA_964615295.1 uncultured Erysipelotrichaceae bacterium | reverse complement strand
CAAACTTTCTCATAAAGTATGCCCAAGCTGCGGTCAATACAAAGGCAGACAAGTGCTTGCTGTCGAAGAAGCTTAATCGATATTTTGTTGATGCAGCGGAGAAAATCTCCGCTTTTTTTATTTTTCGCTTTGAAACCGCTTCAGGAAAGTAAAAAGAATAAAAATAAATTCTTTTGAGTTTGACGTTTTGAAAGAGGAATATGGAAGACAAGCGGCGTAACATGGACAAAAAAAGGTGATTTGTTATAATTGATGTGCTTTATTTATGGAAGGACAGAGAACATGGTAGCTTTTTGGATTTCTCTGGCCGGGATTGTAGGCCTCTTGGTTGGCATTTTCATTATGGTTGCTTATACCAAAGCGGGTCTAAACAAAAATCAGCAACAGGCACAACAAATCTTGACGCAGGCCCAAAGTGAAGCGGATGCGAAATTGAAACAAGCTGTGCTCGATGGCAAAACCCAAGTTCATGATTTAAAAGTGGAAGCGGAAAAGGAAATTAAAGAACGTCGCCAAGAAGTCACCAATTTGGAAAATGCGGTATTGCGACGCCAAGATAATTTAAATTTCCGTGAGGAAACGCTGATCCAAAAAGAAAAGGATCTCAGCTCTCAACAAAAGCGAATCAACGAGCGCATAGCGACCTTAGACGATAAGGAAAAACAGCTTCAAGCCGAAATTGATCGCCAAATTGAAGTCCTCGAAGGGGTCGCGCGTATGACGAGCCAAGAGGCGAAAGACGAGTTGTTTTCTCTTGTGGAAAAACAGATGGAACACGAAACGGTGGCGTACATCAAAGACCAAGAAGACAATGCTAAGTCGATCGCATCTCGCAAAGCGCAAGAAATCATTGCTCTTGCTATTGAACGAATGGCCCAACAAGAAACGATGGACCGCACCGTTTCTGTTGTCCCCATTCCAGGCGAGGAAATGAAAGGACGTATCATTGGACGTGAAGGACGCAACATCCGTGCTTTTGAACAAGCCACGGGGGTCGAACTGAATATTGATGATACACCTGATCTGATCACGATTACGTGCTTTAATCCAATTCGACGTGAGGTAGCAAGACTCTCTCTTGAATATTTGATTCGCGATGGGCGTATCCAACCAGGTCGAATTGAAGACGTTGTGAAAAAATTCCAGCATGAAGTCGATGCCGAAATTTTAAAAGCCGGTGAAGAAACGGTGTTTAAATTGGGCATTGGCCGCATCGATCGCGATATTGTTCGATTGATTGGTACTTTAAAGT
The DNA here is from genome assembly GCA_964615295.1 of uncultured Erysipelotrichaceae bacterium. Classification (GTDB taxonomy): domain Bacteria; phylum Bacillota_I; class Bacilli_A; order Erysipelotrichales; family Erysipelotrichaceae; genus Allobaculum. Next base: position 1,118 of record CAZTNF010000179.1, on the reverse strand, counting down.
ATCGTTTCTCGTATGGACAAAATGCCTTGCAACATTCGATCGAAGTTGCTCTCATTGCTGGAACAATGGCTGCAGAACTAGGACTGAATCAACACATGGCTAAACGTGCTGGATTGTTGCACGATATTGGTAAAGCACTCAATATCGATCAACAAGAAGGAAGTCATGTGGATTTAGGCTATAAATTCTGTAAAAAACATGGCGAAAAAGAAATTATTCTCAATGCCATTGCTTCCCATCATGGCGATGTGGAACCAAAATTTTTGACCTCCCATTTGGTGATTGCTGCAGATACCATTTCGGCGGCAAGACCAGGAGCTCGAAAAGAATCCGCTCAGGCCTATGTGGAGCGTCTTGAAAATCTTGAAAAAATTGCTAGTGGATTTGAAGGGGTTAGCCAAGCTTATGCGATTCAAGCGGGACGCGAGATTCGCATAATGGTGATTCCAGAACAAGTGGATGACATGGCCTGCTTCAAGATGGCAAGAGAGATTCGCGATAAGATCGAATCTGAATTGACCTATCCCGGACAGATTAAAGTGAATGTGATACGCGAAGTTCGAGCCCAAGAACTCGCAAAGTAAAAATAGTCAAAACCGCCCTCGGGCGGTTTTTTAAGTTTTACTCTCTTATAAATTGGTAAGGCATCCTGATCGCTCTTTTCATCTCTTGTCCTTTTTTTGAAATGAAGGCATAATTTTAGATAAACTGGAAAGTTTTATTTTTTTGAGAAAAATTTCTTGAGACGGTTTTTCCGATTTTAAATCTAGAATCTTTCCTAAAATAGAACCTTGAAGGAGGAAGTCTAATTTGTTTTCAATTCGAAGGAATCTTTTGTTTGATAAAAAAAGATCTTAAATAATATTTAAGATCTTTTAAAAACCGGATCATTGTTTTTTGCGGGAAAACAAAAAGGGGTAAACAACTTCATAACATAATTAACTAAATGGAGTGAAATAATGTCAGGTGATAAGCATGATATATTTAAGTAAATAAAGAATATTTTACTACAGGAGAGGTGGCCAAATTAGTAGGGTTAAATTATAGAACAGTGGCCTTACACCAAAAAAAATCTTATTTCAATGCAAAGAAATAAAATAACGTTTTTATGCCACCAT
>CAZTNF010000178.1:0-2388 GCA_964615295.1 uncultured Erysipelotrichaceae bacterium | reverse complement strand
AAAAAGAGCGACCCAGCCGCTCATTGCATGCTTTGCAAGCATATCTAAAAGGAGAAGTATTGTCAATAAAATTTTTCACAATTTTTTTAACGACTAAGCAATTGGAAAACTAATCGGGATTCTTTTTGTATCTCTTTCAAATTCTCCCTTGTTTTAGAAACTCCCCTCTTTAAGCACGAGAATAAGACCACGTTAAATTTTTGTTACACTAAAACCAGGACGGAAAGGAGTAAAAATATGAAAAAGAAAATCGTATTCATTGATATGGATGGAACGCTCTATCAAACGGAGAATGATGTCGTTCAGCCTTCTTCTATTCAGGCTATTCAAACCTTAAAAAACAATGGATTCAAGGTTTATGCTGCTACAGGTCGTCCGCTCAATATGTTGCGCCCCATTTTGGATCATGTCCAATTTGATGGATATATTTTGATTAATGGAGGATATACCCTCGATCAAAAATTCAACATTATGGATGCCAATCCTATTGCTTCCCAATCTCTTACTGATTTGTTGACCTTGGTACAAGATCACCACCTAGGATTGATGATCCACTTTGGAGATGCTTCTTATATTTATAACAATTTCTACCCCACTTACGAATTCGCCAAATACACGAATTCATTAGATGGTTTATTTTATGATCCCACTTTGTCTTATCACAAACGTCATCCTGCCTACAATGCAGTAGTGATGACCAAAGATCCTAGCTTAATTCAAAATTTTATGGAAAAGCATCCTGATCTTCGTCTTGATTTAATCAACGTCAAAACAGAAGGCTTTGCTTATGATATCTTCCCTAAAGAAAATGATAAAACTCGTTGAATTGAAGCAGTCTTAAAACAAGAAAATCTAAGTTGGCCAGAAGCAGTTACTTTTGGAGATTCCACCAATGATCTAGGCATGCTTGAAAAAGCCGGTTTAGGAATCGCAATGGGAACAGCTAAAGATCCAGTTAAAGCTGCTGCGGATTATGTCACTACTTCGGTTTACGACGATGGAATTGCCAATGCTTTGAATCTCGTTTTAGAATCTGAATAAATCTCCCTATATAAAAAAGGCTTGTCTCCACATTAGGACGAACAAGCTTTTTTTATATAGATTAGGAAAAATAAAAAAGTTCAGATCCATTTCTCTAGGAAAAGGGATCTGAACTGAGAAAAACGATTGAGAAGAACCTGAAGAAAAAACTTCTATTCTTCGTCTAAATCGTTATCCAAATCGAGAACCTTCAAAGCCTCTTCGACATCTTCTTGGGGAAGATCACCCGAGATGATATTTTTAAAAACTCGATAGGCCAAATCTTGAGCTCTTTCTTGGATAGCCTCCTGTTTCTCTTCAAGAAGATCAGATACGTAGCCTTTTTGAGTAGCTAAGCTTCGAGCCACCATAAGCTGGAAAGTAGGATCTTTACTCGCATCACATTCAAAAGAAACGGGACGATTTTGAAACAAAAAGTAGAAAGACGAGAGCAACGCACTTGCCATTGAAACAGCATAAGCGTCATCGATTAAAGTGGAAGAAGAGGAAGTATATTTTTTCATGAAATCACCTTTCTTTATTTAAGGAGAAGAAAAGTTTCTTCTAGAAAGCAAGCGATTCATTTTTTTTGGAAATAGAAAAGAAAAATTTTGAGTTCTCATATAAAGTGAGAATACTCCCCCAAAAAAGTAAATGAAGTCGTGCTAATGTCTTGAAATTCATGCTCATAAGAGAGTCTCAATAGAAGGAATATCCGCCCGTCAAACCATAGGGAAGCAAAGATTGCTTCAAGACATTTTTTAGAAAAAAGTCTTTAAGAAGTTAAACTTTGCTAATAAAACCATGAATCATGGTCTCTTTGATCTCAAAAGATCAACTATTGAAAATTTAATGAAACAATAAAAAATTATTTCATTGCTCTCATCTTACTCTAAACCACTCAAACCTTCTTTCTTTTGTGTGGTTTAAGTATATCACAAACCTTTTTATTGCCAATAATAAAAATAAAAGTTATATTGAAATGATAAATATTAAAATGACCTGAGAAGAGTGAATTTATTCTCAGGTCATTTTTTTGATTTATCAGGGAGGCGACTAGAAAATAAGGTCAATCTCACGAGATCAATCCTTATTAAGTTCTACATCAAATTTATTAGTGTTTCGTATTACTGGTTCACCAAACATAGAAAAATGACCATTCTACATTTTGTACTTCTATTTAGCCACCTCTAAAAGCGTGACACAGCCGGAACCAGTGGCGGGTCGCACCCGCTTCCAACGGCTGTTTGCATGCGGCAACGGACTCCTGAACATGCCTCGCTGATCTAGAACACTTCGGACTCAACACTTTTCCAGCGCTCTAGCTTCTCGTAAAGGGTTAAGACATCCTCCAGAAAGAAGTGAAGA
>CAZTNF010000177.1:0-2406 GCA_964615295.1 uncultured Erysipelotrichaceae bacterium | reverse complement strand
CTCTACAAATGCCTAATTTTCTTTGTTAGTCCGAAATTTTTGCTACAGAAACACACTAACAAATCCCTTTTCATTCGTCAATTTGACCTAGCGATTGGTTTTTTTTTCGTTTGCTTCAAGGCATTTCTTTTGGCGTTTTTTTTCAACTTGAATAGAGAATCCTCTCATTTTTCTATAGTTATCCAAATTGAAGATGCGAAGAATTAAATCACGTTTTGGGGCTGATGATCGAGCCAAGCAAAGAGATTATCAAAGACAATTTGCGCCCGTAAGGCCATCGACTCTTGGGAATCAAAACCAATATGAGGAGTCAAAATAACGTTGGGTAATTCCAAAAGTGGATAATCGGCAGGAAGAGGAGGTTCTTGATCAAAGACATCTAAAATTGCTCCTGCAATCGTGCCTTCTTGTAGTGCTTCTATGAGCGCTTTTTCATCCACTATAGGGCCACGAGCTGTATTGACTAAAATTGCCGAAGGTTTCATAGCTTTGAGCTGCTCTTTTCCAATCAATCCCTTCGTTTGGCCAGTAAAAGGGACATGAAGAGTGACTATATCGCTTTGGGTTAAGAGGTCTTCAAGCGGCAATTGAGCATCAAAGTTTGGATCGTTAATGGTAGAGCGATTGTATCCGAGTACTTTGCAGCCAAAGGCTTTGCATAAACGAGCGATTTCTCGACCAATCACTCCCGCACCGACAATGCCAATGGTTTTTCCTTGCAAAAGCTGTCCACGAATTCCTTCTTTCGAAAGGCCCTTTTTTCCCCGTGCTTGTAAAGCAGCGAGTTTTCGCAAATCAAAAATGATTTCGCTTAGGACTAGTTCGGCCACCGCTTCAGTGGCATAGCCAGAAGCATTAGAAATGGTGATGCCTTTTTCTTTAGCAGCCGCTCCAGGAATGTGATCAACGCCTGTAAAGGCGACATCAATGAATTGCACATGAGAAGCGGCCTCTAATGCCTCAAGGGGAAAAGGCATATTGGCTAACATCACGACATCAGCATCTTTGACTTCATTTTTTAGAGTCTCCAAATCACTTGTTTTAGGATAAGCTACAAAGGTATGACCTAAGCTTTCTAGTTTTTGAACATAGTTTTCTAGTTCACTAGAAGAAATCGCTAAGTCTTCCAGTAAAACAATTTTCATAAACTTTTTCTCCTTATTTTATAGTCTTTCTCTTTTAGAATACTCTCTATGGGTTCACAAAACATCGAACCATAACTCCTTTCTTTTTTTTGCTTCAATAAAAATCAAGTCTTCGATCTTACCTAAAAAGAGAAGCCAAGAGTTAAGAATGCTTGAGCGCTCGAAACCAAAAATAAAAAACAGAGCTGTTAGACTGAAACTAAGAAAGGAGTTTCAAGTCCATGTCCAAAAAATTTTCTTCTTTGGATATGAAGTGGATATTATATGATGTCGGAAATTCCGCCTTTATATTATTGACCGCTTCAATTTTACCGATTTATTTCAATGGACTGGCCATCTCTCAAGGATTGAGTGAAACACAATATTTGAGCTGGTGGGCTTATGCGACAAGCATTGCTACCATTTGTGTAGCGATTGCGGGTCCAATTATGGGAACCTTGGCCGACTTCCCCGATCAGAAGAAACGAATCTTCCTCTTTAATGCTTTAGGAGGAGCGATTTTACTCTTTTGTTTTTGGATTCCAAAATATTGGTTGGCTTTTCTATTGCTTTTCATGGTGACTAAAGTGTTGTATTCCATCTCTTTGGTCATTTATGACTCGATGTTGGTGGATGTATGCTCGGAGGAGCAAATGGATGAAGTATCGGCTCGCGGATATGCTTGGGGCTATCTAGGAAGCTGCGTTCCTTTTATTATTTCGCTTGGTTTAATTTTAGGCCAAGAAAATTTAGGACTTTCGATGAATACCGCCATGATGATTGTATTCATGCTTAATGGCGTATGGTGGGCCTGTTGTACGTTTCCCTTGGCGACAAGCTATAAACAGACGCATGCTTTACCGCGTTCGGGAGCCATTTTTAGTCAGACCTTTGGTCGCTTGGCTCAGACTTTTAAAAGCATTCGCCAACAAAAGAAGGTTTTCTTATTTATGTTGGCCTTCTTCTTCTATATCGATGGTGTCTACACTATCATTGATATGGCCACCGCTTATGGAACTTCCCTAGGTCTTGACCAAACAGGTTTGCTTTTGGCATTGTTGCTGACCCAGATTGTGGCTTTTCCTTCAGCCATTGCTTTTGGTCGCTTAGCCAATAAGCGATCGACTGAATCGCTCATTAAAGTGGGCATTTTAGCTTACCTTGGAATTGCAATTTTTGCCTTATTTATGGTCACCGTTTGGCAATTTTGGGTTTTGGCTGTAGCCGTAGGATTATTTCAAGGAGGCTTACAAGCTCTATCCCGCTCTTACTTTGCGCGAAT
>CAZTNF010000176.1:0-2409 GCA_964615295.1 uncultured Erysipelotrichaceae bacterium | reverse complement strand
ATGCCGAAAAGGAATAGGCAAGCACTTTTTGTGAATATTTTTGAATAATTCACAATAACTTTTTGAAGCCATAAACTACAAAAAGCACCTTGATTTTTATACTCCTGTTTCTTATCTTTTGTCAAATTTTTTCATTCTTTATTTCTCCGATTTTCTCTTAAAGCTTCCTATATTCAAAAATGATCATATTAGAACAAAAATTCATGTAAAAACGTCGCAGATAGAACGTTTTCACATGATAAAGTAGAGAAAAAGGAGGCCTTCTATTATGTTGAAACGAAAAATTTATAATCGCTTAGTGGAATGGAAGCATTCTTATGCGAAAAAGGCGCTATGCATCGTAGGGGCTCGACAAATTGGCAAATCGACCATTGCTCGAACTTTCGGTCACAATGAATACGAAGTCGTTTGGGAAATTAACTTTATCCAAAATCCAGAATTCAAATTGGATTTTCTTTCAAACGATCCAGAAAAAATTTTGTTTACTCTATCAGCCCATCTCAATCAGCCCCTTATTGATCATAAGACTTTGTTGATTTTGGACGAAATACAAGAATGTCCTGAAGCGCACAGCGCAGTAAAGTTTTTGGTGGAAAACAATCGAGTCGATGTCCTCGAAACAGGGTCCCTTTTAGGAGTAAATTTGCATTCTCAAAAATCGATGCCCGTCGGATTTGAGGAAATTTTGCCTATGTTTCCTATGGACTTTGAAGAATTTCTTTGGGCGGTTCAAACGCGTCAAGAAACAATCAATTATTTGAAGGAATGTTATCAAACTAAAACGCCTGTTGAAGAAGGACTCCATCAAAAATTATTAATGCTCTTCTGGCGATACATGGTGGTAGGGGGAATGCCAGAAGTTGTCCAAGCTTATGTGGATACCCAAAGCATTCCGACCATCAATCGAATTCAAAAGCGTTTGATGGATCTCTATCGACTCGACATCATGCAATACGCTGGCAATGACGAAAAAGTCAAAATATTAGATGTCTTCAACGCCATTCCTAGCCAATTGGACGATAAAAATCGGCGGTTCTTTCTTTCTCATCTGAAAAAAACCGCTCGCATGGAACGATATGAACATACCTTTGTTTGGTTAGAACTAGCGGGAGTCGGGCTTCCTTGTTATAACGTGTCCGAATTGCAAGTTCCTCTTGTGAAGAATGTAAAGCGCAATCTCTTTCGCCTCTATCTTTGTGATACGGGACTTTTAAGTAGTTGTTATTCGACAGACATTCAATATGAGATTTTGCAAGGAAACGTGAAAGTGAATTTTGGATCGATTTTAGAAAATCTATTTGCTCAAGCTCTACGAGCCAAAGAATTACCGCTTTTTTACTATGATAACAAACGGATCGAATTGGATTTTGTCGTTTCAATGCAAAATAAAATTCATCTTTTGGAGATTAAGTCAGGCAATGATTACACTAAACACGCCTCCCTCTCTAAAGTTTTGGAAAATGAAGATCTTCCGATCTCACAAGGAATTGTTTTTTGTAAAAGCAATGTAATGGCTCAAAACAATATCTTGTATCTTCCTTTTTACATGGTGATGTTTTACGAAAATGAGAAAGTAGAAGAGTTTATTCTAAGCCAAGATATAGACACACTTTTTGGTCTCTAACATCCTAAGTTGAAGTAATGACATTATGCTCATGTACGACAACAGTTGAAATAAAACTTTTCCTGTTTGTTAGCTTAAAAAAGTGGATAAGAATTCAAGATCGAAAAAATTTTGAAAGCTAACTAAGAATAAAGTACAATATTTTGTACAAGGGAGGATGTTATGTTAGCTGTAAATTATTCGACATTAAGGGAAAAAATGAAGACTTTATTTGATATTGTTACCAATGATTATGAGGTTTTAACTGTAACTCGTAAAAATAATGCTAATGTAGTGGTTCTATCAGAAGAGACTTATAATAACTTATTGGAGAATGCCTATATTTGTAGTGATAAAGCAAATTATGAGTGGTTGATTGAATCGAAAAACCAGTATACAAATCAAAATTTGAAAGCACGGGATCTCATTGAATAATGAATTATTTATTTACCGAAAACGGTTGGTCAGATTATGAATTTTGGCAAACTCAGGATAAAAAAGTATTAAAGAAAATTAATAAACTGCTTAAAGATATTTCTAGAAATGGCCACTCTGGACTGGGTAAGCCAGAACCGTTGACTGGAGAATTAACTGGTTTTTACAGTAGAAGAATTAATGATAAGGATAGGCTAATCTATACAATTGACAGGAATAATATTGTCATAATTGCCTGTAGATTTCATTATTCGGATCATTAAAGTAATGAAAAAAGCCTTCTATCTCCCCTTATGGGTGAAATAGAAGGCTTTTCTATGTCCAGCAACTTCCTATTTTTGCCTTACGGCTATCGTCGGCGTTTAGCAGCT
>CAZTNF010000175.1:0-2417 GCA_964615295.1 uncultured Erysipelotrichaceae bacterium | reverse complement strand
AGTAAGATGTGGTTGGACTTACTAAGCTTGATCCCGAGCTGTAAAAGAATGGGAACGGTCAACCTAGCGCTATCAAGAAGATCTTGGAAACAGGGTCTTCTTTTTTTTATTTTATCTAAAAAGAAAACAAGACTTTTTATTGGTCTTGCCTTTTCTTAGCTTTAATTACGTTATTTACAAAACCGTAGATACCCTCTTTTTCTTCGGGGGTAAGAGCTAAATAGGTTTCTAAAACGGTTTTATCTAAATCATTGAGCCTATATTCTTCAGCTAACTTATCAAGAATAGTTTCGCCAATATTGTCGTACATCTCACCTTTTTCTTCGGTGAGCCATTCGTAATTTACTCTAAATTCATTACAAATCAATTTAAGTGTTCGCTCGCTAGGATTATTAGTTCCCTTTTCTATTAAAGAAAGAGATGAACGAGCGATGCCAATTCTATTTCCAAATTTCTCCATGCTGAGATCAGCATTATTTCTTATCAACTTTATTCTTTCACCAACAGTCATTCATATCACCTTATTTCTTATTCTATTATACAGGAATTTAAGTAAGTTACACTAACAAAAAAGTGCATAATAGGCTTGATTATGTTTGTTAGATGACGTAAGATGCAAGTGTAACAAACGTTACGGATTTATCCCAGATAAACGAAAGGGGAGAAAAGGAATTTATGGAAAGCATTTATTCAATTATCAACCAATTAGTGCCAATTCGCACTACTGCTTCAGGCGAGGAAATCGTACTAGGAAGAGAACTTCACGCAGCTTTGAAAATTGAAACCGACTACGAAAGCTGGTTCAAGGAAATGTGTGAATGGGGAGATTTAGAAGAAGGGAAGAGCTTTTCAACAATAGAATCGAAGGATCTTGTTGAAGACAAAACGGATCATGCTCTGACATTAGATGCAATCAAAGAAATATTGATATTCCAAGAAACCCCACTTGGGAAAAAAGTTAGAAGAACTCTTATTGAACTAGGAAAACAACCTCAAAAAGAAGAATTTAAAATGACAGACCAGTTTCTGAAAGAACTTTCGGTCGCCGCTAAAGCTCTTATAGACGAACATCAAGAAAAGGAGAACAAAAATCATGAATAACAATTTGACAGTTTTTAGTGAAGATGTAATTCCAGTTTATACAACTGATACTGGAGAAAAGGTCGTACTAGGTCGAGAACTACATAAAGTTTTAGGGATTGGGCAGGACTATTCAACTTGGTTTAAAAGAATGTGTAAATACCCATTCGTAGCAAATGAAGGTTATATCCCTTTTTCAGCTTCAAGAAGTGATGGTAGAGCTGGTAAACCCCGAAACGAACATCTTCTTTATATTGAAACAGCTCAAGAAATAGCCCGAATGCAAAGAACACAAATAGGAAGCAATATTATTCACAAGCTTAATGAATTAAAGGACCAAGAAGATTTAACTGACTTTAAAAATAATTTAACAATCTTTAGTACCGATTTAATTCCAGTCTATACGACCGATACGGGTGAAAAGGTGGTACGTGGTCGAGAACTCCATGAAAAACTTGAAATTGGTCAAGATTATACAAATTGGTTCAAAAGAATGTGTGAATACGGCAAAGATGAAGGTTTTGAAGAAGGAGAAAGCTATTCCTCAATTCTCGCTAAATCGAGCGAAAACATGGGAATAGGTGGTAGACCAAAACAAGATCACATCATCACCTTACGGATGGCCAAGCATATTGCTTCTATTCAAAAGACTAATATCGGATACGACATTCGAGAAAAACTCTTTGATATTGAAGAAGACATGAATAAGAAAAGTAAAGGTTTTGAACTCGATGCACAACGTATTTTCAGTCCTAGTGGACGACTTGATCTTATCATCGAATTAGCTACTCTTCTAAAAGCCGAAGAAGAGAAAACTGAAACTCTTGCACTTGAGTGCAAAATCAAAGATGAAAAGATTGCTGTTCTTGAACCAAAAGCTGAGCGGTGCGATCAAATCTTGCAATCAGATGAACTACTTACGGTTACTAAAATCGCTAAAGAATATGGTTACTCCGCTCAGAAATTCAATCAGTTACTTCATGATTTTGAAATCCAATTTTGGCAGGGTGGTCAATGGTTTCTCTACGCTCAGTATCAAGACCAAGGATACACGGCTCCCTATGATTACAACTATTCCCGATCCAACGGATCACGTGGAACTAACCAACAAACACGTTGGACTCAAAAGGGAAGACAATTCCTTTATGACTTTCTGAAAGAAAAAGGGATTGTACCTCTAATTGAACGAGAAGCCAATGCTGAATAATTCTTTGGTTCAGTTATTCCGAAGCAAATGGATGATGAGTTTATGTCATCCGCCACCAATGATGTCAGATGACTCTCTATATAAATATAAGGAAAGGAAATTTTATGAAAAACGAAAATATTAAAGTCAT
>CAZTNF010000174.1:0-2519 GCA_964615295.1 uncultured Erysipelotrichaceae bacterium | reverse complement strand
GAACTTATACCTTTGAAGCAAATGCCACCGATGTTCAGGTGTTTTTTGAGCCTGGTGTAGAAATTCAGGCCATGCTGAATGTAGGAAGCGATTTTGGAACCAAAAACATACTGGAAATTGATGAACTTTCGGCAGATGGTTCGACTCTTTCCCTTAAATTTGTCAATCCACTTACTGGAGAAGACATTGATCAATCTTCATCAGTTCTTTTACAGGGAGCGGATTTGTATTTGACCGTAACGGATGGAAATGGGAATTCTAAAAAATATTCAGACGGAGAAATTCTTTCCCTGGAACCCTCTAGTTACTCTTTGGAAGCTGTTGCCAGATTCCCAAGCAAGGTTACGTTCAGTTCTGGAAAAAAGGAAGTCAAAATTAGCGCTCCTGATCCACTCGTCCGGTTTTCTAGCAATACTGGATATTCACTTTCCGCAGCTGATCTATCTACTGACATTCCAGTAGAGTTTTTTCTCATGAAGAAAGATGGATCCAGCTATTCAGCGGATGAGCTTAAAAAAATGAAAGTGTCTATGGAGGGCACCCCAGGGATTGAGTGGAAAGTTACCCAATCAGACACAATTGGCAAATATCTAGCTGTTCCACAGTATGTCAGTGAAAACGGATCGGCAGCGATCCAAAACGATCACATGACAGCAGAAGTCGTTGTGGTAGATCACAACGGAAGTCCTCACGCCTATACTACTGACATTAATCTCAATAGAGAGATTCCTGTTGATCTTCACCTAGATGTTGTACTTCCAGACGAAAACATCGAAAGTGGAGGGAAAAAGTATATGTTTGATTCTTCTACGCTCGGAGCCAAATCGGACTCTCCCTATTTGCTCATCGACGTTTTGGTAAAAAATCCTGATGGAAGTAGCAGGCCTTTGACCCAAGAAGAATGGCAGGCAGGAGTAGAAGGATTTACCTTTTCTGGAAAGCAAAAAGATCCAAATTTTTTGGAAAGTTTATATCGCCTGTGTTTAAAACAGTCGATCAATTTTGCCTGTGAAAAGGGAGATGATCAATCTACCTATCGTCTCTATCTGGATGGGGCAATGGCCACGCGTGTTTTGCCGGGGACTTTAGATATAGATATCACTCTAACCATTCCCTTCAATGCTGGTCTTATAGAAAAAGGAACGACTCAAACCACTATAACAGTAAAGCCACAGACTCTATGGGCTTATCTTGGAACAGCAATTTTGGTTCTTATTTTTATTGTTTTAATAATTACTTTGATTGTTTTATTTATTAAAAAGAAGAGATTCCCAAAAAAATTCAAACCATATCGAATTTTTACAACAGGTAGTTTTGCTGGTGTACTGGGTATGGCTGCTGTAACGATGAATCTGTCACCTCGTTTTGATAGACATCCTATTAATATCCTAAAGCCAGAAGAAGCCTCGATTCTAGTTGATCTTAATCCGTTAGGTATAGCTATTGCTTCCATTACACTAAAAGTTCAGGCGGAAGATTCGACCCATATTGTCCTCACTAATCTTGGCGACCTCGCTCTCGTGATTCCTAAGGCGACTCTTGGGGGAGTTAAAATTGAGGATCTTATTAAAAGAAAAGATTATTATACCATAAATATTGTAGGCACCTCTTTAAAGATTTCTGGAAGAGCTAAGTCGATAGAAGTACGATTTTCATAAAACATGAAACTCACTAGAGTTGCTTATTTGAATGCAGTAGAGCTAGAAAGAAAAAAATATGATTCCACTCACTATTGGAGCGATCGTTGTCATTTGTGTAATTATTTTATTTAATAAAAAGAAAAGATTTCCCAAAAAATTCAAACCATATCAAATTTTAAAAAAAGATGATTTTGCTAAGGTAGTGGGAATGCCTCCTATAAAGCAGAATCTGACCACTAGCTTTGATAGACATCCCATTAATATCCTGAAGCCAGAAGAAGCGCGGATCTTAGTTGATCTTACTCCATTAAATATAGGTATTGCTAGCATTACAGTAAAATTGCGTGCGGAAGATGCGACCCATGTGGTCATCACTAATCTTGCTGATCTCAACCTTGTGATTCCCACTGCAACTCTTGGCGGAATCACAATCGCTACCCTAGCTGCACACGGGCCAACTTGTTCCATAAGTATTTTTGGTCCCTATTTAAAGATTTCTGGACACGGTAATACGATAGAAGTACATTTTTCATAAAATATGAAACTTACTAGAGTTGCTTATTTTAAGGCGTTAGTACTAGAAAGGAAAAGAATATGATTGCACCCACTATTATTGTCGGTCTGGGAGGGATCGGCAGCGAAATTGCTGCAAGAGTAGCAAAGCATTCCAAAAACTCTCCCCAAGCTAAAAGACTCCGTTTTGTTTGCATTGATACCGATGTCAATGATCTAAGAAAGCGTAAAGAAGCGGATTCATCTCTGATCACGATTCAGACTTCTGCACCCTATGTAGTGAGCAGTTACTTAGATAAAAATGATAAGGCTAGAGAAGAATGGTTCCCAGTTCACAACATTCTACGTGGAAAAACCCCGACCGAA
>CAZTNF010000173.1:0-2549 GCA_964615295.1 uncultured Erysipelotrichaceae bacterium | reverse complement strand
ATTGATCCGTATAAACTACTCCATGATAGCTTTCATCCGGTGTGGTTAACCCTGGAAATTTATCCGCATGCGCATTCCAGTCAAAACGACCGCCATCCACAATGGCTCCTCCGACACCAACTCCATGGCCATCCATATATTTCGTAGTGGAATGTGTGACGATATCAGCGCCCCAATCCAAAGGCCGGCAATGAATAGGAGTAGCAAAGGTGTTATCCATAATCAAAGGAACGCCATGCTCATGGGCTACTTTGGCAAATTTTTCAATATCCAATACGCTCAGAGCTGGATTGGCAATCGTTTCGCCAAACACGGCTTTAGTGTTGGGACGAAAAGCCGCATGCAATTCTTCTTCTGTGGCATCTGGGCTCACAAATGTAAAGTCAATGCCCATTTTCTTCATCGTCACAGAGAATAAGTTATAAGTACCTCCATAAATGGTGCTACTGGAAATAACGTGATCGCCAGCACTTGCGATATTTAAAATCGCAAAGAGATTGGCAGCTTGCCCACTGCTCGTAAGCATTCCTGCTGTACCATTTTCTAATTCGGTAATTTTTGCGGCGACAAAATCATTAGTTGGGTTTTGAAGGCGAGTATAAAAATAACCCGCGGCTTCTAAATCGAAAAGTGCCCCCATTGCGGCTCCTTCTTCATATTTGAAAGTCGTGGATTGAATAATAGGAACTTGTCTTGGTTCACCATTTTTGGGTTGCCATCCTCCTTGAACCGCTTGCGTTCCCTTTTTGTACTTTGACATAGGTTTCCTTTCTAAAATACAACATCAAGTTAAAAACTTGGTCGATTTGATTTCAAACGCTTTTTTGGCGCTTAATTCGAAGCAGTTTGGATTGCTTCTGAAATATCCAAACTATTATAACCGGAAAAATTGAAACCTTTTTTCATTCTAAGGCTTCTCTTCTATTTGCAAGTATTTTCAAATATTCTTCTTTCATATTCAAAAAAACAGTCAATTTAATCACTTCTTCTTTATCTAAGTATGGAAAGACTAAAGGCAGTTTCTATAAAAAAAGAGAAGAAAACAAAAGAAAATAGCCTAATCGAGAGAGGCTTCATAAAAATAACAATTTCTAATGGTTCAAAACCACATCCATAATGAGTAATTTCTTTACATTTAAGCTTTATGTGAGACCAATACAGCAATTTTTTATTGGAAAGCGAAGCGAGGAAAATCAAATCAGTCGCTGTTTTGAAGCTTTTGGCTTTGTGCTATGGTTATTTAAGGAGGTATTTATTCGTGACCTATCAAGAATTTGCACAAAATTTGCTTGAATTTATTGAGAAAAGTCCAAGTATGTTCCATTCAGTAGCGAGCATTGAAGACGAACTCAAAGCTAAAGGATTTATTCGTTTAAAAGAAAAAGACGCTTGGAAATTAGAAGCTGGAAAAAATTATTACACCATTCGCAATAACAGTTCCATCATTGCCTTTGCGATTCCAGAAGAACTCGATTCCTACCATTTCCAGATGAGTGCAGCTCACAGCGATTCCCCCACTTATAAAATCAAATCCGTTCCTGAATTAACTGGACCGGCAGACTACTTAAAACTCAATGTCGAAGCCTATGGGGGCATGATTGATTCGACTTGGTTAGATCGCCCTTTATCCATTGCAGGACGTGTCTTGGTGGATTGTGAAAAAGGCTTAGAAAGTAAGCTTTTTTACATTGATCAGGACATTTTAACCATTCCTAATGTTCCCATTCACTTTAACCGCCAAGTCAATGATGGCTATGCTTTTAACCGTCAAGTGGATCTTTGCCCTCTTTTCTCCTGTGGCGAAATGGAACAAGGATCGTTTGATCAAATGGTGGCTGACATTTTGGGAGTGAATGTCGAAGACATCAAAGGAAAAGACTTATTCTTAGTCAATCGTATGAAAGGTATCGTTTGGGGATATGAAGATGAGTTCGTTTCCTCTGGAAAACTCGATGACTTGGAATGCGCTTATTGCACTTTGCAGGGTTTTTTGGCTAGTGATCACAAACATAAAATCGACGTATACTGCTGCTTCGATAACGAAGAAGTTGGCTCCAATACAAAACAAGGCGCAATGTCCACTTTCTTACAAGATACCCTTCGTCGTATCAATGCTAGCTTAGGTAAAACCGATGAAGAATATTATCAAGCCGTAGCAGGATCTTTCCTTGTTTCGGCTGATAATGGTCATGCCGTTCATCCAAATCATCCTGAAAAAACGGATGCGATGAATGCCGTTTTGATGAACAAGGGACCTATCATTAAAGAATCCGCCAATCAAAAATACACCACAGATGCTTTCTCAAGAGCAGTCTTCACGAAAGTTTGTGAAGCAGCGGGTGTTCCAGTGCAATGCTTTGCTAACCGTTCGGATATTGTGGGCGGTTCCACACTCGGAAATCTTTCCAATACCCAAGTCTCCGTTCATGCCGTAGATATTGGCTTAGCCCAACTCGCTATGCATTCAAGTTATGAAACAGGGGGCGCAAAAGATCCTCTTTATTTATACGAAGCGTTAAAACAATACTTCAACACCAATATTTTGATTG
>CAZTNF010000172.1:0-2575 GCA_964615295.1 uncultured Erysipelotrichaceae bacterium | reverse complement strand
TGACGAACAAGCTGAAAAAGAGGCAATGATTGAAGCTAATCGGCTTTTGGAAGAATTGTCTTTTAAGACCGTCCTCGACAAAGCTACAGCAGGTGAAGCTTTAGTTTTGAAGCCTCTCTATCCTTATTGGGAAATCGATAAAGACTACATGACTTACGAGCGAGCGCAAAATGGCGGAAAGCTGTTTGAATGTATCAAACCACACAAGTCCGACAAAGACAACGCCCCACTTGAGCCAGACGGAAAGTATTACTGGAAAGAAATTAAAAAAGAAGAAGATTAAGCCTCTCAAAAACGAGAGGTTTTTTCATTAAAAGAAAAAGGAGAAAAACTATGTCAGAAAAAACAAAACTTTGGTGGAAAGCGGCAGGAGTCAGAGCAGTCAAAACAATGGCTCAAACCTGCATTGCGGTGATTGGAACTGGTGTGGTTGGTGTCATGGATGTAGATTGGCTTAATTTACTTTCTGTAACGCTTGTTTCTGGATTTCTTTCTTTGGTCACTAGCTTGGCTGGATTGCCAGAAGTTGAGCTGGAAGAAGAAAGGTAAAAGATAAATGATTGAAATTAATTTTGCAGGCTTGCTTGAGTGGGTCTTTCCAATCTGTACAGCCGTCATAGGTGGATTTATTTTAGAACGACTTAAAAGAATGGATTCTCAAAAGGTCAAATCCAAAGAAGAAAACGAAAAGAACGAGGAATCAAGAAGAGCGCAGATTCAAGCCAATTCGGAAGGAATCAAAGTCATGATTCGCTACATGCTCAAAAGATATCATTCAGAGTACATGGTGCAAGGCTTCATCACATCCGACCAGCTAGCCGATTGGCAAGAAATGTATGACATTTACAGAGCCTTGAAAGGAAATGGATTGGCTGTAGCTTACAACAGAGACATTATGGCTTTGCCTGTGAGAAACGATATTCCTAACGAGAGTCCGTACATGACACTTTTGAGAAAATGCAAAGAGGAGAAGTAAAATGGCAAAGACACCACATGAAATTTATTTAGAAGTTAATGGCAAGGCTTTTGATGTTGATGGATACTACGGCGCGCAATGTCTTAAAAAAGGAACTTTAGTTTCTTTGTCAAATGGGATTTGTAAGCCAATTGAAAAGTTAGAGATTGGAGAAGAACTCAAAGGTGGAAATAGAGTAGTTTCTAATCAACCGCAAAAAGCTAAATTGTTGAGGATAACGACAGATTTAGGTACATTTGACGTAACGCCTAGCCACAGATTCATTGCTCCAGACGGCTCAGATTTTATGGCAAAAGAGGCAAAAATAGGCGATGTGATTCAACTAGACAGAAATGAACCGAAAAAGGAACACCAATTAACCGAAGATGAATTACGATTCTTCGGTTTTTATTTGGCAGATGGAACTAAAAAATACAGATGGAAAAATTCCTACAATCCCGAAATCAAAATTACGATTGGCACGCTTGCTAAAGAAGATTATTTGGACACCATAAACGTGTCTACTCATAAAAGATTACACTCTAACGGTACAGCGAAGACTTATACTCTTGTAAACAAAAAACATCCTGAATTGCTGAAGTTAATTCATGGAATTGATGGAAAATATTGCCCAATGTCGTTCACGAAAGATGAATATCAATTCATTATTGAAGGGTATTTAATGGGTGACGGGTACAGAAAGCACAATTCGATAGTTGCGACATCGGTTGATAAAGCACTTCTGGTTTCGATTCAGTTTGGATGTATTTTGAACGGCTGGAGAGCTAAATTATCAAAACCAATCTTGCGAGATTGCACTAATCTGTGCGATAATCCAAAACCAATCTATCACTTGACAATAAATAAAAACAAAAATCCACAAGGAAAAATTACAAATATTGAAAAAGTGAAAGACGATATGGTATATGTTTTGAATACCAATGGCGACCATACTTATTTTGCAGAAAATCATAAACATCATAATTGCTGGGATGGCGTTATGTACGTCAATCGAACCTATTGGGGCGGTCAAGTCCGTCATTGTGGGGGAGATGGATATGTCTATAATCTTTGGACTTATCGAAAAACTAATGGAATTTTGAATGATTTTATCGAAGTCCCTATAACACAGGCACAGGATGGAGATGTGTTCATCTGGAACAAAGGTGCGTCAGAATGTCCTTTGTCTCACATTGCTATCTTTAGAAAATGGGACAATACAGGAAAGACTAGAGCTACTTTCTTGGGACAAAACCAAGGTGGACCAGCTGGAGCTTTTGACCAACGATCAATCAGTGTATCTGGAGTATTGGGAGTGCTGAGACCAAAATGTTATGCAAACACTTCAAGTTCTGGAATTAACTGGATAGCAGAGAACGGAACAGCTACTTTCACTCACAACTACATCAAGATTCGTAAAGACAATCCAGATGGAGAAGTTGTACCCAATCTTTACTACATGGCTGGACAAAGTGTGAATTATGTAGCCAAATGCGCTTACAAAGGACACAGATGGATTCGGTACAAACGATCGAATGGAGAGTACGGATGTGTTGCTGTGAGTGGTTCAGAGAAGCAAGGTGTAGATCCTTGGGCTACTTTTAAATAAAGGATGGGTCA
>CAZTNF010000171.1:0-2604 GCA_964615295.1 uncultured Erysipelotrichaceae bacterium | reverse complement strand
TAAAGAAAAAAGATAATCGCTGCAGAAAAAAGCCTGCAGCTTTTTTTTATCCTTTTTTATTCGACTTTCTCTTGACTTTTTCTTTTCCGATTAAAAAAAGGCTTAGAGGAGATCCCTAAACCTAAGACTCGCTACAATAAAGCCAAAGAAGACCAAAGAAAGATGCGAAAATTCTATTTCTTTTTTCGCTTATCTTTTCAAAAGTCAAGAAAGGAAAATATATGGAAGTCATTTGCCAACCTGTTGGCCCTTTTCAGTCCAACTGCTATATCGTGATGGAAAATGGACAATGTTTAGTCATTGATCCGGGAGATGATGCAAGCCAAATCAGTCAAATGGTGAAAGCTCTTGGTTTAAAAGTAGATGGAATCTTGTTAACTCATGCGCATTTTGATCATATTGGAGGAGTGGATGCCTTAATGGAAGAATTTAATGCGCCTTGTTACATCAATCCCGCAGAAATTGAAGCCTTACAACATCCCGTTTTAAATGGTTCAAATTCCTTTATGGGAGTTCCTCCTATGATTTTAAAGACGAAACCCATTGCGTTTAAAGAAGGCGAAAACAAAATCGGTAGCTTTGATGTCATGGCCTATTATGCTCCCGGTCATTCGATTGGAAGTACGATGTTTGCCATTGGAAACAACTTATTTACTGGCGATGTGCTGTTTCAAAACTCCATTGGTCGGGTCGATTTACCAGGCGGTTCGGCTCAACAAATGCGCGAATCGCTCAACTTTTTAAAATCGTTGAAACAAGATTACGTCGTGTATCCAGGCCATGGTCCTTCTACCACTCTCTTCTACGAACAATCCCATAATCCATACCTTCTTTACGGCTTTTCAGAATAGCTTTATCCTTGACCGCTCACATAGAGCGGGTTTTTGTTTTGAACCCTAAAAAAGGTGGCTACACCCGATTAGCTAGTCAGTTCTTTAAGATATGTTTGCAAAGAAGAAGACGTATTGATCTTTTTCATCAAGCGGTCATAATCCTCTTTAGACGAAAAAGTAATTATATCACTGTAGGTTAAAAGTTCTTGAGCTAATGCTCCATAATTTTGATGGATAAACGTAAAAGCTTGCTTGAAAGCCTCATCCTTCATAGACATCTGAATCATACTCTTTGGAAAAATCCAAATACGTCAAAATCCAGTAGGTGAATTCTGCCTACGACAAAAAAAGATCATTAGTTTGCCCAACCAGACCGAATTGTGAATAGGTGATCTCGTCATGATAGAGTTTGAGAAGATCGAGCTCAGCTTTCGCTCCCCAATAGTAGGCCACGTATTCATTCAGTAGAGCATCCTTCTAGACAACTGCCAACTTGATAGTTATCGCCCAGATACGTGGTATAGCGAACACTGCGTAACTCTTGGGGAATGGCTTGAATCATGTGAATCGAGTCAAAAACATTGGCGATATCCACTTGTAAGAGAAATCCTTCGCCAAGATACACGGCCATCCCATGATTGTAAGGCATCGTTTCGCCATTGATCTCAATATGGGCCATTTGCTCATAGGGAATCGATTGTGAGCTTTGAATTTCATATTGTGAAGTCAATTGATGGGTTTGTTCGTGAATAGCGGTAGCAAAGGAATCATGTCTCTTTTTCATCCCATCACTCCATGAAGTCATATTCTGCCTTAGTATTTTCCAAAATGAAGGCAAAATCCCCATCCATAAAGGAAGTCAATTCCAAAACCTCGTCTCGGCTTGGGGTTTTTCCGCTGGTGGAAACGTCACATTGGGAAAATTCCTGTCTCTTTGATAGATCATCCCATACTCACTCAAGTCATAAGGAGAAGATTGATAGGGAAACAAAATCTCTTGGTTATTGGTTGACTTGAATGGTATTCATTTGGATCGAATCCATAGAAGATTGGACCAAACTAGACGAATCCGAAGGAGAAAAAAAGGGAAGTCTATGCAAAAAATCGAAATAAAAATGAAACTCAGGCCAAGAAAAGGAAGGAAAAGAGAGATGATCTAAAAATGACGATCTGCCCAGGTCAAAACCTAAGACAAAGCAAAGTACAAGTGATAATAATCTGCCTTTTTTCATAAAAGTCTCCTTTCCTCCTTTCAAGGAAATAAGCCTGAGACAACGTATCACACTCTCTATGCGACAAAGCGTATAATACGTAGGTCTCAGGCTTATTTATTTTTTCAAATAAGATGGATATAGGAAATTGGCTGATGCATGAGCAATTCTGTTCCTAATATTTATGTTTATTATATTTCTTACTGTAACTAAGAATGACGAAAAATAAGAAACCGTCTTTCAGATTCGTTTTTAAACGATAGGTCTTACGGTTAACCTCTTCCCCTTTCACCTCTTTTCGACTTTTTCCCTTTATCAAATGATTAGTGAGGTTTCTATTTTTCTTATCCATACAGGAGAGGCCCATCTATCTGAGAGTGTACATCTATATTATGGATACTATAAACCAAGTCTTTATCCTTTTCAGAGGTGTATAAAAAGATAATTCTCTTCTATGTTTGTGGCAAGTAATAGTCAAGCAAAAAGCAACTAGATAGAGATCTCACTACTGAATTTGAGTATTACAAGAACACATACACCTGTACGAGGCAGCAAAATGT
>CAZTNF010000170.1:0-2611 GCA_964615295.1 uncultured Erysipelotrichaceae bacterium | reverse complement strand
TTACGTGACTTACAATGGTCGAAGCGGTTGGGCCTCGATGACCTATTTACAGTAGGCTTTCTTTCTAATTTCAAAAACCACAAATTTTACCTGAATTTGTGGTTTTTTTCTTTTTTAGTTTTCGTAGACTAGATCATAAAACATAATTATACCAAAATTTTTTAATAGGAGAAATAGATTTTTTTGGAGAAGTTTCTTCTAATGATGGGTAAGAAGAGTCTTATTTAATGCTTACTCTTACTCATAACTCTACGAAATAAAATCAAAAATTTTTACTTAGAGGTGATAAGAGCTTTGATTTCCTTTGTAGCAGGATGATGTGATCCAAAATGTTCTTGTATTAAAGGAAGAGCTTCCTTCCATGCGCTAAGCGATTCATCTCTCAAGCCGAATTTAGAGTAGTAAATCCCAAGGTTTTTTAAACTGATCCCCTCCATACCATATTTGCTCGATTCATGATAATGGCAGCGAGCCTGTAGAAAAAGATTCAATATTTTTGAATTTGGCTCAAAGCTTTTATCCTGTTTCATCATCCACTGCGCCCAAGAATGTTCAGCTTGGGCCAGCCAGAAAGCGTTTGAGGTCGAATTTTTTTCATACAAAGACGTTCTGATGGAATAAAGTTCCTGATATCGCTCATTCAGTAAATCCAATTCTTTATTGATGACCTCATTGTTTTTTAAAAGAGCCGTTTCATTGAGCCAGTTTTCTAGAGAGATACTGGTAAGTAAATTCGCTCTACCATATGCCTGTTCTCTGATCCTATAAGATCTATAGTATGAATTGGCCGCTTCCTCATGCTTTTTAAGCTTGGAAAATACAGCTCCCAACTGATTTAGAGTATTACAAAGTTCAACCGACTGGTTTCCATATTCAGATTCCATAAACCTAAGAGCCAACAGAAGAAGTTCCGATGATTTTTCATAGTCACCAATTTGATATAGAACGGTTCCGTAAGTGTAATAAACTTCTCCTTGATCACCGTTGGTCCCATCATAATCACTATTTTTTGTCAGATTCATCGATTTTTCCAACTGGACTTTTGCCAATTCTAAATTTTTACGATCAGTGTTAAAGAGAACCCATCCATATACTCTAAAAAAATCTGCTCTTACAGCTGGACTGATGGAAGAATCGATAGGAAGGGATTGAATCGTCATCTGACAAATATCAACAGCCCGCTTGCTGTTCTGAGTTAAACGGTAGGTTAAAGCCTTTTTTGTCTGAACGCGTAGCCAACTATCCCCTTGGTGATTGAAGGGAAGTTCGGATACTTCTTCTTCAGCCTGTTCTAGAATTTCGAGGCATTGGGGATAATCTCCTTTGCGATAATAGGCATAAGAAACCAGAAGCAGAGAATCAAATGCGATTTGTCTGTCATACTCCTTGAGAAAAGGAATAAATGATTTCAGCTCAATAACTCGATTGGGTAAAGCCATCCGATGATTAAGGCGAATCAAAGTTGCTACTAGCTCAGCTACATTAGAACTAAGCGAATTGGACAGCTCCCCACCTAAGGCTTCTTGGGCCGTTTCTTCAGCTAGTTTAAGAGCCTCCTGGAAATTTCGCTTTTTTTCCAGCTTCTTTATAACTGGTACAATCGCAGTCAAATCATGTTTGGTCTGGTTTTCCATTTATTATTTTTCCTTCCTTTATATTTATTATTTTTAAGCTTCAAGTAATCTATTAATTTCTAAAACCGCACCGTGTCCTGGATGATAAGATTCGATAATCAGAGGTTGAGCTTCTTCTAAATATTTTTTCTTAAGGCTTTGATCATTCTGGAGTTTGCCTATTTGCATCAGACAAATCCCTTTTTCTCCTTTTCGGCCTATATCATCGAACAATTGGGTAGCCTTTTTGAAATAGGATTCAGCTTCTAAAGAATTACCTTCTTTTACCAACAATTCGCCATTCATCTGATATCCGAGTGCCTTCCAAAACAAGTTACTTGAGGCGAAAAGCTCTTCTCTTACCTTAAGAACCAAATTCATATATTGCCTTGCAACTTTCAGCGATTCTTCCGTATTGATTTTTGTATTTACCCTCGCTAGATTGCCAAGAGAAATTGTAGTGTATCTATTATAATCACTATACACATTCTTACGAATTTTATAGGCACGATCGAAGGCGACTAGGGCTTTCTGAAGGTATAAATTTTTGCTGGGATCTTCGTTCCAGATTTTTAAAGCGGTATTGCCCAGTTGACCAAGGGTGTCACAAACGCCGACAGATGTAGACCATTCAGATTGCTCAATCAGCTCCAAAGCCTTTTCGCAAGCAGCCAGGGCTTCATCAAGACGATCGCTAAACTTGTACAGAGAAACAGCACGGTCATAAGCACAGTGCCCTGCTTCAGCCACTGTTATCTTGTCTGGGTGTTGGAGATAAAGCTCCCACTCTCGGTCTAGATATTTCAGTGACAATTGATAGCGTTCCAATTCTGGCCTATCAAGGGATCTGCTTCCTACTCCTAAGAGCCGTAAATACTCACAATAGGCATTAAGATTTTGTTCTTTCAGCGCTTTCAAGCGTGAGTCTTGGGAAGCAGTGGTGAACAAATTTTTTATTTTTTCATTATTGCGAGATAAATTATACATTTCCATACGTC
>CAZTNF010000169.1:543-2642 GCA_964615295.1 uncultured Erysipelotrichaceae bacterium | reverse complement strand
AGTTGACGTAGACAATATAAATAGCACCATTCCAAAAATAGGAGCAATTCCCAAATAAAGATTGGTTGTTCCTCTATTACTTGAAATTTTAACGAGATTCGCTTCTGGAAGCATTCGAGAGGAAATATATTTGAGATCATTATAAATTTCGAAATTGGGAGGACCCATTTTAGAAGCATTGTCTCCAATCAAGCCTTTAAGGACTGGAATCAAAACGATCCCTGCTATTAAAGCAGCACAAATGGAGCAAATAGCAAAGGTTAAAAAAGCTTCCCATCCTTCTTTGCTAAAGGAAAAGTAGAGGACTAAATAATAAAGAGCTAGGAAAATACAAATAATAGCTCCCATATAGAAATTCGTTATAATCGCTAAAGCAAGAGAAACTGTATAAATAATTCTACCTTTACGAGTGTTTATTCGTTCTAATCCATAAAGGATGAGAGGAATTAGAGCAATACCATCCATCCACATGAAATTATGGCCATAACTTAAGAAATAAAAGCTAAATCCATAAGCTAGAGCAAGAGCCACAGACAAAATGGGTTTTGGCTTTTCACTTTTAGAAGTTAAATACCAAGCCATAATCGCAATAATTAAAATATTTTTAAGAATAATAATTAAATTGGCGATAGTTGGAACTTGGGTTTTATCAAAAAATAAAACTAAAAAGGTAAAAGGGCTTAGAAGATAGTAAGCCAGAGTAAGATAGATATTTGTTCCTAATCCCCCATGAAAGGAGAAGAGTAAATTTCCACCTTCATGAAATATGGACCAAAACTCACATAAAAATGGAATGTATTGAGAAGATCCATCATTCGTACATAAAGTTTGACTTCCCCAAGGTGCTAATGATAGAAAGAGTGAAATTCCTATCCAAGCAATAGAGCTGACTAAAACAGCCAAAAAAATGGCTTGAAGTTGAGGATTATGAATTCTTTTAAATGAATTCATAGCTAAATTATTTGTTTTAAAAGAGATCGCTGTTTTCATAATATTTCCTTAAGAAAAAAAGCAGATTAGTTTTTAAACCAATCTGCTTTAGATTGTAAGAAATAGTGAATAAAGAAGATAAACTTTAAAGCTCAAATTGAAGAGAACTTAGCTCTTAAATTTTTTAAGAAGTCTCTTTTAATGGATTGAATCGCTAATGAATGTTTATTTCAAAGCGTTCCAAGCAATACCTTCATCGATCCAGCCAAGAGAAACAAGAGTCGCATTTTCATTTTCACTAATTGTGTAATTGTGTGCGCCAGCTTCTTTGGCATTTGGATTGTATTCACGGAATACAGCAATCGTACGGTTACCTACTTCAGGATCTGCAGCTGAGTACCAACCTACGCCTTCGAATGTCCAGCCAAGAGTAACAAGAGTGTCTTTTTCGTTAGCATCTTTTGTGTAGTGGTGATCACCAGCATTCGCATTGTAGAGGCGATAGACAGGAGAAGTCGATTCACTTGCTTTAGGAGCAACCCAACCTACACCTTCAGCTTGCCATCCAAGAGAGACAAGAACATCGCGTTCATGAGTATCGTGGGTGTAGAAGTGTTCGCCAGAGTTAGGATTGTAGAGACGGTTCATGATATTTTCTTTATAAACATAAACCGTCATATTGCCTTCTTCAGTATCATAATTGTAAGCGAAAGTAGGAGTTACAGAAGTAAGTACAGAAGAAGCTTCTACTTCAACCATATCATCTAGAATCATCGAAGCTTGACCCTGAGTCTGGGAAACAGTAAAGGTTGCAGTATTTGTAGCAAGAGTTGCTTTTTCTTTACCAGTATCGGTAAGAGTAATAGTTACTGTATAAGTACCAGCAGCTTCTGCTTTAGTTCCATCATCTGAAATCTTACCACCCTCACTAGCAGTCCATGCAAGCGTATAGTCACTCTCAACAGTTAAATTAGCTGGAGTACCAGTAGCTTCTGAAGTAGGTTTAATAGTTACAGTTGGAAGAGTCACTCCACTACCATCTTCTGGCAATTCTCCTGTAGTGGCACTAAGCTCAATTTCATATGGTTGAGCCGTAACTTGGGAACCAGCTGCAGAAACAGTAAAGGTTGCAGTATTTGTAGCAAGAGTTGCTTTTTCTTTACCAGTAT
>CAZTNF010000169.1:0-443 GCA_964615295.1 uncultured Erysipelotrichaceae bacterium | reverse complement strand
ATTCTCCTGTAGTGGCACTAAGCTCAATTTCATATGGTTGAGCCGTAACTTGGGATGCCGCTACTACCTCAACAGTAATCGTACCTAATGTTTCTCCATTTTTTTCAACAGTACCAGTATAAGTACCAGCCTTTGTAGCTTGTCCATCACTATTTACATCACCTTCAGTTGCACCAGCCCAAGTTACTGTAAATCCAGTGACTGTCTCATCATCGGCATCTGTAACTGTAATATCATCGGCAGTTGGTAATGCTACTGGAGTGTTCTCATCTGTCATTGTGATTGGAGTAGTAACAGTGTCTTTAAGAGCTACAGTATAAGTTGTTGTTTGATCATCTTTGGAAGAATCAGAGGAATCGCCTTCATCACCTTCATCTTTGGAAGAATTAGAGGAATCGCCTTCATCACCTTCATCTTTGGAAGAATTAGAGGAATCGCCTTCA
>CAZTNF010000168.1:0-2650 GCA_964615295.1 uncultured Erysipelotrichaceae bacterium | reverse complement strand
ACTTCAGCCTTCCAAGCTGACTACGTGAGTTCGATTCTCATCACCTGCTCCATTTGTTCTTTCAGCGAATCCTGTCGGGTTCGCTTTTTTTATTGGTATTGAAGAGCGTAAAAAAAGAGCAAGCTTTCTTAAGGCGGCTTGCTCTCTTTTTTTTGTCTATCCCATTTTAACTGCGATCGACGGGGGTATTTTGACGGCTCTCTCCATTGGGTTGTAAGCCATCTCCTTTGAGAATTTCCTTTTCAAAGCGCATGGAACGATGGGCGATTTGATCGTTAAGCCAAGTAAAGCCCTTTTCCTCAATCAGGGTTGGCTTTGTGCCATACAAGCTTGTTCCCAATCCCAAGCGATCTCCTTTTACCTCAATATTCATCGCTTCTAAAGTAGTTGGAAAAAGATCAAGAGTGGTAAATTTGCGGCGAGTCGTTTGAACTGCTTTAGGCCCATTGATCACACAAAAGTAGGTTTCTCTTGGAAAATCCAATCCTACACTTTGATTGATCAAGCCATCCATCGATAAATGATCACCAGATAAGATGATGACAGTGTTGTCATAAAAATCTTGCTCTTGAATCCAAGCCACAAACTCGGCTATACGTTGATCGGAACAGCGAATCACATTTTTGTATTGTTCTTCAAAGATCTCTTTACAATCCGAACACAAGTAACCATCCTTAAAATGAGTATCCGCCGTCAACATAGTGAAGTTGAAAGGTCGATCACTTTTAGAGAGATCTAAAAGGGCCTCTTTAGCAAAATCGACAAGCTTTTCGTCTTCAAAACCCCACCATTCGTGGTAATTTTTTGGCAATGCTCCAGTTTCATGAGCTGCATCTAAGTCAAAGATTTCATAGTTTCCATGTTGGCGGAAATAATTAGCTCGTCCCGCATAGCTCGCTTGGGAACCACACATTAAGACGTTTCGATACTCTTCTTTTTGTAACAAATCCCCTAGCGTAGTGATTGCGGGTAAAAACTGGGTGTCCTCATCAAAGGAATGATTGTATTTCGAATTGGACACACCAAGGGGAGTAGCTGACGTTTGGGCTGTCATACCGGCTACGGTCCAACTGGTATTGTTGGTGACTTGACCACCATTTAGTTTGGAAGACTCTCCTTGAAAGTTTTCATTTTCCATCGCTAAGGTATATAAATTGGGAATCAAAGAGTCTTCAAAACCGCCGCCTTCTTCTTTGGAGGCAAAAGTCGATTCCATTGATTCCATATAAATATAGATGAGATTTTTCTTTTGAGTTGGAAAAGTCACCAAAGAAGAATCGGTCATCACATAATGGTCTTCATATAGGGTGGAGATAATATTTTGTTCCTCTAAATACGAGCCAATCTTTAAGGCCTGATACCCTTCACGAATTTGACAGACCACTAAACCCATCGAAATCGCTGCCGCCAACAAAACGGTGCTATTGAGAGTCACAATCGTATGTCTTGAACAATAGGCTCCTCTTCCTTGTAGGCGGTATTGTTTTTCTTTGCGCGCGGCGCGAACAAAGATGATATATAAAAAAGTGGCGCTTAAAATCCATAACAAATACGATAGCGCAAAACCTTCTAAAATTTGCCATACGGTATTGCTTGCTCCTCCAAATCCCACTTGCATGGTATAGAGAAATTGGGAGAAGGATTCTACCTGAATAACATTGGTGATGTAATCGATCGCATAAATTAAAATACAGGCGACAAGAAAAAAGACATAGGCAATCGTTGCAATTACAATCGACAGATTTTTCTTGTTTTTCATCATTTATTGGGTTCAGCTAAAATTAGGAAAAACCCAAACCTTCCTTTCTGTGGGCGATTCCATACTCCGCCCTCAAACCAGTCAAAGTCTTTCTTGACTTGAACCTCTATTCTAGCAGGCCATAGAGAAAAAGCTATAGTCTTTTTTAAGGCTGCTCGATCAAAGAACGCTTTCAGTAAAGCACACTTCGGGCCTATAAAAAACCAACACTTTTGAAACATTCTCTTAAGCCTAAAAAGAGGATATAAAAAACGCTCAAGTCTTCTTGAAACTTGAGCGTCTTGAGGGAAAAAGAGCGGGTTATTGAGCTGCTTCTCCTTGATCTTCTTCCGATTTTTGATGATGATGGTGCTTATGGTGATGATCCTTGAGCGGTTGCCCTTCATCACCCATAGGACGCATAGGTTTGCCATGAGGACGACCGTGAGGACCATCTGGACCATTAGGACCTTTCATCAAAGCAATGGCTTCTACTTCCACCAAAGCGCCTTTGGGCAATTCTTTCACCGCTACACAACTGCGTGCTGGCTTTCCGGTGAAGGTAGCGCCATACACTTCGTTAAAGGCGGCGAAATCATTCATATCCGCTAAGAAGCAAGTCGTTTTTAAAACGTGATCTGCATCCGTTCCAGCTGCTTCTAAAACGGCTACTAAATTTTTCATGACTTGTTCAGTTTGGGTTTTGATGTCCGAACCTACGAGTTCACCTGTAGTAGGATCAAGAGCGATTTGACCAGAAGTGAAGGCTAAGCCATGAAAAGTCATAGCTTGGCTATAAGGTCCAATGGCTGCAGGAGCATTTGGGGTGCTGATTTGTTTCATATATGTGTCGAGTTGGAGAGTAAAGAAGTAGAATGGTCTTCTTTTAGGAAAACTCGAACCTTCTTTCTA
>CAZTNF010000167.1:0-2791 GCA_964615295.1 uncultured Erysipelotrichaceae bacterium | reverse complement strand
AAACAGAGTATTATCAAAAAAATTTACATTGCGATAAATGCAGTAATACTAATTGTAGTGGTAATAAAAAAATACGAGTATCAAAGGAAGAAAATTAGTGTGATTGTATTCCTTTGAGCGAAACAAGAAAGGAATGAAAATTTTAATGAACGAAATCAAATGCCCTAATTGTGGAAAAATATTTCAAATTGATGAAAAAGATTATGATTCTATTGTAAAGCAGATTCGCAATCACGAGTTTGAAGAAGAAATTAAAAGAAGAGAGAAAGAATTTTCGAGAGAAAAAAATAGCGAACTTGAACTTTTAGAAAAAGATTTAACCCTAAAAAATAATATGTCTTTATCAAATAAAGACAAGGAAATAGAGAAGTTAAAGAGCGACTTAGAGAAAAAAGAACTTGAAGTTGCAAAAAAATTTGACAAAGAATTAGTTGAAAAAGATAAAGAAATTCAACAACTGAAAAATGATTTAAAACAAAAAGAGTCTGATTATAAATTAGAATTAAAAGATGTAGTCCAAGAAAAAATGGATGAAATAAACAAATTAAATAACAAGTTAGAACTGAGTGAAAAAGAGCATCAATTAAAAGAGCAAGGTTTAAAAGACACTTATGAAAACAAGTTAAAAGGGAAAGACCAAGAAATTCAATTATACAAAGATATGAAAATGAAATTATCAACAAAAATGATTGGAGAGACTTTAGAACAACATTGCAATATTGAATATAATACTTATTTGAGAGCAGTTTTAAGTAATGCTTATTTTGAAAAAGATAATGATGCAAAAACAGGTTCAAAAGGAGACTTTATTTTTAGAGATTATTCAGAAGATGGTATAGAGTATGTTTCAATTATGTTTGAAATGAAGAACGAAGCAGATGAAACCGCAACTAAACATAAGAATGAAGACTTTTTTAAAGAGCTAGACAAAGATAGACGAGAAAAGAACTGTGAATATGCAGTTTTAGTATCTTTATTAGAAAAAGATAATGAAATTTATAACGCTGGAATAGTGGATGTATCACATAAATATGAAAAAATGTATGTTATAAGGCCACAAGCATTTATTCCGATAATCAATATTTTGAGAGGAGCATCACTAAAATCATTAGAAGCAAAAAGACAATTGGTTGAGATACAAAATCGAAATATAGATATTTCAAATTTTGAAGAAAATATGAATAATTTTAAAGAAGCTTTTGGAAAAAATTTCAGATTAGCTAGCGAAAGATTCAATTCAGCAATTGAAGAAATAGATAAATCAATAGACCACTTACAAAAAATTAAAGCTAATCTATTATCAAGTGAAAACAATTTAAGATTAGCCAACAACAAGGCGGAAGACTTAACCATCAAAAAATTAACTGCAAATGCTCCTTCTATTGCAGAAAAGTTTGAGGAAATGGGAGTGGAAATAAAGAAGAATAAGAAAAAATAAGTTTTAAGACAGATAATTGCAGTTATCTGTCCTTTATAAAATTAAGGTACAATAGTGTTTGACTTTTAAGACAAAATAAAGTATAATTGAAGTCCACAGGGCTCTTGCCCTTTTATATATTGCAATAAAACAGGTTCTTTGTTTTATTGTAGGCAGAAAAACGATTAGACAGCGAATCGAAAGAATAGGGGTGATTTATGTACAACAAGTTTTAGACAGCACATCAAAAAATATAGAATTGGAGGTTATTACACAATATGTACGACGTAAAGAAACGGCTTGAATCCCTGATTTTGGCTATTGCTATGATGGTCTTTATGCTCCAGACTGGAATGACAGCAAATGCAGCCAGAATCGACGAACTTACGGATGTCCCTGAAGATTACTGGGGATATGAGGCAATCAAATGGGTCACGGACCACGGCTATATGGCAGGGGTTAACTCTACAGAGTTTGCGCCTAACAGCAAGACAACCCGCGCACAAATTACTCAAGTATTGTACAATATGGCGGGAAAGCCTGATGTCACAGAATTCGTGAATCCGTACAGCGATGTTCCGGCAAACGCATGGTACGAAAATGCTGCAAAATGGGCATATGAGAATGAAGTAACGGTAAATGGTGCCCACACTGACTTTCAACCCAATGAGTATGTTTCAAGGGAACAGACAGCGTTACTGTTCAAACTATATGCTATCAAAGTAGATACCGAGAATGATAATGCAAAGTTTGAACTGGAAAGCGAGTATATGGCTCGGTTCACCGACCTGAATCGCATCGAAAATGAAACTCTTTATGATGCGATGAACTGGTCGGTTCAATATGGACTGATAGCGGGAGTTTCCCAGACAAACATTGCACCTGATGCTCTTACAACAAGGGCTATGCTGGCGAAAATCATCAGAAATTATTATAATAATTATGGTGAAAAGAACATCAAGGTTACTTTTGAGGGAATTCCGACAGGTGTGTCGATTGACGTTCTGAAGGTCGATGGCACTGAGTGTGCTAAAGGCATCAAGGATAGCGTCAATTTGAAATCAGGAGAATATAAAGTAAAAATTTCCTCAGGAGTGAACGGTTGGAAACTGACAGGGACAACGACATTTACTGTCACCGACAAGGATTTTTCAGTAAAACTGTCCTTCACGAGGAAAACAACTATCACATCAACAGTAACGACACCAGGCTCTCACATTACACCAACCACACCACCAGTAGTAAAGCCCGAAACCTTTAAAGTAACTTTCCAAGGGATTCCGGCTGGCGTTTCGTTTGACGTTGTTATGACTGATGGTACCGAGTGTGCCAAAGGTGTTACAGAAAGCGTTGATTTGAAGCCAGGCGACTATG
>CAZTNF010000166.1:0-2792 GCA_964615295.1 uncultured Erysipelotrichaceae bacterium | reverse complement strand
AACGATGAAGTTGTACATTTTCCGGATTGTCTTTGTCCGCAGAATAGAAGGCAGTGCCTTCTCCAATCCAACCAAGGGTTTGAAGAACGTCGTATTCGTTTTGATCGGTGGTGTAGTGATGATCAGTGGTATTGGGGTTCAGCAAACGATAGACAGGGAAGTCAGAAACAGAAGGAGAAGTCCAACCTTGACCTTCATCGCTCCAAGTATCGCTAGTCAACAAGGAATCGCGTTCGTCTTTATTGGTGGTAAAGAAGTGTTCGCCGGTCAAGCGATTATAAAGACGATACATAGTCGTAGGAGTACCCACTATAGGAGTCATTGGAGTAGGATCTTCAGGTTTTTGAGTAATTCCCCCTCCACTAGAACCAACCGAGTGATTTGGAGATGGTTGAGTGGCAATAACTTCAATTGAAATGGAATCGGTTAAATCTTCAAGAATAAAGCTGCTATTTTTTGTTTTAGAAGAACTAAAGTTTAATCCACTTACATCATATCCAGCCTTTTCTAAAATACTCTTAATAGAATTAGAGTTTATTCTATTTTGATTATTGAAAGCTTCATCCGCTCTTAGATCTTTAATAATAACCTGGCCATTTTTTTCTTCAATAGAATAGGAAGACTCCTCAGCCGTTTCAAAGTCTATAAAAGTCATTTGACGTTGGAATTTCTTCTTTAAGTTATTGAATATTAGATTGATTTTACTTTCATTTTTCAATGTGACTGTAACAGTCATATTAAAGGTAATCGAATTTTCAGTTTCTTTTTTGGCACTAGCTTCTTTAATTTCAAAATCATAATTATTCGGATTGTTTTCAGTGGAGTTTATTTGCGTTTGGAGAGTAACTAATTCTTGAGAGGTTAAATTTTGATTTTCACCAAAAAGATTAGTATTAAAAGATAAATTGATTGTTAATGAGCAAGAATTTCCAGAAGGAGTAGGATCAATTTTTTTATCTTTAGTCAATACACCTTTTTGTCCTAGCGATAAAGGAGGAATTTCATTTGCGGTATACGGTCCTTTGTTGTTCAAATACCATTCCCCAGGAAGCTGAGAAAGTAAATCTTCACAAGACTGACCATACTTGAGTTCTCGCAATTTATTACAATCTGTGAAGGCCTTTCCTCTAAATCGGTCTTCATCACTCTCTACGACCACCGAAGTATCCCAATTGGAGATATCAAGAGTTTCTAAATTAGGACAAAGATAAAAAACACCATCCATATTTTTTACTTTGGAAGTATCCCAACTGGCTAAATTAAGAGATTTTACTGGGAGTTCTCGAAACATCCAGCCCATTTCTTCTAATGAGGAAGTATTCCATTTCGATACATCTAGAGAAGTTAATGAAGAACACCGATCAAACAAATAAGTCATGTCGGTTACTTTAGAAGTGTCCCATTTTGATACATTAAGATTCTTTAATTTATAACACTTCTCAAACATTCCAGACATATTAGTAACTTTAGAAGTATTCCAATTTGCGATGTCCAGAGTTTCTAAGCTTTTACATAGTAAAAACATTGCTTCCATATCAACAACATTGGAAGTTTCCCAATTTGATATATTGATAAAATTAAGTTTAGGACAATCTTCAAACATCCGAGATAAACTTGTAGTCCCTATAACATTCCATCCGCTTAGATCTACCGATTCAAGATGGGATAAATTTCTAAATAGTTGAGCATAGCTTCCTGTGGCAGTAAATGGAGCTGTTCCATTGATGTGCTTAATTTGATCGCTATATTTATCCCAAGGAATATCGAATGACCAAAAAAAAGTTTCTTGTTGAAAAAAACTTCCAGTTCCAATAGTGAGGACTCCATTTTTATCTAAAGTCCAAGAGGCCGTTCCAAATTTTTTAGAATTAGAATCAGAAGCAATGATATTTTCATCGTCTTCGTCCCCAAAATTAAATACTTTAGAAACTTGAGTACCAGCTATACAATTATTTCCTATGGCTGTAAGAGTAATTTTTCCTTGTTTGGGTAGTGCTCCATTTAAGTCATTAGGAGCTTTTTCAGTCCCATCCTCTAAAATTAAGGTGTAGTTCAGAGTATAGTCTTTATCAAGATCCAAACCTAGAGCTTGTTGTGATTCTTTATCTCGAATATAAGAAATCACTGGAGCTTTATCGGGAGAAGTAGGGTCGAAAGAAGAAGGAATTCCAATTAATTCGAGTTCTAAAGTATTAAAATTTCTAGGTGTAACTGTAAAAGTGACGGGAGAAGATTCGCCTACTATATCATTAAAATAATCTGAATTAGCATAAATGTAGATTCCATATTCTCCGACCTCCTTTATGTCTTTATTGTCTTTCACAGCCCATCCATAAGAAGTAGGATAAATGGATCCTTTACCATTGGTTAAAGCTTCTTCATTGCTAATGGTAACAAAAGGAATTCCCATAGGAAGACCACTATACTGTTGTTCTTTAGGATTAATTTCAAGATTAGCATCAGCTAAATTTACAACATTTTCATCGGCAGCTAATACCAGGGTTATAGGACTGATTGTCGCTAAAGGCGAAGAAATAGTTAAAGTAGCTGTTAGAAGGGCTAAAAACAAACTCTCTTTTTTCATAAAGTCCCCTTTCTTTTATCGTATTGGCCTTATTTTACTCAACAGATAGGTTGGTCACAATATATCAAGAAATTTTCTATTTTTAAACTTTGTAAAGTCGTTTCATAAAATTGCTTTATCTTCGTTAAAAAGCAAAAAAACTCAGAGAAATTTTCTCTGAGTTTTCATTTTTTATTTCTGTGCAGGAAGACCAGCCCAAGCTAAGCCT
>CAZTNF010000165.1:0-2806 GCA_964615295.1 uncultured Erysipelotrichaceae bacterium | reverse complement strand
AAAAATTTTTTATTTAGTGCCGATGATTGTGCAGCCGCAGCTGAAAATATGATGTTGATGGCTGACTCACTAGGCATTGGGTCTTGTTACATTGGACAAGGTTGGCCAGCATTTGCTGATCCCTATGGTCAAGAAATTTTAAAAAAATGGAATATTCGTCCTGATTACTATGCTGTTGCCCAAGTTTTATTAGGATATCCAAGAGCTGGTGATGCGCATCCTAAAGCGAAAGCTCGAAATATGGATCGAATTATTCGTGCTTAGTTTCAGGATAGGAAAACAATCTTTTTTTTCTACAAAAAAGCCCTCTTGCTTTTAAATGAGCAAGAAGGCGAAATTTTATTGAACAATGATATCTTCAGGCAATTCGATATTGAAAATAGCTAAAAAGTCTTCAATATCCTTTTGAGCCGTTTTAGCTTCCACAAAATCAATGTTTTGTTGCATCCAAGTAGAAGCAGCAAGCTTGGCGTTAGGAACCCCTAAGCGATCGGGGGTATATTTTTCGACCGCCGTTTCAATAATGGAAGTGTCCGCCTTAGAAATCCAATCTTTTAACGAATCTAAGGCTTCGCTGTAATCATCCACTTTGTCTTTTTTCACAAATAGAGCCGCCTGAGGATAGCCTTTATGATCACTTTCATGAACCGTTTGCCAAGTTTCTTGTAAATCTTCCACTAGGAAAAATTCGGTTCCATTTTCCTTAGCTTTGGCGATCGCTCCTGCAGCCGCTGGTTGGGCTAAGAGAGCTGTATTAGCGTTTCCACCCACTAAAGCTGCTGAAGCTTCAGAAACGGAGGGATAATATTCAGCCTTAGCTTTTACCTCAGGATACAAGTTGGAAAAGACCATTCCAGGAACGGCACCTTCTCCAAAAAGAGCAATAGTTTGATCGGATTCGTTCCAATCGGGAAGTTCACTGACTAAGTAAAGATTTCCCCAAGTCAAAACTCCATCGAGTTGATATTCACCCGCTTCTTTCCAAGTTCGTACACCTACATTAATGGGGGCAATGATCATATCGTAATCACTATCGCTTTTGGAAAGTTCACTGACCAATAAGTCTTGGCCTTCTACATATTCCACATCGGCTCCACTTTCCGCTAAGCCTAAAGAGGCTAAAGCTGGCGCACCAGCTGGACATAAAACGGAAAGTGTTGAGGAATCATTTGTCACCTCACTTGAGGATGTGGTAGAAGAACTGCTACATCCCACCAATATTGAGGCGGCTAAAAGGGCTGTAAGTGTATATTTTAATCCATGATGAAGAGACATTTATCATCCACTTCTTTCTTAAATTTGGCGAGTGCTTCGTTTAAAGGCATCGTAATGGCTTGTTTGCTACCGGATTTGCGAACCGTAACTGTACCATTTTCGATGTCTCGATCGCCAACAACGAGTTGATAAGGCACTTTTTTCACTTGGGCTTCCCGTACGCGGTAGCCAAGCTTTTCGTTACGATCATCCACTTCCACCCGCATGCCAAGCGCTTCAAGCTCTTTTGCTACTTTATTGGCGTATTCTACATGCTTTTCTTGGTGTACAGGAATAACCACGAATTGTTGGGGAGAAAGCCACAAAGGGAAGTGACCAGCAAAGTGTTCAATCAAAATACCGATGAAGCGTTCAATGGAACCATACACCACGCGATGCAACATCAAAGGCGTTTTACGCGAGCCATCAGTATCCACATAGGTACATTCAAAGCGCTCTGGCAAATTCATATCCAATTGGATTGTACCGCATTGCCAATCCCGACCAAGGGAGTCCTTGATGTGAATATCCAATTTTGGTCCATAGAAGGCTCCATCACCAGGGTTAACCACAAAGTCTTTTCCGGCATGACGGCACGCTTCAGCTAAAGCTTTTTCGGATTGATCCCAAATTTCAACTGTGCCGATGTAATCCTTTTCTGGACGGGTGGAAAGTTCAATCGTATAAGGAAGGCCAAAGACTCCATACATCTGATCGATTAAGCCCAATACGTTTTTTACTTCTTCTTCAATTTGATCAGGTTTGATAAAGATATGCGCATCATCTTGCGTAAAGGTACGCACCCGGAATAAGCCATTAAGGGCTCCAGACGCTTCATGGCGATGCACTTGGCCAAGTTCAGCTACACGCAAAGGCAAATCTTTATAGGAATGTAAATCGTTGTTATACACCAATAAAGCCCCAGGACAGTTCATTGGCTTAATCGCAAAGTCTCGATCATCGACTTTCGTGGTGTACATGTTGTTTTTATAGTGATCCCAATGACCCGAACGCTCCCACAACTCTCGTGACATGATGATGGGCGTTTTAATGAATTCATAGCCATGCTTCGTATGTTCATCATACCAATAGCGCTCTAACAAGTTGCGTAAGATCATTCCATTAGGTAAGAAGATAGGCATACCAGGAGCATATTCGGAAATCATAAAGAGATTCATTTCTTTGCCAAGCTTTTTATGATCGCGCTTTTTGGCTTCTTCTAAAGCTTCTAAATGGGAATCGAGTTCCTCTTTGGTATCAAAAGCGATGCCATAGACGCGTTGCAACATCTTGTTGTCTTTGTCGCCTTTCCAATAAGCTCCAGAATGTTTTAAGAGCTTTACGTTTTTCAGTTGTTTAACCGAATCCACATGAGGTCCACGACACAAATCCGTAAAGTCTCCTTGGGAATAAACAGTAATGTTTCCATCTTCTAAATTAGAGATGAGATCCTCTTTATACGGATCATCCTTAAACATTTCTTGGGCTTCTGCTTTGGAAACTTCACGACGAACAATTCGTTTGCCATCTTTGGCGATTTTTTTCATCTCTT
>CAZTNF010000164.1:0-2822 GCA_964615295.1 uncultured Erysipelotrichaceae bacterium | reverse complement strand
CGCTGCCTAAAAGAAGACTAACGATTCATTTCAAGCTATTGGAAATTAAGAAAAGAGAAAGGTTTTGTTCTCCTTTCTTTTTTTTGTCCTATAAAAAAGGGTTTGTACGAATCCGAGTCATTTCGGAAATTCGTTACAAACCCTTTTCATTATTTTTCTTCTTTTTTTGTCTTTTCGCTCATGGTCAACAGACTTCATTTTGAGAAATTTACCATTTTCCTTTAACAATTCGTCCACCGACTAAAATAGCAGAAAGGATAAGAGCGAAAAACAAGAACGTAAGCCAGATTGGACTGAGTATCCACAACCAAGACCACGAAATCAATCCCACTGCTTTTAGCACTATAAAAATCAGTGTTACAGCCACTATAGGATCCATTTTGGATCGTTTGGTTTTCTTTTCCATAGATATACCTCTCTAAATTCCGATTTTTCTTTTAGGAAATCGCCCCGCCCCTGTTTTTCTCTTGGATTGAATTATGGATAGGGTATTTAGACTGGATAATCGATTGTTCTGATAGTATGGCTTCTTGGTGTTACCATTTATTCCCTTTCGCCATTGACCGTTTTGGACTCTCAAAAAGTCTGATCCTGCTGATATTTTCAGGGTTTTCTCAATCCAGTGGCTTCATTGTTGGGAACAATAAGACTTCACGAATAGAGCTTTGATCAGTCATCAACATCACAAAGCGA
This sequence comes from uncultured Erysipelotrichaceae bacterium, assembly GCA_964615295.1. Classification (GTDB taxonomy): domain Bacteria; phylum Bacillota_I; class Bacilli_A; order Erysipelotrichales; family Erysipelotrichaceae; genus Allobaculum. The sequence continues at coordinate 2,129 of CAZTNF010000164.1, read as the reverse complement.
TCGATGCCAAGGCCCACACCACCTGTAGGGGGCATGCCATATTCGAGGGCTTCAACGTAATCCACATCCATGTCGTTGGCTTCATCATCCCCTAAATCACGCAAGACAAGTTGGCTTTCAAAGCGTTCTCTTTGATCAATCGGATCGTTGAGTTCCGAGAAAGCATTAGCATATTCATGGCCTTTGATAAACAGCTCATAGCGATCGGTAAAGCGAGGATCTTTGGCGTTTTTCTTCGCTAAAGGCGAAATCTCAATGGGGTAATGATAGACAAATGTTGGTTGTTCGAGAGTATCTTCCACGTATTTTTCAAAGAAGAGATCGAGAATGTGCCCTACCGAGTTGTGTTTCTTTTCCAGTTCAATGCCATGCTGGGCGGCTAATTGTTTGGCTTCTTCAAAATCGGTGATGGCTTCAAAGTCGATTCCCGTTTTCTCTTGGACGGCTTGGGACATCTTGATGCGCTTAAAGGGCTTAGACAAATCGATTTCGGTGCCCTGATAGGTGATAACTTGGGTTCCGTGGACTTCTTGCGCAACATAACGGAAAAGACCTTCGATCAAGTCCATCATCCCTTGTAAATCGGAGTAGGCCACATAGGCTTCCACCGTGGTAAATTCAGGGTTATGAGTTTGATCCATGCCTTCGTTGCGGAAGAGGCGACCGATTTCATAGACTCCTTCTAAGCCTCCCACGATCAAACGCTTTAAGTTGAGTTCTGTGGCAATGCGTAAGTACATATCAATATCGAGCGTATTGTGATGGGTGACAAAGGGACGAGCTGCGGCTCCGCCTAAAATGGTATTGAGAACTGGTGTTTCGACTTCGATTAAGCCTTCTCCATCCAAATAGCGTTGAATGGCACGAATAATGCGAGGACGCATAATCGCAATGGAGCGTGCTTCTTCATTCATGATCAAATCGACATAGCGACGGCGAAAGCGTTCTTCTGTATCAGTCAAACCGTGAAATTTTTCTGGCAAAGGACGTAAAGCCTTGGACAAGTGTGTGTATTCTTTGGCCCGAATGGCTAAATCGCCATGATCCGTTTTCATCAAAATGCCTTCAATGCCTACGATGTCCCCGATATCGCTTTTTTTATACAGTTCATAGGCCTCTGGACCCACGACATCTTGGCGCACATACACTTGAATTTTTCCATCTAAGTCTTGAATGTGCATAAATCCCGCTTTGCCCATACGGCGCTTCGTCATAATTCGCCCTGCCACTTTAACGGGAATTTCCACTTCTTCTAATTCTTCTTTGGTTTTATCTTGGTAAACAGGAACAATGTCATTGGTTTTGTGAGTTCGGGTGTACGCTTGACCAAAGGGATCAATACCCATATTGATGAGATCTTGCATCTTCTGGCGTCTGACTTTTTCTTGTTCGGTCAGTTTTACGCCATTGTTCTTTTTTTGTTTCTGGCTCATGAAAAATCCTTTCTAGGTATGGCCTTTACACCAAAAAGCTTTTTTCCTTAAAAAGGCCAAACTCTTCCTTATAAACACTAGAAGTTTTTTAAAAAGATGTCAAAAAAAATAAGGCTTTTGCCCAGCTCGAAAAGAAAGCCTCGTCATTTTTATTTTAGGAAGGAAAAAATCCACTCTTTCATTTATCCTTTGGCCAAAAACCTCTTTTTTAGACAAAAAACTCAGAGAGAACTCCAAGAGTTCATCTCTGAGTCATATTGAATGATTATTCAGCAGGAAGACCCGCCCAAGCTAAGCCTTCATACTTCCAACCCATCGCAACAAGCGCATCGCGTTCTTTTTCATCCGCCGTATAGTGATGACTGCCGGCTTCTTTTTCATTGGGATTGTACAAGCGGTGAAGTTGTACATTTTCAGAATTATCTGTGTCGGCAGAATAGAAGGCGGTGCCTTCTCCTACCCAACCAAGACTTTGAAGAACGTCGTACTCGTTTTTATCGGTAGTGTAATGGTGATCGCCAGTATTGGGATTGAGCAAACGATACACAGGGAAGTCGGAGATGGTAGGAGCAATCCAGCCTTGATCTTCGTTTTGCCAAGTATCGCTAGTCAACAAGGAATCGCATTCGTCTTTATTAGTGGTTCACCAGTCAAGCGGTTATAAAGACGATACATCGAAGTAGGAGGGCCTACTAC
>CAZTNF010000163.1:0-2874 GCA_964615295.1 uncultured Erysipelotrichaceae bacterium | reverse complement strand
GACTTGTGTCCTTTTGGGTACGACGGAATTCATCCCCCACTTTAGAAGTGGGGGACTTCTTCCTGCATACGGTTAAAGGATTTGAATAAGTCTTTTTAGAGGCCTTATTTTTCGCTTTAGGTTGATTTCGTTTTTGAAGCAATACCGCTGTTTCAACATGTGGGGTTTGAGAGAAAAAGTCAAAGGGTTGAACTTGCTTAATTTCATAGACTTCATCCAAAACCGCTAGATCTTTACCCAAGGTAGCGGGATTACAAGAGACATAAATAAGGGTTTCTGGTTTTGCCTCTAAAATAGTTTGACGCATCGCATGATTTAATCCACTTCGAGGAGGATCGACAATCAAAGCATCAAAGGTCGATTTTGAAGTGATCTCTTGAAGTTCAGTAGCTGCATCACCACAAACAAAGGAAAGATCTTCTTTTCCATTGATGAGAGCATTTTCATTCGCATTAGCTACCGCATCTTCGACAAGCTCAATGCCAATGGTTTCGTTGGCTTTATCACTCGCAAAAAGAGAGATGGCTCCAATACCGCTATAAGCTTCAATTAATAAGTCGGTATTGTTAGGAACCCAAGAAGCCACCAACTTATAAAGTTGAAGAGCTTGTTCTGTGTTGAGTTGGAAGAAAGACTTAGGCAACAAATTCAACGAATAATCATCAAGTTGAAGTGTCATTTTCATTTCACCTCCAAGGTGAAATACTTTCTTCCCAAAAAGTTCATGAGATGGATCATCTGGCTCTTTAATAGATTGCCAAACGGAAGCTACATGAGGAATAGCCAAAATGTCGCTTACGAGGTCTTGAGGAATAGGTAAATTGGTTGTAACTAGAGCGACATGAATTTTATCATCAAATTGTTTGAGGACAAGAGTGAGCAATCCATTGGGATTTTCCTGTGAGACAGGCTTCAAATCCGAATTTCCAATTTGTTCATTGAGATCCTGTCGCACTTGTTCAAGCATTTTGGAGTGAATGATGCAACGTTCCAAAGGAACAAACTCGTTTGTTCCTTTTTTATACATCCCCGTAGTAGTTCGGCCTTTTTCATCCAATCCAAAAGGCAATTTACAAGCATTGCGATACCCCAATGGTTTAGGGTTTTTAATCAAGGGCAAAATAGGTCCGGTATAATCTGCATATTTTCGTAAAGCTTCTCGTAAAGCGTGCTCTTTCATGCGCACTTGCCCTTTATAATCCACATGCATTAAAGAGCATCCGCCACACGTTTGCCATTTTGGACACATCGGATAACGTCGACGAGGGGATTCCTCATAAATGGTCGTGGAATGCCCTTTAGCATAATTACCATTGTCTTGATCAATTTGAAATTCAACGACTTCTCCAGGAATCGCATTTTCTACAAAAATGGCTTTTTTATTGAGATAGGTAATCCCTTCTCCATTGATTCCCCAACGTTTAATGGCACCTTTCATGGTAATTTCCTCCAACGACTGACTAAAAAGGAACATGTGATGTCTAAAACCTCCAAAGTATCCAGTTTTTTGAGATTTTCTTTGGACGTTTTATAACGATAAGGAGTCATATTTAACAACTCTTTGACCCCTGTAACGTGTTGTTTTTGGGTGATTTCATGTTGTTCTATGAGTTCAAAACCTTCAATGGCTTTAAGTTCATCGTTTAAACGAACTTGTGGATACAAAACATCTTTAAGCTCATAGTGATGCATTTGACCAGGAGTAACGGTGATCAGCTCCCCAGTATCTTTTAAAACTCGAGCGGCTTCCTCAGCTGGGATGGGCGTAAAGATAGAGGTTAAAAGATCCATCGATTTCTCTTCAAAAGGTAAAGAATAAATGGAAGAAACGATATATTGCGTCTTTTTATCTTGTCCCGCTGCGTGGGCAATGGCTGGAACGCTTAAGTCTACTCCATAGGATTCGTGGGCCAAAGGAGCGAAACGCTTGGTGTAATAGCCCTGACCGCAACCTAAATCCAAAAAAGTTTGAGGATGCTTTTCTTGGATCAAGTTAGCTACATCTTCGGCCATAAAATCGTATAAGCCACTTTCTAAAAAAGCAGTACGAGCTTTAACCATTTCGGCATTGTCTCCCGCTGCTTTTTGTTTTCTTGATAAATTGACATATCCTTGTCGGGCTTGATCAAAGGTATGATTGTTTTTACATCTAAAGCTTTTTCCTTGAGGAAAAAGCTTTTCATGACAAATTGGACAGTTCATATTTTTAGTTGGAAAATATCTCTCTAGTAAAGAATTCTGAGCTATAACAAAGAAAAGCCTAGATTTGAGAAGCGCAAATATCTTAAGTTAAAAGATTTAAAATCAATCTACAAAAAGCGTATCGAATCTAGACGTAAAATCGATAATCATACGCTCTAAAAGAATGGTAGAAAAAATAAGTTTTTCTTTCTTTTTAGGCTTTCTAAATTAAAACAGGCAATTTGAAAATAGTGCGCTCTTTTTGACGAAGAGCACACTCAATGGGATAAAAGATGAGTTTGGATAAGAGGCAATTAGTCTTCTCTTAATTTTTATTCTTGAGCTAAGTTAATTAGAAGATAAATAGATTTAATCCTATCTCTTCATCGTATTTGCGATCTACTATCCCTTCAATGATGTTGATGACCATTTCACAAGTTGCGCTCACGAAGGCTTCGTTTAGATGACCTCCAAAGACTTCTCCTTTATCGTTTCCAGCGCTGAGATGAATATGTGTATAGAATTCCTGGTTCATGGTATTGATGGTTCCCATAAGAGAAACGATTTCAAAATTTCCCTTGAATTCATTAGCATAGTATTTCTTTTCTTCCGTTTTAAACACACCGACTGTAAATTTATTGATCGCCCCTATCGCACTCACACTGGCCAGAGTAATATCTTCGGCCAAAGAAA
>CAZTNF010000162.1:0-2884 GCA_964615295.1 uncultured Erysipelotrichaceae bacterium | reverse complement strand
TGGACTCCAAAAGATGGCCAAGCTATTTCATTGGATGCAAAAATGGATTACGACCTTGTTTGGAGTGATAATATTAACGTTTCATCAAACGCTAACGCTAAATTTACTTTTAAAGGCCAATATAAAGCCTCTCAGCCTATAAATCTAAATTTTTCAATTGTTCCATTAAATGTAGGGGCTTCAACTATTATAGATGTCGTTTTAGAAGGTGGCGACAAACAAGTTTTAGTTTCTGGTGGGGTTAAACCAAATGTAGTGGTTAAGTTAGGTAGAGAGATTTTACCTTCAAGTAACTATGAAATAGAATATGGAGCCAATAATAGCGCAGGAACCGGAACCGTTACCATTAAGGGGAAAGAGCCAAATTGTACTGGTTCATATACTAAAGAATTTGATATTACCGATAACACTGTGACCATTGTTACTTCAGATTTGCAGGGATTAGCTCCTAACTCTTTAAAGGAAGGTCAAAAATTGACTTCTAGCCAAGCTACCACATTAGCTACAACAATTCAAAATTCCACTACTTTGAATCCAAATAAATATTCTCATGTCTTAATTAATTATTCTAAATCTATGGTTAAGCAGATTGATGGAAATAAGGTTACGTTTGATTTATCTCTTCAGGTTAAACCTGCTCTTGAAAGCAAGATCAAATTAATCCTTAAGAACCTCAATCTCTATTTAGAAAGTGCAGAGGTATTGGATGCGGATTTAGATGTGATGATGGAATCTGAATCGATGGAAGAAATGATGGAATTGGATTTTGATCTTTTTGATCTCGAAGCAGCTCAATCTGGAAAAGATATTACCATCGAAGTTTTACTCTCTAAGTGTTATAACGGAACTACGTTTAATTGGAGCAAAGCTGAAAATGCTATAAAAGAGGCCTTAAGGGAAAAAGGCTATAACTCTAAAGATGTTAATAAGTGGGATTTTACTCCCCAACTTAATGCGTTGAAAGAAAAAGATCCTTTAAATGAGTATTGGTCCATTAAGAGTCCAAGTGACTTGATCTCTATTGATCTGCCTCTTAAAGAAGCTGCCAAACCAACAATCACCCCTAAGCCAACTGTTCCCTCTAAACCAGCTCCAGTCGTTAAAAAAGCGGCTTATCGTTTCTTTAACACACTTACTGGTGAGCATTTCTATACCACCAATGAACAAGAAAGAGGCCAACTCTTAACGGATAGCCGTTGGAGAAATGAAGGAGCAGGATGGATTACTCCTGAATCTTCTGATTATCTCATTTATCGTGTCTGCAATCCAAATACTGGAGAGCATCATTTTACGATGGATAGAAAGGAATATGACACTCTTTCTACTCTTGGATGGCGCCAAGAAGGAATTGGCTTCTATTCGGCTGATCCCAAAACGAGTAATCTAGTGGTGGTGTATCGTTTGTACAATCCAAAAGCAACGGATGCTGGGTCTCATCACTATACGGCTAGCCTAGAAGAGCGCAACAATCTGATCCGTGAGGGATGGAATGATGAAGGCATCGCTTGGTACGGTTTAAAATAAGGCTAGATGACTTTCTTAAAAAAAGTCTTTGAGCTAAGTTTTTTACAGAGTTTCATTTTGAAACTCTGTTTTTTGTTGGCTTATACGTTTAAGTAACTTTAGAAATTTCTCTTTTGGTTTCTTTTTCATCTGCTTTGACTTGTCGTATCTTGTTAGATTTATAGTCTTTAAATCGTTTGATCCTTTTTGAGAAAGAAAGGGACTTCAGAGCGCCCAAAACATAAGATTCTTTTTATCTCAAATTACAGACTCCAAATGCTGTTTCTAGATCTTTTAGAAATGAAAAAAGCCACTGGTACCTGATGTCAGTGGCTTTTTTTGGAAATTTTTGAATACGATTTGTAGATTGGGACTTAGAGAAGATTATTGGCGAGGAACAATATGTGTCGAGTCTTTATAAATCATCCCTGCTTCTACGACATGACGGACACAAGACAAAGGATAGATGCTCGTTCCTTTTCCGATGATGGTGCCTGGATTTAAAACAGAGTTACAGCCCACTTCGACATGATCGCCTAACATTGCCCCAACTTTTTTAAGACCCGTAGGCATTTCTTCCTTGTGGTCTTTGATGACGACAAGGGTTTTGTCGCTTTTGACATTGGAGGTAATAGAACCTGCTCCCATATGGGCATAGTAGCCTAGGATGCTATCGCCAACGTAGTTATAGTGGGGCACTTGAACATGATCAAAGAGAATGACGTTTTTGAGTTCGGTGGAGTTGCCCACCACGCAATGCTCACCCACTAAGGCATTGCTGCGAATGAAGGCGCCAGGGCGTACTTCGCTATGGGGCCCGATGATGCAAGGGGCACCCAAATAGGCATTGGGATAAATGGTGGCACTTTGGTGCACGAAAACGCCAGGTTCTCTTTCTTCGTATTCACTGGGTAAGGTTTTAGAGAGTTCAAGGATCAAATCATGAATTCCTTTTAAGGCTTGCCAAGGGTATTCGAATTGCAAGAGATAGTCTTTGGCTAAAGTGTGCTCGAGGCTAAAGAGATCTTGAATTTTTACCATATCTAAGCCATCCTTTCTGTTCGCTTTTTTGAGTCCATTTATTCGTCGTAATATTCTTCTTCAGGCGTTTCCACTTCAACCGGTTGTTCTTCTTGAGGAGCAGGCGCTGGTTCGGGGGCGGGAGCGGGATTGAAGATGGAAGGATCGGGTAAGCCGTTGGTTTCGGGTGGCATTCCCGCTAAAACCGCCTGGATGGCATTGCGTGCTTGATCGACACAGACGGGATCAGGGGTCGTCATATAAGTCGATTCGGTCAGGGTTGGCGAATACTCTACCGAACTTGTCCCAGTGATGAGTTGGTAGTAGCTGTTCATGGCTTCAGGGAAGATGTAGAACATCT
>CAZTNF010000161.1:0-2894 GCA_964615295.1 uncultured Erysipelotrichaceae bacterium | reverse complement strand
TGCAGCGTATGGAATTGGACGAAGAGGATTAGGAATCGAAGAAAAGATATAAAGAAAAGTCATCTACTCTTATTGCTTATCAAATACTTGAAGACCAGAGAGAAACTCAAAGTATCCCTGATAAGTAAAGATAAGAGTAGATGAAAAAAGATACTAGCCGTTGGGTATCAAACTATAAATAGTTAATAAGCCTACTATTAGTTATATTAGTTAAGGAAAAGCAACGGTGGAAAGCTCCTTTAAGTATCCAAAATCAAGATCGATATATTTTCCAAAGTTTTTACTATTGGCTTGAAATTTCTCAAAATTAACTCTATAAGATGCAAGTTTTAAATAATAATTGCTCTTTTCGAGAAATTGAATGGCTTCTTCTTTGGAAATGAGATCGAATTTAATCCCCCTATTTTCCATATGCTCCACTAGTTCAACATTCGTTTTGATTTCTTTCAGACGGATCTCTCCTTTGCCTTCCCTACATCTTATTAAACTTAATAAAATACCAAATCTTGTTTTTTAGACCACATATTTCAAATAGATTTCAGTAGACAATAGCTGATTAAATCGCTCCATAATATTTATGAAAGAAGGTTTGGAGCCGAACCCGGTCTATAAGCATTTTCACCATTTACTTTTATGGTCTTAGTGTACAGAATCCGCTATTTCAAACCAAGTCATATTTCGTAAAAGTATACAATTATGTCCATAATTAAATACATAAAAAGACGTTCTTTCCTCTTTTTTTTTTATTGATGTATTCAGTGAGATTTTCGGAGAGATAGCGGTAAAATATTAGGCCGAGTACAGGTTTTAAAATCCAAACCATCAACACTTCCGCATACTTCATCAGCAATTGACCAAATAACTTGATTCAATTCATTTTGTTTATTTTTTTGCCATCATCTTCTAATTTGATAATCTCGATTAATTTATCTTAATGAAGATGTCTAATATCAATCTTTTCTTCATTTAATAGTAAAGATCTTCGGCTAAATTTTTGAAAGGCTTTCTTCTCTATTCTTTATTTCTGCGACGATTAAAAGCCATATTTTTCCCCTCTCCTAAATTAAATAATGCCCTTTTAATACATCGGACTTACCAAACTGCTCTTTGAAGAAACTTTTATTTAACCATTCAAGAGCGTTTTCTTTTAAGAAAAAATCTTTATCCAAGAGTGACTGATAGACTTGTTATTTCTCATGGTGAGGGATTTTCAAGAAGGTTTTCTAAAAAGTTTCTAGCCTCTTTGGCTCCTTGGCAAGCATGAAAACTTTTAGAAATCTTTATCGCATTTTCTTTATAGGTGGATTCATTCAAAACACAATTTAAAGCTTGAAGAATGTCTTTTGACTCTATGGAGGGCAATCGAATACCCGCTTTCAGCTCTTCAACTCTTTTGGCTACCGCTCCTTGTTCCGGAGTTTGGGGAAAAAGAACAAGAGGAACTTCAAAGTACAAAGCTTCACATGTAGAATTCATTCCACAATGCGTAATGAAGGCATCAGCTATGGAGAGGACAGCCATTTGATCGACGGACTCATACACTTGAATGTTCTCGGGTAGAGAGCCAAAATCATCTGCATTGGTACCCATCGAGACGATGACTTGCCAATCGGTATCTTTTAAGGTGGCAATGCAATTGCGATAAAATTCCTTGTTTTGGTTGACGGTGCCCATTGAGATGTAGACTGTTTTTGAAGCTGTTTTGATCATAGGATGTTGAATAGGTCGAATAGAGGGTCCGATGAAATGGTAGTGATGGAAAAGGTTTGCGCACACGGTTGGAAATACTTAGAGGTATAGACAATGGTGTTGGTCTCGTTGTCGTTTTGAACAATGTCGAGCAGTCCTTTAATGGGATATCCTTTTTCTTGAAGGCGCTTGATTTGTTTGTGAATTTTTGGCATCTGAAACCACATTCGAATGATGCTCCAGAGACTTTCTTGAAGATATCGTGAAGAATAGCGGTTAAAGGCAAACGTGGTAGTTGAAGAGACATAGGGAATTCCATATTTTAATGCGGCTAATTTTCCCCAAAAGGCAACGGAATCGGACACAATAAGATCAGGTTGAATTTCTTGGATTTTAGCGCTCACCATATCATCTAAAGCAAGCGTGGAAGAAACCAAAAGTTCAGTCGCAAACACTTTATCTTTTCCCACTCGATCGGCATTTTCTTTATCTTCCATTTCAAAATCATATCCATCGCATCCGATAAATACGGCTCCGGCTTCTTCAAGGCACTTTTGAAAGGATTCAAAAGAGAAGTAAAAAACTTGATGACCTGCAGCCGTGAGTTCTTGAACTAGAGCGAGGGTGGGATTGGTGTGGCCATAGGCAGGAATGCAAAACCATGCAATTTTCATAAAATGTGAATTGGACACTCGTGACTTGAATCATGGGAGGCCGCTTTCTCCTTTCTGTAATGAGTAGAAAGCACAATGTCTTGGCTAGACTCTTTAAGACAAAAGAATTTTTCTTCTATCTACGATCTTTTAATTCCTTTTGTTTAAACCATTTATCTTTACTTTTTGGATCTTAATCTTGCCGATTGGTTTAATTTGAGGACTGTTTAAGTTAAATTCTCTTTTTTCTTTATTGAGCGATTTGCCGTTCGTTAAAATAAAAATATATCTGTTGAAGAAAAAGGCCCAAAGGGCTTATCCTGCGCATCAAGAAGATTCTTGGTCGCTTTTTTTTGGTGATTTTAAAGAAAGGAATTGAAATTCGAATGCGACATGATAAACCAGAACAAAAATGGCTGGAAGATCCAAGAATTGTGGAGGTCAACCGGTTAGAACCTGTCAGCACGTTGCATCGGGAATTGCCCGATAAGAAAGATTCACAATCATTAAATGGAACTTGGCATGTTCGAACTACGACGCGTAAAGTGTGGA
>CAZTNF010000160.1:0-2937 GCA_964615295.1 uncultured Erysipelotrichaceae bacterium | reverse complement strand
GTGCTTTGTTTTCGAAGTTTAAGTCGATGATGTCAGACCAATCGGCTACTAAGGAAGCTGGATGGCCATTTTCATCGCGATAAAACCATTCTGGATGGGTTTGCCAAAGTAAGGAGTCAGGAGAGGTGTGATTATACACTACGTCTACAATGACTTTCATTCCCCGCTTATGAGCTTCTTTGACCAAATGATCCAAGTCTTCCCATGTTCCCATTTGAGGTTCAATAGTGCGATAGTCAGCAATGGCATAAGGGCTACCATCCTTTCCTTTGCGATCCACTAAGCCAGTAGGCTGGATAGGCATCAACCAAAGAATGTCTGTTCCTAAAGCGGCAATACGATCTAAATCTTCCTCCACTTTTTGAAACGTTCCTTCTTTTGAATGATTGCGCACGAAGACGGAATACATCATGCAATTTTCGAGTGGTTTTGAAAGACTCATAACTTCTCCTTTCCTAAGTAAAACGAGTTTTCTTTTCTCTATTTATTCTTCATTTCATGCTTAAAAAAGTCATTTAAGAGCTTAGCTAATTCTTTGGGATGGGTCACGTTAATTTCATGGCCCGCCTGATCTATTTCTTTAATTTGGGCATCTGAAAGCAAAGCAGCTCCTAAAGAAAGTCCACAAAGACCAACTGGTTCAGAAAAAGAAGAGACATATCGTTCAAGACCTCGAAATATATTTTGGTAAGTCGTCGGTTGATATTTTACCCAATCCAATACATTTGGATTGTATATGGTGTTAGTTTTAGCCAAAGAGAAAATGGTCTTATTCCAACTTGCTGAAGTTTGGCCCAACCCATGTAAAAACAGGATCTTCATCACATTTCAACCTTTCTTTAGTCAATCAGATCAAAAGATTTTTCTTTTTTTAGATATTCCAAGTTTAAAATGATACCATTTTTATCCATCTTTTAAATAATGGCCAAAAACTCTTTGTTTCATCCCTTTTTACTCATTTTAATTCTTATTTAGGCCTATAAAAACTTTCTTTTATAAAGATCAGCCTTCTCTTTCTTCAAAATACATTTAACTTTATTGTTAATTGTTAAGGCTTGAGATACTATTTATTTAACTAAATGGTTAATTGAAAGGAGAGATAATTTGAGTCTTCAAAAGACCTTAAAAGCTCTGAGTGATCCAGTGCGAAGAAACGTTTTGGAATTACTCAAGACGAAAACTATGACCGCTACCGAAATTGCGGATCGGTTTTCTATTTCAGCTCCTGCTATTTCTCGGCATCTCAATGTATTAAAGGATGCTGAACTCATACGGGTGACACGAAAGGGAAAATATTTAATGTACGAACTCAATGCTTCTGTCTTAGAAGAAGTGTTGATTTGGATCTCTTCGTTTGAAATGAAAAAGGAAAAAAGATATGAGTGCAAAAAAGATTTTAAGGAATGTTGACTTTTGGATCATGATGATTCCCATGATCTTTGGTTTTTTTCTTCCACAAGCGACCAAAAAAAATACGCTCTTTTTATGGACCTGGCAATTCTTCTTTCCGCTTACGATGATGGTAAGTTATTTTCTCATCGTATATATCAGCCAAAAAGAGCCTGAAAAGAACCAAAAAATTCTTGAAAAACTCTTAGCCTTATTGCCCATTTTGCTTATCACAATGGAAGTTATTTTGCTTTTTCCTATCCTCCATCTTCCGCTTTCTACCTTTCGTCTGATGAATGCGATATGCGGTTTTATTATATTTTGGATTGGAAATTGGCTTCCTAAAATCGAACAAAATCAAACTTTGGGAATTCGTACCTTCTGGACTTTACAAAACCGAGACAATTGGAATTATACTCATCGCCTCGGGGGCCAAGTCTGGACATCTTGTGGAGTACTTCTTCTCTTTCTTCAGTTTTTGCCCAATGAAAAAGTATCCATAATAGCTAGCGTTTCCTTGGTGGTGGTCATTTGTATTGCCCCTATTTGGATTTCCTGGAATAAAGCGCAAAAACAAAAAAGAGAAAAAACGTGGACAGGCACTCCTTTCTCTTCTCAATGGGGAAAAATCGCTTTAATAAGTGTCTTGCTTGGAACAGGAATCTTTGTGGTTTTGGTTTTTGTCTTAGGAAAATTTAGCGTAGATGTTCAAAATGATTATTTAATTATTCAAGCTACCTTTGAGAGAAATATCACTCTTCCCTTTTCTCAAATAGAAGATATTCAGCTTATCGTTACTCCTAATGGCGATAAGCTGACAGGTTATCAAACTTCTTTTCTTCAGATGGGAGATTTTTATAGTGATGAGATTGGAAGGTATCGGACCTATACTTGGAGCAGCTCATCTCTTTCCATTGAAGTGGACTATGATGAAAAAATTATCATTTTCAATCAAGAAGATGAAGAGAAAACAGAGCAACTTTATTCCAAAATCTTGGCACAAAAGAAAGAGATGGATTTTCAATAACAGCTTATTTTTCCAGTATGATTGGAGTGTGAATTTTACAGGTATAAAGAAAGAGATAGAAATTTTTCTATCCCTGACAAACATAGATGGTATTTAAATTCGTCATGGCCTTCTCTAGAAAGCTATAGAGAAGAAATCTTATTTTTATTAGTAGCAAAATTATACGATTTAATTTATGCAAACAATTCCACTAAAAAATTTGAGATCCATTCGAAAATTCAACCCCTTAAAAAGGCAATATCTGGTTTGAACCTATTTCAAGATAAGCCTCATTCTGAAACAGATGTTTGTCAAGCCGCAGATAAAGCAATTAAGTCAAAAGAAAGTCCCCCTTTTTCAATCAAGGAATCCAGGTAAAACTAACAGGCTATCCCTTCATTCTTTAGCTAAGAGCTGAATATTAATCTCAAGGATTTTGTTGGATGTTGCTTCCATTAAATCCCTTTCAAGAACGTCTCCTATTATGATTTTTTATTTTTTTCCTGTTTAATGGGTTTTCATAAAAAAGGTTTGCTTTTCCG
>CAZTNF010000159.1:0-3030 GCA_964615295.1 uncultured Erysipelotrichaceae bacterium | reverse complement strand
CAGGAGTCCGTTGCCGCATGCAAACAGCCGTTGGAAGCGGGTGCGACCCGCCACTAGTTTGGGCTGTGTCACTCTTTTAGAGGTGGCTAAATAAAAGTACAAAATGTAGAATGGTCATTTTTCTATGTTTTGTGAACCAGATGACAGTTACCGAAACCTTATCCTTTTATCCTTATAGATAAGGACGTACACAAACTGATTCATGCCTAGGATGTAGAAACAATGCGGTATAAATAGTAAGTTTCTAGAAAAGCTCAACAAATATAGAAGGCTAGTAGGGAACGAAGGGCTAGAATTCACTAGAAAAACGAAAAAGGTGAAAACTCGTATCGCTACGGAAAGTTACATAGATATTCTGGATTAACTACTTACGAATAGAAACAAATAGGATGGAACGCCGTATGAAGAGGAAACTTTTCACGTACGGTGTGGAGTGGGGGAAAATCTGGAGATAGAATCAAAAGATTACCTATCACTATAATTGCGTAGCGTCTTTAACCATTTTGGTTTTGAAGAAGCTGATCTGGATAAACGCATTGAGGAGTTTTCGAGTGGGCAACAAACTCGAATTGCGCTTGTTCGCTTGTTGCTTGAAAAACCCGATATTTTATTGCTTGATGAGCCCACGAACCATCTCGATCTAGATGCCATTGAATGGTTGGAAGGCTACATTTCTCGTTACCCACGTGCAGTAATTTTAGTGAGCCATGACCGCATGTTTTTAGATCACGTCTGCGATGAAATCGTCGAAATTGAACATGGTAAAGCCAACCGCTATCCTGGCAATTACTCCCACTATGTTCAGGCCAAAGAAGATTGGATCAAGAAAAATCATGAGGCCTATCTTCGACAACAAGAAGAAATTCACAAAATGGAAGACTTGATCGAAAAATTTCGCTACAAAAGCAGCAAAGCGGCTTTTGCTCAATCCAAAATCAAATATTTAGAGCGAATGGATCGCATTGAAGACTATAAAGAAGATGGCTCAATGATTAAGGCCACTTTTTCAAGCGATCGCAAAGGGGGCAATCGCGTCTTGGAAGTCGATCACTTGACCTTTGGTTATGATAAACCACTTTCTACAGTTTCCTTTGATTTGTATCGTCAAAATCGCGTGGGGATTGTCGGACCTAACGGTATAGGAAAATCGACTTTGATCAAAACTCTCATGGGTAAAGTCCCTCCTTTAGGAGGCAACTGGCATTTTGGTCATCAAATAGATATCGGCTATTTTGATCAAGAAACAGCCGCGATGCATTCCAATAAAACGGTTTTAGATACTCTTTGGGATGATCATCCTCAAAGCAACCAAACCCAAATCCGTAACACTTTGGCTGCTTTTTTATTCACGAAAGATGAAGTGTTCAAAGAAGTGAATGATTTATCTGGAGGGGAAAAAGTGTGTTTGTCTTTAGCCCGCTTGATGATGGCTCATGACAATCTTTTGGTTCTCGATGAACCCACAAACCACTTGGACATTCCCGCCAAAGAAGCACTCGAAAAAGCCTTATCCAATTATGATGGCACGCTTTTGTTTGTAAGTCATGACCGCATGTTTTTATCCAAAATGGCCGATAAAGTTTTAGAAGTAGGTCCAACAAGTCAACTCTATGATTTTTCCTACCTAGAATACGCCCAAAAGAAAAAAGAGGGCACGCTTCAACTTTCTACTGAACCAGTCCTCAAAAAACAAGGGCGAGGCATGGAGAAAGTGGAACCTTTGAAAAGTGCCGCAGTTTTACGCCAAGAAAAAAACACCCTACAAAACCGGGTGCGTACTGTTGAAGAACTTTTAGCCAAAGCAGAAGAAGAAGTCAATAATTTGGAAGAATTGCGCTATGAACCCGAATATTATCAAGATTATCGCAAGATGGAAGAACTTGAAGGGCTTATAGATGATAAAAAGAATGAAATTGCTCATCTCACTCAGGAATGGGAAGAGAAAATGATGCGTCTAGAAGAAATGTAGAAGTACAAAACCTAAGATTGGAAAACCAGTCCGACCAACTGAGCATACAGAAGATTTGAGTTTGAATTAAAGCGAGCTTTTGAGAACGAGAAAGGCCTTTTAAAGCATATTCACGTTGCAGAGCTTGTCGTTTTTCCAAAAACACTTCGTGATACACCAAATAAACAGGGAGTCTTGATTTTGTATAACGAGCTCCCTGTTTTTTATTATGGACGCTCAAGCGCCGCATTAAATTGTTGGTATACCCCGTATACAACGTTCCATCGTGACACACTAAAATGTAAACAAAATGCAAAGGAATGACGATGGAATTGAAATCCGATGTTTCTTTCATAATTTATCCCTTTTGTCAAAGCTAAATTTTGGGTACTCTTTTGCCGCATTTTAAATTAATACTCTGTCTGTTGCTTCTCTTGACGGATCAAGCCATTTTCCTTGAAACTAAAATAGAAGATAAAGAAAACCTCGATTTTATAAAATATGCTGTAATATGAAAGTGCTTTCTTAGATCTAAAAGAGAATTAGGCGAAAATGCCTAGAAAGAGAGAATCAGATGAATAAAGATTTCCTTTGGGGTGGAGCGGTTGCTGCGCACCAATTTGAAGGTGGCTGGAACGAAGGCGGCAAAGGCGTAGACGTTTCAGACGTTTTAACTGCAGGTGCTCATGGAGTACCAAGACGCATTACGGATGGCGTGGTGGAAGGCGAATACTATCCTAACCATGTTGCCGTTGATTTCTATCATCATTGGAAAGAAGACATCGCAATGTTTGCGGAAATGGGATTAAAATGCTTCCGCACTTCCATTGCTTGGACTCGTATTTTCCCAAATGGGGATGAAGAGGAACCCAACGAAGAAGGCTTGAAGTTTTACGATGAAGTATTTGATGAGTTATTGAAGTACGGCATTGAACCCGTCATTACGCTTTCTCACTTTGAAATGCCTTATCACTTAGTTAAAGAATACGGTGGTTGGAGAAACCGTAAGCTTGTCGACTTCTTTGCTCGCTTTGCCAAAGTGTGCTTTGAACGCTACAAAAACAAAGTGAAATATTGGATGA
>CAZTNF010000158.1:0-3071 GCA_964615295.1 uncultured Erysipelotrichaceae bacterium | reverse complement strand
CAGCGCTTAAATCGATTGGTAAGCATCGAAGAAATTAATAACTTTTTACGTTTCCCTTTAACAATTCGCTCGAATTTTCCGGGCTTTTCTCTAGATACTGGACTAGGAAGTTTTCATGTAGCTCCTTTAAAAAAGAAGATTAAGCTAGGAAATTATTTAGATACTCCAAATGATCAGGAACAGGCTCAGTTTGATGCACAACAATTGGCTAAACATGGATTAATTGTCGGAGTACCTGGAAGTGGAAAAACTACCGCAATGTTTAACATTTTGCATCAACTGTGGCAAAACGAAATTCCTTTCATTGTATTGGAGCCAGCTAAAACAGAATATAGAGCTTTAAAGAAATTAGATGCTTTTAAAGAAGATCTACTGGTTTTTACCCTAGGTGATGAAGGAGTAAGTCCTTTCCGCTTTAATCCTATGGAAGTTTTACCAGGAATTAAGCTTGAAAATCATATTTCACGATTACAATCTTGTTTTGTAGGAGCCTTTGATCTTTTCGACCCACTTCCTATCTTTTTGGAGCAAGCCATTCGAAGAACTTATGCTGAAGCTGGGTGGTATGACGATTCGATCGGAGGAGAGGAAGGGGTTGAAACGCCTACCTTATCTGATCTTGTTCGGAGTGCAGATTATATTATTGAGAATTCTGGCTTTGATCCAAAAATGAAGTCAGATTTTAAGGCTTCTTTGTTAGAGCGTTTAAATTCTTTACGTCGTGGCTCAAAAGGTCGAATGCTAGATACCAAACAATCTATTCCTTATGAAGAGTTGATGTCTAAGCCAATTGTCTTAGAGCTTGATAGTTTGAATGGCGATGAAAAATCTCTTCTCATGATGTTTTTATTGACTTATGTTTTTGAATACTGTAAAGCTTTTCGAAAAAGTGGAAGTCCCATTAAGCATCTTTTAGTAGTAGAAGAAGCCCATAATTTAATTGGAAGTAATGGTGGAAACGAAAATCGCGCTGACCCTTCTGCTAAGGCGATTGAGCTTTTTATTAATATGTTGGCAGAAATGCGAGCTTTAGGGCAAGGAATTCTAATTGCAGATCAGCTTCCTACCGCAATTGCTCCGCAAGCGGTGAAGCAAACCAATGTAAAACTTTTAATGCGAGTCACTGCTTTAGACGATCGTCAAGAAATTGGTAATACTATGGATCTCAATGAAGAACAAATGCGAAATGTTGTTTATTTTAAAACGGGTCATGCTTATCTTTTCCATGAAGGAGAGCAAACAGTTCGAATGATTCGAATGATCAATTTTAAAGACGAACATAAAGTAGAAGAACCACCTATTGATTCTGAGCTTAAAGATGTTATGGCTTTTTATGAAGAAGCTCATCCAGCGCTTTATTTTCCTTTTGAGTCTTGTTCTTCAGTATGCGAAAAATGTAACAGACGGGTTCGAAACCAAGCTCAAGCTCTTGCAGAGAAGCTCTTCGAAAATCCAGAGCAAGATATTTATGCCCAAACTATGAAAGTAAAAGATGAAGCTACTTTAGAAAAATATCGGAAAGCTTTAAACTTATGTGCCGTCTCTAAAATGGGATTGAAACAAGAGTATGATCGTCTTTTGAATCGATATAAAAAAGTTGATCCTAAATTATCAGGGTGCTTTTTTGTCCAACTTGAGCAGATAGCCCAAGACCAAATGAAGCAATGTGCCAAGCAGAATAAAAAATGTAAATGTACTCCAGAAGAGCGAAAGGCAAAACTTAAGGAGTATAAAGAAATGTTAACAAAGGATTAATATGTCAAGATTAGAAGAAATAGAACAAATAGAATCTAACTTAGAAGAAAAATCTAAAGAAGTTAAAGAAGCCGATGATAAATTGAACGAGGCCGAACAAAGAGTAGGCCAAATTGAGCAAGCTATTTCTAAAATAAACGATAAAGAGGTAGAAGGTGTGCTTGAAAGCAAGCGATCTGAAGCACAAACAGAACAACAAGAGGCTCAACAACAAAAAGAAAGTTTATTACAAGAAGTAGAACAAATTGGAGCCGAAATAGAAGAGGCAGAACAAGAAAATCTTGATTCTCAGCAAGTCCTCAATGAACTTCAAGGCTTTGGAGAGGACGTTTCAGAAGCCATGCAAATCGTAAATGAGCGAGCCGGCAAGATCAACAATATAAAAAACAAGATTCAGGAAATTTTATCCTCAAGGTAATTATGTTTGAACAAATTGAAGCTACAGAACAAAAAATTGAGCAAAATGAAGCCCATGAACAAGAAATTGAAGGCTCAATGCAATCTCTTGAAAATTCGATTTCTAAAGTTGGTCATGATTTAGAAGTAGTCTATTCTCTGGAAAAAAATGTGAAAGAAAAACAAGTAGAACTCGATAAACTACATCAACAAAAAGAAGAATATGCCAATGAATTACGTAATATTTCGAGTGAATTAGAAACCCAAATGCTGGAGGCACAAAGAGATATTGGTGGCTTAACAGAGTTAGAAATGGACACAGGGGAAGATTTTAGTGAAGCTTTAGCAGTTGCGGAGAGTAATCTTTCCTGGGTTACAGAATGCCAAGACAAAATTAAAGAGCTAGATGAAAAATACCATTTAAACTTGTTTCCAAAAGCCACAGTGGTTGAAAATAGCTATACTCCTCATGCCCAAATTCAGAAACTTCAATTAGATATAGAAGTGGATGATTCAAAGTTTAATATGGCGGTTTATCAAGACCAAATATTTGACTTTGAAGGTGGACTTAATTCTCTTAGTGTTTATGATTTTATCCAAAACTATGAAAATTATGAGAAAAATGGTAGAGGATCCTCTGAAGCCCAACAACAGTATCGATATACCGCTATTGAAGGGACTGTTGCAGATAGAATGGTAGCTGATCCTTCTCTTACTTATGAAAAAACGAGAGAAGAAGTTAAAAAGGAATTCTCCAATTTAGCTGCTCTTCACCTTCCTGACCAAAAAGTAGGAGGATTTCCAGATCTTGTGCATAGTTTAGGAGATAGCCGTGTAAATAGTAGTATTGGTGGGGCTTTTACTAGAAAGCAATCTAAAAATATTTATGATCATGTTCTCCAACAAAGTAAATCTATGAG
>CAZTNF010000157.1:0-3125 GCA_964615295.1 uncultured Erysipelotrichaceae bacterium | reverse complement strand
CTTCGTTTTTTAAGCGAATAAGGCAAAGTCGACGAACGGTATTAGCATGGCGTTCTAGTGCTTGAAGAGTTTCCTGTTCACTACGCATTCAGTTTCCTACTTTTTATTAATAGATAAAGCTAGAGAATCGATTGTCGAAACTTATCTTACACAATGGCCCCAAGAATGTTGTGAAAACCATCCTTGATTATAAGAACCCGTGTTCCAAGACTGTTGGCAATGATCACAAATGCCATTTCCATCTTGATCAATATATCCATAACAAAGCCCTAGTCCACATCCATCACACAAACCATCACAGTTTTCATCATGATGCACGCAAGGAGTATTCGTATAGAATCCAGAGTGATGCCCATATCCGTGACCATGAGCTAAAGCGCTTACACCACTTCCGGCTAAACAGGTACAAACGGCTGCGCAGGCTGCTAAAATTTTTACTTTCATTTTTTCTCCTTCTATTAGCCTTTGGTCTTTTCCTTCTTCACTTTTAATACGATTGAAACCTCTAAAACCTTTCAAAAAATTAAAATTTTTATAAAAAATTAGAGACAAGAAACTAGAGCCTTTCACTCTTTCTTTTTATTCCAATTAAATTCCATTTTCTTATGAGATTGAGAGTAGCTTTTTATCCAGCTTTCTAAGCTATCTTTGGATTCAACTAAGATAACCGAAAAAAAGACCAAAAGGCCTCCTATTATATGAATCGGACTCATTGTTTCTTGTAATAAAAGAGCACTAAACAAATTGGCCCACAAGCATTCGGTAGCCAATAAAATGGATACAGTGGATGGTGAAGTATACTGTTGAGCTATTGTTTGCATTAAATAACATAAAAAGGTGGATAAGAGAATCAGATAACCAATAGAAAACAAACCCTGGGACTCAATATGACTAGGCCAAGAGGCCAGAAAACCAAAGGGAATGGAACACAAAGCAGCTACACTAAGTTGAATTGCATTCAATCCATAGGCGGAGGCTTGTTTGGCTTGATCGAGACTGAGAATTTGAGCTCCAAAGAGTACAGCACAAATCAACGATAAAATATCTCCGGAGTTAAAGGAAAAACTTCCTTGACTTAAAGACAAACACCCGATACCTACCAAGCAACAAATAGAAGCCATTAAAACAAAGCGATTTGGTTTTTTGTGAAAATATAGCCAACTCAAATAGGGCACCAACACCACATAGACAGCGGTTAAAAAGGCATTCATACCTGGAGTCGTTCGTTCCATGCCAAACGTTTGAAAAGCAAAAGCGGTATACAAAAACAGCCCTGACCAAAAGCCAATTTGAAGCTCTTGTTTTTGAATTTTTTCATGGTGCCACCATACAGGAATCCATGCCAAGAAACAAGCTCCTCCAAAGCGGACGCATAACAAGGCGAACGGAGAAAATACTTCTAAAGCAAGATCTGTAGCTACAAATCCCCCACCCCAAATAAGAGCCGTAAGAATACAAAGAAGATTGGCTTTTTGTTGACTCAAAATAATCCCTCCATTTCGGTTTTTTATTGTATAACGCCTTTTCCTTTCCTAAAAGGATTCTCCTTTCTCCATAAAAAAAGCCACATCTTTTCATAGAGGTGGCTAGAAAAACAAAGAGAAATGTCATCCACAGATTTCATAGGAAAAAAGTCCAATTGAAGAGAGGGGAATTTTCAGGTAAAGCCAAAGCATATCCCCACAAGGCGATCGGTTCGCTAGGCTGTGCATTGATTTGATCGGCTTGAAGCTGGGTAATCATCTTATTTTTTACCATGGCCTTGAGCACGAGCTGTTGTTTGGCTTTGGCTTGCTCATAGTGATCAGACAGCTGAAAGTAAGCGGGAGATTGGGGAATTCCCGCTAACATTGTCGCTTGGCCTTGGCTTAAGTTTAAAGGAGTCACTCCATAATACCCTTGGCTTGCCTGTCCAATCCCATAAAGATTATCACCATAATTGATGATGTTGACATATACAGACAAGATGGTCTCCTTTGAGTAGCGCTCACAAAGACGGGTAGCTAAAACGATTTCGGCTGCCTTCCATACAGGAGTGCCATCGTATTGTTTGTAGAGATTTTTAACCACTTGCATTGCAATAGTAGAACCGCCGGAAGAAGGAATAAAAGGCAATACTTGGCTTGCCGCCGCTCTGACTAAAGACATGAGATCTATGGCCCCATGATCATAATAACGCGCATCTTCAATCGCAATAGTGGCTTGGTATAAAATGGGATTCACCTGATCGTAGGGAACATAGTTGGATGAGGTTAAAACTTGACTCACTAAGGCATCTAAGGACTGCTTGGCTTCGTATTCATCTGCTCGTTGGATTCCATCAATGAAAAACCAAATGGATCCTGCTACAGCTAAAGCAAAAATGAGCAGAAACAGACGCTTCAAAAATTTCATTGTGATAGCGGATTGAACGCTCGTGACTTTAGTCAGGACAGGAAAATCCGCACTCTCCCTTCTATTCTGTATCCATTATCCTGCTTAATACAGGCTCATGTATTTTAAGAAGCACTCCTACAAGTTTTTCTTAATTCTTTTTAAAAAAGAAATATTCATACATTTTTTTATAAAGCTTTCTTATAAAGAAAATATTATCCTAAAGTAGAAATCTTGTTCCTTCCAAGAAGGATAGTGTTTTTATTTTCCTCTTTAATGGAATTAAACTTATAAATCTGTCGATTGTGTCTTCGAGCCTTTGGAGTTGATCGATATGATTTTCTTTTAACAGCTCAGTTAAATTCTTTTATTCTTAGTCCAATAAGCCTATCTTCACTTTTTGATCTGGATAAATCTTCTTAAGTTTATGGAAACGCAGGACTTCCACAAATATATTCCTCCTTTTTAGGTGATTTCGTGGCTTTAGCTTATCATTACTTCCCTAAAATGCTCCTTCTTGTTCCCTTGCATATTTCTTACACCAAAGACACATTAAAACCAAAGCCTCACTCTAAATTAAAAACTATATGGAGAACCAATAAAAAAAGATCCCTTAAGGGACCAGTTAGTTTTAAGAGATCTTTTTTATTTTTTAGATTTTGTTTTGGTAGTGGAGCTTGAGGAACTGCCTCCTGCCCCATTGAACGCTTTCATGACCTGCCGAATCTGCGCCTCGGTGGGTTTACGACCCA
>CAZTNF010000156.1:0-3209 GCA_964615295.1 uncultured Erysipelotrichaceae bacterium | reverse complement strand
ATTTAATCCTTTCTAAACGCTTTTTTTATTTTCTGGCTTTAATGGAGAAAGAGAATGTTAAAATTTGATTTCTCTAACAAGGGAAATTGAACTGTCATAACACTCAGATCAATGCCTAAGCCATTTTGAGAAAAAGACCAACTCAATCAATGGCAAGAGAATTCAAAGATAATTTTTAAACCAATCAGAGGAAATTAGCCTGTCTTGAATAGGCTAATGGATACATTATAGAAGGGAGAGAATGGATTTTCCTCTCATGACTCAAGTCACAGGTGTCCAATCCACCATTACGATGAAAACGTGTGCGAAACGTGTAAAGGAAATTAATGCTCCTTCTTTTTCCGATTTATTTGCGGCGAAGCGAGCTTATGTAGAGCGAACAGGAAAACAAGTAATCGATTTTTCCATTGGGTCTTCTAATATTCCTCCTTGTCAGGCGGTAAAAGAGGCTATTTCTCAAGGGGCTTTACAAGATGATTGTTATCAATACACTTTGGAGCCTTCTAAAGAGATGGTTATGGCCATTCAAGAGTGGTATCAAAACCGATATGAGGTATCGTTAGAAGTGGAAGAGATCTTTCCTTTAAAAGGTTCTCAAGAAGCCTTGAGTCATCTCCCTCTCGCTCTTTGTGATCCTGGAGATTTGGTGCTATTGCCTGACCCCTGTTATCCCATTTACCGAACCGCCCCTCTCTTAGCAGGAGCGAAAACATGGTTCATGCCTTTGCGTAAGGAAAATGATTACCTCATTCAATTTGATGCTATTCCAGAAGAGATCGCTAAAGAGGCTAAACTGATGGTGGTTTCTTATCCCAACAATCCTACCGGAGCGGTCGCAAATGATACATTTTATGAAGAGTTGATTGCTTTTGCTAAAAAGAATGATATTTTTGTGATCCACGATAATGCTTACAGTGAGCTAATCTTTAATGGTCAACTAGGAAAAAGCTTTTTATCTTATCCGGGCGCAAAAGAAATTGGTGTAGAACTCAATTCCTTTTCAAAATCCTATTCGATGGGTGGCGCTCGTATGGCCGTTTTAGTGGGTCAAAAGGATGCTGTCGCTTCTTATTCAAAATTAATGAATACTATTGATTTTCAAAGCTTTATGCCGATTCATCATGGAGCGTTGGCTGCCTTAAAAAATTCGGGAAATTTTACTCAACAAGTGTGCCAAGAGTATAAACGGCGGAGTGAATTTTTAATTGACCAGTTTCAACAGGCTGGATGGACGATTGATCCCATAAAGGCGACGATGTTTGTTTGGGCTCCTATTCCTGAGGAATACGACGATGCGGCTCAATTTTCTAAGGATCTTTTAGAGAAAACTGGGATTTTGGTCAATTCGGGAACTAGTTTTGGTCAAGAAGGAAAACGATTTGTTCGTTTGGCTTTAGTCCGTAGTGATGAAGAAGTCTTAGAAGCAGCCAAGCGCCTTTGTGAGTCTGGATTATTCTAAGTTTTCTTCTTTTTAAGTGTAAGACTGCCATAAAAGCAGTCTCTTTTCTTCTTTTTAAATTGGACAAAAAAAAGACCTGCATAAGCAGGTCTTAAATTTTTTAAAATGGTGCGGGCGACAGGACTCGAACCTGCACGCGTAAGCACTAGATCCTAAGTCTAGCGTGTCTGCCAGTTTCACCACGCCCGCGTGCTTATCCATTTAAGCACTTTTTTTTCCCTAAATCAAGGCATAACTTGAATTTAGTGCAAGATCACAGGACGATGGGAGCGTACAATTTGATCTTTGATGTAGGTTTCGAGTTTCTTAAGAAATAAATCGTCCGTAAGAATGGATTCAATCGTTTGAAGCTCCTTTTCTGAATAGTCGGCTTGAGTCGACAGTCGAGTGATAAGGTGTGGATCATTTTGAGGAGAATCAAGAATCTCAATTCGAATATTTTGGCCCACGAGAGGTTTTCCAATCTGTTCTTCAATTTCAAAAAGTCTTTCTAAAATGGGTGCCGCAATCCGTTCAATGACTTCCATCTCCAAGTCTTTTTTGAAATCTTCCTCTGTCCAACGGGTATCTTCCATAAAACTACACGCTCCTTTCTAGCTAGTTATATTATGTTGCATATAAAACCATTTTTCAATATCTTTATAATTTAATATTTAAAGATACAAAAAAAATAATTTTGAAACCGATCGATCTTCTTTTTAGAGTCTTCTTTAAAGGCACGGTTCTCTCTTACAATATCTTTATAGTAGAAGAATTTCCGTTATTTTTTATTGCATCTTTTCTCTATCTTTTTAAAAATAGTCTTATGGCTCTTTTCAGAGAGGACTTCTGCTCCTGAATTTTATGTGCAACGGATCCAACGTGTTCTCAAGTGTCACACGCTTTCGTATCCAGATTTATCTGCGCGATCCAAAAGTTTACACCGGTATGCATCCTTCTTCATCTTGAAAACAGATGAAGGCTTTGATTAAGATCAAAGTGAAAAAACAGTCAAAGAAGGAAAACGGTTTTTGTCCAGATAGAGGGAGCCAACAAAGGAATGACGAAGATGCTTCATCTTTCCAATGGCCACGTTTATGGAAAAGGGCTTGGAAAGTACCGAAGAATCAGACCGCATTAAGGAAAAATGGCAGAATCTCGTATAAAGCTAAGGCTAGACTTCTGAAAGAAGAGGGCCAAATCGCAGGCAGAGCGCATTGAATCGACTCACCAAGAATACGAAAAAAGCCGTGGGAAGTTCGAGGAAACCCTGAAAACCTTTATCAATCGGAGATCCGCTCCATGTTTGAGAAGGAAAACCTGAAAGAGCTTGTGTTAGAAGATCTGACATGGGTAGCGGAAGGGATGAAGAAATCGAAGAATATGAACCATAGGCTTCATCACTGGCCTGCCTATACCTCGAAAGTGTGCCATTACTGTAGTAGCTTTAAAGAAAGAAATTCACCTTTGTACATAATGCAGCCCACAACATTAAAGAGCGAAAAGACGATTCACACTGCATACGAAAAAAGAAAAGATCAGAAATATTCTGGAAGGGCAATACGGGAAGAAAAGAAATCAGGCGAGCCGTGCTTCCTTTGCCTCACCTTCTCTGATCTCACAACCTGTAGAAAACAAAAGACCGTATCATCCGTCCAAAGAGCGGGTGGAAAGATAAAGCCTTACTAGGACAGCAAATAGACCGAGCCTGTCATGAATCTAAACCAAGTAGAAGTCTTCACTTCACTGTGGAGGATGTCTTAACCCTGTA
>CAZTNF010000155.1:0-3245 GCA_964615295.1 uncultured Erysipelotrichaceae bacterium | reverse complement strand
GGTGGAATCTCTTCATTTTTGAAATGTATAGTGGAAGTCTGAAGGAGTTCTGGGCATTGCCTTTTAATTCGTCCATAATACTGGAGCGAATCAGGAGAAATCAGAATGATTTGTAGCTCATAATTAGGAATTTGACCAGCCCAAAAAACTGTTTTAACAAGTTCAAGAGCATGAGTTCCATCTCCAACCACTGTCACGGTCAGCTTCTCCCGGCTTTGACGGAGGAGAAGGGGAAGAAAAAGAGGAATATCTTTGGCCAAGTGATAGCTCATATTCTGAAAGGTACGTACTGTAAAGACAGCCATATAATCATTTAGTTCATATTTTTTCTGAATGGAGCGAACCTGCTTCAACGACTCTGACTGGGTGATAAAAAGGTAAATTTTTGTTCTAATGGAGCCATTCTTTTTAGGGCCACGCAATACACGCAATATTTGAACACTCGATTTCAATTGTACCCACAAGTTTGAAGCTTCTTCATTAGAGTTCTCAGAGGCATTAGAGTTCTCAGAGGCATTCTTTTTAGGGCTAAGCCATACAGGCCATATAGGCCATACTCGTATATTCAATTTTTTGTCCCAACGTTTCCAAAAGAGCGAAACTTTCTTTTCTTGCGAAGCAAGTTGAGCAAATGTTTCCATACTGTGTTCGAAATCTTCATCCATTAGAAAATAAAGGACGGAGCGCGAGTAACGTACATTGAGTCTGGAAGCATCAGTTGGGAAACAAATAGCTCGAATGTCACGAGCCCGCATTATCAGTTCTGACATTTTCTCTGACTGTTCATCTGGATAGACATCGGTAAATATAATTAATGGTTTAGGGTATCGTATAAGTGATAATTTCAATAAAAATTTTGGTAACTTTTTCGGTAACTTTTTTGGTAAGTTTTTTGGAACTTCCGGCAGAGAATAGGAAAGAAATTGGTAAAGATTTTCCTTAGACTGATTCTTCAAATCTTCGGCTAGATTGATAGATTGGGCATTCAACTCTGAAAAAATAAACATGGGTTTGTAAAAAGAGAAAAATAAACGTATTCTTGGCCAAAACGTTGTCAGAATACTAACAATCAGTGCCCCCCCAAAAATTGGGGCCAGTACATTGAGTATGGCACTGTAGCATTCGTAAACGCCGATAATTCCTTCCCAACCGTGATTATAAAGAAGGAAGCGTCCAAGAATGTGAAACAGGGTATAATCCTCATCCATGCTGAAGGTTTGAAGAGTATGAATAACCGCATCCGGTAGTGCTTGCCAGCCCTCGATTGTATTCATAGAAACAGCCATTTCCTTGAATTCTTTTTCACTAATTTTTAGATTTTCTATTATTTCATTTTGAAACACATCTGAAAGTTCAGCTGAAAGCGGGTAGATTGTGCTTGAAATGACCCATAAACGTAGGAAAAAAACCTGAAGTCCGATCAAAATTGTAGTGGCTAATAGTTTTTTCCCCTGTGGAACAAATTTATAAATTAAATATCCACAAACTATATTGATCCCAAAAAGTAGACAACCACCAATATTCAAACCAAGAATATCCATAATTCTCCTCCTCATTTATTACAAATTTTGACATTATTTGAAATTCTGTCTTTTATATTTTGTTGTCCAAACAGTCCAATTTGACGCTCTGCTAAAAAATTATGACCCATTTAAATTATTGTTTTAAAAACTGGACATAAATCAACCTTATTATAGAAATTGCGATAAAATAGCATTTTTTGTGTCAAGATACAGGTAATTTCCATTAGATCCTTTCATATCAATAGTTGTGATCTGATCATGGAGGTCTGACTACGAAAATAGAAGAGGGGATAACGAGAGTAAGCAAATTTATCGAATTTTCCTTTATTTGACTGCGATTTTCAATGGCTCCCTAGACTTGGCTTAAATCGTCTCGATATAAAAATGAATAGAAAAAATCATGATCTATTCCATAGTTCTCTAATCTAGGACGTTTTTGAGTTAGGCTAGAAACTGATTTTGTATTCGTTTTCACAAAGATTATTGAACTTAAATCAATGATTGTCTTTTAGAATCTTTTTCCACTCTTCTATAAAAATCTCTTAATCTTCATATTTTTGAGCAACTTTTTTATATCTTAATTGTCTAGATGGAGTTTACAATAAACCACATTCTTGCAATGATTGAGTATACAGTTAAAATTATTGATAATCGCTTAAAAATAAAGCCTCCTAAACTCTTCCTGCTCAAGGAGCCATATATTATTTTCGGTTCGAGTATGCTTTTTTATCCTAGGATAAGATTATGGAGAGAGTTTATTTGATTTTTTTATTCCAATCTGAGTTACAAAAAATAGTATGGAATAAGAGATGATCCTTCATTTCCAAAATCATGTAAATCAGATTTCATAAATATTTAGTCGAATAGATATGGGAGAGAGATGATAAGTATGAGAAAGTCGATTGAAAGAATATTACATTTTATCTGCTTTCTGGCACTGACTGGGACAATGATTTCGATTCAAACAATAGAGGCGAATGCTGCTGAAAAAGAAGGAGCCGTCATCAATATTGTCTATGATGATTCGGGAAGCATGTCTGGTCAATCAA
The DNA here is from genome assembly GCA_964615295.1 of uncultured Erysipelotrichaceae bacterium. Taxonomy (GTDB): domain Bacteria; phylum Bacillota_I; class Bacilli_A; order Erysipelotrichales; family Erysipelotrichaceae; genus Allobaculum. Next base: position 673 of record CAZTNF010000155.1, on the reverse strand, counting down.
GCCGATGGAGTCAGGCAAAATATGCGGTTGAGATTTTCTCCGCTATGATGGGATCTACTGATGTTGTTAATATTTTTCCGATGAGCAATTACCAGGATACGACAGGAGCCACAGAAAATTCTGACAAGTATTTTACTCTTAAGGGAAACGAAAATGGACAGCAACGCGTGGATCAGCTTGATAAAGAATTGAATGGTGAAGGATCGACACCATTTGCTGCAGTCGAAAGTGCTGCAACCGTTCTAAAAAAGACTCAGTCCTCAGATAAATGGCTGATCATCCTCACTGATGGTGCTTTTGAGGAACCAAAAGAATATTCTATGGATCTGCTCGCAGGCTATGCTTCCTCTGGGATGAAGGTTGTCTTTATTAGTATTGACATTGATCCCAACAGTAGTGACACTTTTTCCGTTCTAGATGATGGACAAAACTTTCTCGCCTACAACACCAATTCAGAAGAAGTTTTGCATACTGTAACGACAGTAGCCCAGCAGATCTTTTCTCTTCAGCAAATTCCCTTGTCTTCCGAAAACCCTTATACGTTTTCAGCGGATATTCCGCTTTCCAAACTAATTATTCTTGGTCAGGGAAAGAATGCGGAAGTGAAAGAACTGAAAAACGGAGGCGAAGCTATCTCACAAAGCTATGAGAAGATAAGTGTAAGCGTCCTTGA
>CAZTNF010000154.1:0-3308 GCA_964615295.1 uncultured Erysipelotrichaceae bacterium | reverse complement strand
AAGATTCACCTTCTCATTCGGATAAAGCCTGAGTTTACCACTCTTTTTAGATATTTGGCAAAAAAGACGCTGAAAGAGCGTCTTTTTTGATCCTGACCGAGATTGTTGACTAACCTGCTTATTTTTCTTCTTCCGTTTCGCTTGTTTCTACCGTTTCTACTCCATCATCATCGGTCCAACCGTTTTGAGCGAGTAAAGCTTTAATTCCTTCTTGAATAAGATAGGTTTGTTTTAAATCTTGAACCAATCGATAGTTGTGACGCAAGCGATCCACAGGTTGACCAACTTCATAAGATGCTTTTTGCAACAAGCGATCCACAATATCTTTGCTTAACGTAATACCAGCTTCTTTAGCAATGGCCATAGCTAAAGCTTCTTCACGCAATTGATCTTCATAGTTGAGACGATCTTCTGCAGAAAGTTGAGAAGCCATATTTTCTACATACTGTTGAATGGCGTTTTGATCTTTGAAAAGTTGATTGAAGACTTCCATAGATTGTGGGTTGCTTGGATCCATCCATTGATAGACCATGCGTTCTAAAGACTCATGAATTCGCTCATCTACACGTGAAGGATGAATTTCTACTGGGTCTTGAACATTCTCTTTTACTTTTTCAAAAAGATTTCCTACAAAGTCGGAATACACTTCATTTTTCGCTTCTTTCAAGAATCTTTGATGAACGAGATCTCTAAACTGATCAACAGTATCGATTCCATCAATTTCAACTTTTTGGGCAATGAAAGCATCATTGAGTTCGGGAAGAGTGAATTTATACAAATCACCTAAGGTTAATTGTACTTCAGCTTCTTGATTGGCAAAGTCCGCTTTAGAATAATCAGCTGGAAGTGTCGTAGTATACGTTTTTGTCTCATTGGTTTTCATACCGAGAAGATTTTTCATCATTCCCGGAACGATGGAATCCAATGACAAATCAATTCCTTTATCGTTCATAGAGCCTTCATCTACAACTTCTCCTTGAACACTTACTTTGTAAGATAAATCGGCTGAATCCTTTTCTTGAGCTTCTTGATCCTCTTCGGCCAAAACATAATCTGCATTTTCTTCTAAAAGACTTTGAAGAATCTCATCCACTTGTTCTTCGGTTACCACTGCTTCACTTGGGGTGAGGCCAAGATTTTTCCATTCGCCTAAAACGACTTCAGGTTCTACGGTAATTTTATACGTTACTGTAACAGCCGAATCATCGACAGCGTCAAGAGTATGTTCGATTTTTCCTACTGGATTTAAATCGGAATCCACCATCAATTCTTCAAATACATCTTCAAGACAGAAATCAAAGGCTAAATCATAAAAGTTTTTGGCTCCCAGCATCTTTCGAACTACGGGAGCAGGAATACGTCCTGCACGGAATCCTTTAGAAGGCAAAAATTTATTTCCCTCTTTTACAGCTTTATTTTGAGCGGTTTTCCACTCTGCTCCATCAAGAGTTGCTGTCATAGTGACAGTATGCGTATCTTCTCGATTAATTTTTATATCTTTTAAATTCATGAAGTTGTGCTCCTTTCTGCTTTAGCTGATGACCATCCTTTGCTTATAATCAAATTTTTCCTAAAAAGCGAAGTGGCTTCAGCCAAAAAACCTTTGGATTGACTGTATCATTTTGCACGGTGAAATGGGAAAAGACGAAAAAGAATGCTTCTTTTTAGCTAAAATTCGCTTCTTTTCAGTCTAAATATTTTAGGCATAATTAACTTTTAAAATAAAGAATGAGGTATTTTCTCTTCAAAAAAGCTTATCCTTGTAATTATTTATGATTAATTATTTATGTTTATATGATCATTATAATTTTTCTCGTAAATTCATTTTTTATTTTTGAAATTTACGAAAAGATTAAAAACAAGAAGAAAGCCAGATCATTTAAAATTAAGAAAGAACAATTCATTATCCCAAATATAAAAGAGTTCAAAAACTTTTTCTTGAAAGCAAAGGCTTTTTTCCATGTGGATTTTAAGGAGGATATATGGCCATTATTGAATACTTTTCCGTCTCCCCAGATCAACAAAAGCATTGGATGGCTGAACTTGAAAAAGCGGATTGGGAAGCTGGAAAATCTCTCTGTTGTCGCATTCGAACTAACACGTTGATCCCTAAAACAAAAGAAGATCCAAAACTTTATCTCATGGCTACAGACCAAAATGAACTAATGGCTTATGCCATTCTTGCTCAAAAAGATGATATCCAAGAGACTTCTCTTTCTCCATGGATTGGCTATGTATATACTTATCCAGCCTATCGGGGACAAAAATTGGCTCAAAAAATTCTAAAGTATTGCGAAGATCAAGCCAAAGCTCAGGGAAATTCGGCTATCTATATTGCCACAGGTCATGAAGGATTGTACGAGCGATATGGGTATGAGTTTTTAGACGCCATGCCCGATATGCATGGGCATCTTTCTCGCGTTTATCGTAAAACTTTATAAGCTTAACTACGAGGAAGAAAGAATTCTTCCTTCTCTCAATTCAAAGCTACTCTATCCTGCCCAAAAGACGTTTTCCTCGTCTTAGACGATTTAAGAAGCATAGGAAGACCTCCACTTTTGAAAACAGGTAAAATATTAATAGTAGAAAGTGGTGAATGAATATGAATTATACTCTTGAATATCCTGAAAAGAATCTTGCCGTTTTGACGTTTACGATTGATAAAGATACTTTTGAAGCCGATTTAAAAGCTGCCCAACAAGCGACTCAATCCGAAGACCAACAACAAATTCATGAATATGCCATTGCGAATGCAGCAGGTCAAGTTTTGGCCGATGCGGCCAAAGCCAATAACCTTAAAGTAGCGGCGGAACCTTCCTTAGTTTCTGAAGGACAACCCGATGGATCCGTTATTGTAACGATTTCTATTCCTCTAGTTCCAACCGTTACTTTGCCAGCTTATACAGGCTTAAATTTCAAAAAAGAACCCGCTACCGTAACGGATGAAGAAATTTTACATGAGGTTCAACAACGCATTTTCTCCCATCGCGCTTGGAAAGAGGTTCCCGTTGGAACTCCCGCTGAAAAAGGGGATCAAATTATCATCGATTTCGTAGGAGAAAAAGATGGGGTGCCTTTCCCCGGTGGATCGGCTGAAAACTTCCCACTCGTTTTAGGAAGTGGTCAATTTATTCCAGGTTTTGAAGATCAATTAATTGGTGCGGTTCAAGGCGAACATGTCCAAGTCAATGTCTCCTTCCCAGAAGACTACTTTGAAAAGTCCTTAGCTGGTCAACCTGTTATCTTCCGCGTTGTGGTTAACCAAATTCAAAAACCAATTGTTCCAGAACTTACTGATGCTTTCGTAG
>CAZTNF010000153.1:2198-3333 GCA_964615295.1 uncultured Erysipelotrichaceae bacterium | reverse complement strand
TGCTTCATCCTTAGGTTCTGCTTCATCCTTAGGTTCTGCTTCATCCTTAGGTTCTGCTTCATCCTTAGGTTCTGCTTCATCCTTAGGTTCTGCTTCATCCTTAGGTTCTACTTCATCTCTAAAAGAGGGGATTTCTTCTAAACAATTGGTAAGAGATCGAATCAATTCATCGCCTTCTTCTAAAGGACGAATTTGATCTAGGCTGAATTTGTTGAAACTTCCATAAAAAATATGGAATCGAGGATTGTTCAAAAACTCTTGTAGATGGAGCGCTTTGTCATAAGCCAAATCTTCAGAGTAATCAAGACAAATCAAATTCCAAGAATCACTCAATTTGTATTTCCCATTTTTGGATAATTTAGCGATATACTTCTCTAAATCTTTTAAGGCTTGCATTCTTTTAGGATATAAAGAGAAAGTCAAAAGAGGAGCATAGCTTGGACAATTTAAAATATGAACAAATAGAGGTTCGGTAGCTTCTTCCACCGTAAAAAATTGTCGTGTGAAACGGTCTTTATGCGGAAGAGTGAAATCTTGTAAATCTTTAAGTTTTTTCTTTGCTTCCTCTATTGCGCCTGTAATATCCCTAGAAGGGGAGAATTCAAAAAGAGGAACGTCCTTAATTTGAACTTGAAATTGGTCAGCAATATGATTTGCGGCTTCAATTAAACTTACTTTGGTGAGAAAAGCAAAAGCCTCTTGAGGTTCTCGAGAGGATAAAGGATCGGTATAAGGGAGATCGCCCTTTTGATATTTTGTTTCGATCGGAAGATCTTTTCGAATCGTGGATGTATTAAAAAAGTCTAAACCACGATTCGTCAAAGAATAAAATTCTCCAAAATTTTTAATTGTACATTTCTCAATAAGACCATTGCGATAAAGCCCACTCGGATTAAAAAGCTTATAGCGTTTAGAGCCACATTGAACTCCTCCAAACAAAAAGAGGTCAAGAAGATAAGTTCTGTACTCAAAGTATTTGTAGGGCTCTCGAGAAAAAGCATCTAATTTTTCTTTTTTCTTACTTAAACTCAGATTTCCTCTTTTTCCTTGAGGATGTTGGATCCATTCAATGGATTGAGTCAACACCTTAAGAAATGGGTATGGCTCATCTAAAGCTTTTGTTGATTCTAAAGAC
>CAZTNF010000153.1:0-2098 GCA_964615295.1 uncultured Erysipelotrichaceae bacterium | reverse complement strand
TCAGTTGATTCTAAAGACTCAGTTGATTCTAAAGACTCAGTTGATTCTAAAGACTCAGTTGATTCTAAAGACTTCATCCTATCGAAAGGGAATGCAGTGAAATTCTCTGTGGATTTTAACCACTCAGGCAAAGCTAGTTTTTGAGGTAAAGGTTTTCTTATAGAAGGAAGTTCTAAGTCTTCGTTAGAACAAGAAGTACTTGATTCAATTTGACCAGCCATCGCTGCATAAATAAGTGGGCTTGGAAAACGGTCATCAAGGGTTAACATAGCTTGAAAGGTATTTTCCTTTTGAAATCCAAGCGCCATCTCTGTCAACAATTTATAGAGATTAAGCTCTTTATAAACCGCATCCAAACTATTTTGATCGCCACTGAGATTGGCTAATTTCACTTTTTCTTCGTTGAGAAGTTTTTTAATGAGGGGATGTCTGGAATACAGTTGATTAAAAGTATTTTTACTTTTCTTTAAACTTTCTTCAATTTGAAGCCTTTCTAAAACTTGATTGGCTTGGTTTAAAGTAGAGGAAAGGCTAGGAAAATTTTCCTTTTTTGTTATAACATCAAACTCTCTCCACAGATCTTGATAATATTGAGCTGCTAATATGGTTTCCTGAAGTATGTTTCGATCAATCCATTGATCACTTACTGTGGCTTCACGAATCGCTTGCGCTTTGTTTTGAAGATATTTTGAAACCATTTCAAGTGTTTCCAATAGGCTTCTGACTTCGGAAAGACTAGAGGGGGATATCGTTTTCAACCTTTTTTCTCCTTTCTTTGACTCTATTTTAAAATAAGCGCTTATTTTAAAATAGAGTTCTTTGAGTAATTAATAGGTCTATCATTAATTTTTGTTTTTAAAAAGATTCTTATTTTAAGCCTTTTTAGGTATTTTTTTCTTTTTAAAATTTTCTCAATTGGTTATTAGCTTGAAAGCTATATAAAAAAGCCGATCTTTTTCTCAAAGATCAGCTTTTTTATATAGCTCAAACGATTTAGATAAGACTTAAAAGATTTCTTAATCTTCTAGGTTTTCGTTAACTTCATCACTCGTCCATCGGCCAAAAAGACCACAGGGCAAAACCGCTTGATTTTTTGTAATGGGCAACAAGGTTTCCCCTACTTCTACACTTCCACCATGATAGCGAACAACAGTTCTTTCTAAAGTTTGTGCAAGGGTAGTAAGAGGAAAACCAGTGGTATACAAATTGACCAAAAAGAAGAGGGCATCATCACTTAATAACTTTTGGGCTTCAAAAATCAGCTCATAAATGTTGTCTTCTAGTTTCCAAACTTCTCCATTGGGTCCCCGTCCATAGGAAGGAGGATCCATAATGATGCCATCATATTTGCGTCCACGACGGAGTTCACGGGCAATAAATTTCAAAGCATCATCCACTAAAAAACGAATTTTGACGTTTTCTAAATGGTTGAGTTCCATATTTTCTTTAGCCCAATTGTTAATACCTTTGGAAGCATCGAGATGGACTACTTCATCAGCACCTGCTTTAGCAGCCGCCATCGTAGCGCCTCCGGTATACGCAAATAAATTTAAAATACGAATGGGTCGATTGGGATGAAGTGCTTTTGCTGTGCGAATGGTATCCATAATGAAATCCCAGTTGGAAGCTTGTTCTGGAAAAAGGCCAGTATGCTTAAATCCAGTAGGTGAGATTTTAAAGCGCAAATCTTTATATCCAATGACCCAAAATTCGTTCAAAGGCTTCTTGTATTCCCATTGTCCTCCTCCTTTGGAAGAACGATGGTATACGGCGTGAGCCTTTCTCCACTCTTTTTCATCTTCGATAGGCCAAATGGCTACTGGGTCTGGCCGACGTAAGATAATGTTGTTCCAACGCTCTAATTTTTCTTTTCCCCCAGCATCAAGTACTTCATAGTCTGTCCAATCGGTTGCAATTTGATTCATAAAATCTCCTTTTTACTCTATCTCTTTCTTTATATCTTCTATCCTCCTCCCTTTTTTCACGTACTTGGATGCCTTTTTTCTTTTCTCTATGTTTTTTCTGCTTTTCCAATGTTTTTTCTTTGGCGTTTTAGACTCTCGAAGTTTTTTCCTTTGATAGGCTTGAAGTAAAGGAG
>CAZTNF010000152.1:0-3333 GCA_964615295.1 uncultured Erysipelotrichaceae bacterium | reverse complement strand
AATTTTATTTGGTTTTAAAGTGGGTCCCTAAAAAGAAAATTTTAAGCGAGAAGCTCCTTTTTCCTATCAGCATTCGTTTATACGGCCAAAGGAAAATGTTTTGAGAGAAGCCATAAAAGCTCAAGAATAGTTTCGTGCCTTTCTTAATGAGCCAATTGGAATCGATGCATAATTAATTTTTCCACCAACCCTCAAAATCTGCCTAAGAATCTTTTACAGACCGTAAATTCTATGTGGCTATGTTTTTAGTTGTCTTAACCTTTCACATTTTTTTGTAACCCCTTTCAATACAATTTTAGATTAAATACGATAAGATGAAATGTGGTAGAAAGATGGGATGAATGATGAGTAGAACTGCTACACAACAAAAAGAAGCGATTCAGAGGTTTATAAAAAAATGGAGTGGTTCTCATAAGGAAGATGAAGAGGCCCGTTCTTTTCTTATTGATTTGCTTCAAAACATTTTTGAAGTTCAAAATGTTATAGATCGTATCTCTTTTGAAAAGAAAGTTCGTGTAGATGGAAATGTTAAACGAATTGACGCATTCATTCCTGAAACAAATGCTCTTATAGAGATGAAAAGTAGCTCGGTGGATTTAAACCATACTACGGACTACGAAACCGCTTATAAGCAAGCAAAATTGTATTATGATAATTTACCTCGCTATGAAAAAGGACGATTCATTCTTACCAGCAATTTTCATACCATAGAAATTTATGACATGGATCATCCTGGAGAAGAACCAGATCGAATTTTATTAGAAAATTTAGAACAGGAATGGGATAAGCTAAAAATCCTAATCGATCCTAGCCTTTCTTCTAGAGAAGCTAAACGAATAAAAAAAGAAGAAGATGTTTCCATTCGAGCTGGAGAGTTAGTCGGTGCACTATATCGTCCTCTTTTAGCTCAATTAGGTCCTACTCCCTCTCAAGAACAAGAAAAAGAATTAAATGTTTTAATTGTACGGATTGTCTTTTGCTTGTTTGCAGAAGATTCTGGACTCTTTAAAAACGATCAATTTCATGACTTTCTTTTGGACTATAACGCTGCCAATATAAATCAAGGATTAGAAGAGCTTTTTAGAATTTTAGATACACCTGAAGAAGACAGAGATAAAGCTTATCTTTCTGAAGTTCTTTTAAGCTTTCCCTATGTCAATGGTGGACTTTTTGAAGAAAAGATTCGAATTCCACGATTCACTTCCGAAATTCTTAAAAATATTATCGAGTCGATGTCTGAAGACTTCAATTGGTCAGAGATTTCCCCTACCATCTTTGGCGCTGTATTTGAATCCACATTAAATCCAGAGACAAGACGGTCTGGGGGAATGCACTACACCTCAATTAAAAATATTCATAAAGTTATTGATCCACTCTTTCTAGATGACTTAAAAAAAGAACTAGAAGAGATTAAAGCCTATAAGCAACCAAATGTTCGAGTACGTAAAGCGAAAGAATTTCAAGATAAATTAGCCACTCTCAAATTCTTAGACCCCGCCTGTGGGAGCGGCAATTTCTTAACCGAATCCTTTTTATGTCTGAGAAAATTGGAGAATGAAGCCATTAAGATTCAGCTTAGAGATTCTCCTCAAATTCCTATGGATACAGGCTTCATTAAAGTAACCATTGAACAATTTTACGGAATCGAAATCAATGACTTTGCGGTTTCAGTAGCTCGAACAGCTTTATACATTGCAGAAGCTCAAATGTATGAAGAAACGCAAAAAATTGTGACATGGAACGATGATTTTTTACCTTTGCGATCTTATACCCATATCCGTGAAGCCAATGCCTTGAGAATAGATTGGACCAATAAAGATAGTAAAGATGTACGAACGGAAGAATTGAACTATATTATTGGGAATCCCCCGTTTGTGGGGGCATCCATTATGAGTAAAAGGCAAAAAGAGGACTTAATAGGTGTATTAGGAAAAATAAGACTAGCTAATAGTACAGACTATTGCGCAGGTTGGTATCATAAAGCTGGAGAATTGATGAAAGATTATCCAATTAAAACTGTGTTCGTTTCCACTAATTCTATTACTCAAGGGGAGCAAGTTTTACCTGTTTGGGATAAGTTGCTTAATCAATACAATTTAATAATTAATTTTGCCTATCCTACTTTCATTTGGGATAGTGAAGCTTCTATTAAAGCCCATGTTCATTGTGTGATTATTGGAATGAGTAATAAAGAAATCCAAGATGAAAAGAAAAAATTAATATTTGTAAATAAAAGTGTAGAAGCTAAGAATATTTCTCCTTATCTTTTTGATTCGCCATCTATTATTGTGTCTAGTCGATCAAAGCCGATATCTTCAGTTAAAAAAATGACATATGGTAATAAGCCTACAGACGGAGGAAATTTTATTTTAACTGAAGATGAAAAAAATGAAATTTTAAGAAGAGAGCCTAATTTAAAAAAATATATTCATAGATATGTGGGGGCGGCTGATCTTATAAATAACAAAGTACGATATTGTTTTTGGCTTAAAGATGCCGCACCCCAAGATTTAGCTCATAGTCCTGAATTAAAAAGAAGGTTAGAGAAGATTAGAGAATTTAGATCTAAAAGTACTGCTAAACCTACTCAGGAAAAAGCTAAAACCCCATCAAAATTTTTCTTTGAAAGTCAACCAGATACAGATTATATAATGGTACCTAGAGTTTCGTCGGAAAGACGGATGTATATCCCTATTGCGAGGATTTCTCAAAACATTATAGCTAGTGATTCTTGCTCTATTGTTCCTTCTAATTCTTTATATGATTTTGGAGTTCTTACTTCATCCACTCATAACGCTTGGATGCGTACAGTAGCAGGAAGACTAAAGAGCGATTATCGCTACTCTGGTTCTGTGGTCTACAATACCTTCCCCTGGCCCACTCCAACCGACAAGCAAAAAGCTAAGATCGAACAGACAGCTCAAGCCATCCTTGACGCTCGAAACCTCTATCCAGAGGCTTCTCTAGCAGACTTATACGATCCTATTGCCATGCCTGTGGAACTCAGAAAAGCTCATGAAGCTAATGACAAAGCCGTGATGGCAGCTTATGGATTTAAGCCTTCTATGAGCGAATCGCAAGTGGTCGCAGAACTTATGAAGATGTATCAGAAACTGGTGGAGAATGAAAAGTAATTGAAACCCATTGAGTTTTGTCGGAGCTGGTTTCGTAATGGCTGCCTATTTTTTTATACGGGTTCTAATCCCGTCTGGATCGCCAATAAAAAAGCAAGGAGCTGTTAAATTATTTAACAGCCCCTTTTTTACTTTGATAACACATTTAAGGGGCAAGAAATGTTGCACTAGAACTCCAAGGAGCATCTTTAGAGCAATC
>CAZTNF010000151.1:0-3395 GCA_964615295.1 uncultured Erysipelotrichaceae bacterium | reverse complement strand
GGACTTCGATTGAAGCCGCAGGCTATGGAAAAGGCTATGTCCTTTCAGCTGAACGAATCGCAAGATTTCTCAAAAGCTTAGACCGACTGCTTATTGATAAAGGAATCCACGTTGTACTGACTTGCCATTCCCAAATACGAAAAATTGAACTTCCTGAAGAACAAACGAGTTATGACAAGTACGAACTTAAACTCGGAGAGAAAACGAAATCTCGAACTTCACCACTCATAAAAGAATGGGCTGACCTAATGCTTTTCTGTAACTTCAAAACGTATGTTGAAACCAAAGTCGATGGCTTTGGAAATGTCAAAGGAAAAGCGACAGGTGGAAAAAGACGAGTGATGTATGCCACTCGTAATGCCGCTTGGGATGCGAAAAATCGCTTTGGGCTACCTGAAGAGATGGACTTGAGTTTTAAGCCGCTTGAAAAGATTTTTTCCAGATCTAAGCCCGCTCCTACTCCAAAAAAAGAGCAGACCATTCCAGTGGAGGAGCCTGAGCCAAAGGCAAGCCAACCGCCACAAAGTCAAGCTACTGAACAAAGGGATGAAGAAAAATCCATTACTGTCACCTGGCCTGAAAGCGTTCCTCAAGAGGCTCAAGATCTTTGTCAGAAAGAGATGCTTCTTCCAGAGGACTTACAACGAATGCTTTTTAATGAAGGTATCGTGGAAACTCAGGGCTATCCACTTAGTAAAATTCCATCGTTTTTTTGGGAATCTTTTGTAAAAGAGTTCGATACACGATGGAGAGAACCGATGGAAAAAGCACAAATGGATAATGTGCCCTTTTAGATAGGAGAAAAAATTATGAATAATAATGCTGATTTCTTTAATTGGGATGATGAGATTACTTCTAACGGTAGTGACTTTGTCACTTTAATGCCAGGAACTTACAAAGGCACTATAACCAACGTTACAAAAGGTAGATGGAACAAGAAAGGGGAAATGATTGGCTGTCCTTATGCGGAAGTTTCTATTTCCATACCGGACGATGGCAATGGGAACAGTGCTGTGATAAAGGAAAATCTTTTCTTAGCCCGAAAAATGGAATTCAAAATCGCCAGTTTTCTTATGGCTCTTGGCCTAAAAAAGAAAGACGAGCCGATTCGAGCTTCTCAGATCGAAAAAGCGAAAGATAAAAAGATCAAGGTTACTTTGGTTTGCCAAGTCAAGACTTCTACTGGCGAGTACCGCAATTTGACACCTCAAGAAGCCGCTGAAGCTCTGGAGGCGGGAGAAACCGTTTTCAATAGCGTTAAGCGCTATGAACCTTCAGATGAACAGCCCAAAGACGAACAGCTCACGCAGGATGGTAGCTTCAATTTTAAGTCGTTTGGGTATGGTAACTAATGCAGCCTAGACCTTATCAAGCAAAAGCGCTTACTTGCATCATTGGAGAGTTCGAAAAAGGGATTCAACGAACCTTAATTGCCATACCTACCGGTACTGGTAAGACCATAATTTTTAACGGTATTGGCTATTATTTTGCATATAATGAAGATCGTACTCCTACTGGAAAGAAAGTTTTGGTGTTAGCTCATCAAAATATCTTAATTGATCAAGCAGCTGACAAATTTCAAAAGGCTGTAGGAGTTCAAGTTTCAAGGGAAAAGGGGAATATCACTTGTCTTGATTCCCCATATCCCATCACTGTATCAAGTGTTCAAACGATGAGTAGAAGACTAGAGAAATTTGATCCTCACTATTTTGACTTAATCATCATTGACGAGGCGCACCATAGTGAGTCCAAGCAATACAAGAAAGTCCTCGATCACTTTAAGAACGCTAAGGTCTTAGGGGTGACAGCTACTCCGGATCGAGCAGATGAAAAGAAACTAAGTGCTTTTCAGTCAGTTGCTTTTCAATACTCCATTGAAGAAGCACAAAGGGATGGTTATTTAGCTCCAATTACCTTAGAAAGAGCGGCGGTTGAAATCGACCTTTCCAAAGTCAAAAGAAAGAAAGGGGATTTTTTAGAAAAAGATTTAGGATCTGCCATCGACCCATATTTAGAAGAAATTGCCAAGTACGTCAGACCCATAACACATGGGAGAAAAATTATCTGTTTTGTTCCGCTAATTTCTACGGCACGATTAGCTGAAGAGAGATTCTCACATTATGGCTTTAAAACGGCTTCAATTTCAGGAGAAGAATCCAAAGCTGAACGAGAACGAATTCTAAAAGATTTCGAAGAAGGTAAGTACGACATTATCTTTAATGCCATCCTCTTAACCGAGGGCTATGATTGCCCTCAAATCGATTGCGTGATTGTTCTTAGACCGACTACCTCACGTGCTTTATATGTGCAGATGGTTGGTCGAGGTCTTCGTCTTGCCCAAGGGAAGAAGGACTGTTTACTCATCGACTTCCTTTTCCAGCATGAAGGTTTTGATTTAGCTGGTCCTGAAGATGTTTTAGGGATCGAAGCTAAGGAAAAATTATCGTTTTCTAAAACACATGGTCAAGGACATGGCCACTCTAAAGAAGTAGAAACGCCGGAGGAAAGATTGGCTCGAAAGCTATTAGAGGCCGCTCAAAAGCTAAAAAGAGAGCTTGCTAAAGTGCGCGATCTTTATCCCACTTTAGAAGCTGAAACACAAAAAGAAAATTCAGAATTAGGCCTCAAAGATGGGCCGATGAGCGAAGAACAAGAGGATCAACTTCTTGAACGTGGTCTTGATCCTACTGGCTTGAGTTGGACTGAGGCTGGAAATCTTTTGAAGCAGCTCAAAGAGAAAGATCCACCTTCTAGTAGTCAGGCATGGAGACTAAGACAGCTTGGTTTTTCTGAAGAAGCTCTAAAAAGAATGACTTTCGCTGAAGCTAAAAAAGAGCTAAAGAGACAAAAAGCGATGGGTAGATGGTGATAAAGAATGAATTACGAAATCGATTACCAACGCATCCTCGACTGTATTCCAGTCAGTGATACCACCAATGACACATGGGTACGGGTAGGAATGGCCCTCAAGTACGAAGGCCAACCATTTGAAATGTTTGATGAGTGGTCTTCCAAAGATCCAAGACCTAGTCAATACAGAGGAACAGATTACACCTTGCGCCGATGGGATAGCTTTCAAGGTGGAAGTGGCACACCTGTTACAGGTGCCACGCTCACAGAAATGGCTAGATCATATGGCTATGAACCTTTTCCAAAAGTCGAAAATGGTTTCTTTGATTGGAACGATGAAATTACATCCAATGGAGAAGAGATAAGCAACAATCCCATAAAAAAAGTGCCTTACAAGACTAATCCCTTTCGTCCCTCTAAAAAAGAGCCTTTCCAGATTATCGAGTATTTAGAAGCTTGTTTTAAGCCTGATGACTATATCAACGTCCTCACATCCTCTGCTTTTGATGAAGAGGATGAAAAATACGAGCCTTGTGGACTAGGGA
>CAZTNF010000150.1:0-3398 GCA_964615295.1 uncultured Erysipelotrichaceae bacterium | reverse complement strand
GAAGATGGATCAGGCGACTTCTTTCATGATACGGATTTCCACCGTTATCTTCAGAAGCTGAATGTCCAGAGAACTCCAAATACGGAGTGGTTCCATATTGATGGTTCGCATTCGTTGACATTGTTCAATGAGTTCCGACAAAACCGAGGTCTTGCTCAGACGGATGATGTTATTCCTTATTCTCTTCGAAAGGAACAACAAATGGCTGTTGATCAAACAGCTGATTATCATACAGATCATCCTAAGACTGGAGAGATGTTATGGAATGCCAAACCTCGCTTTGGAAAGACGCTGGCTGCCTATGACCTGGCTAAAACGATTAATGCTAAAAATGTACTGATTCTGACGAATCGGCCGGCTATTGCTAATTCATGGTATTCAGACTATGAGAAGTTTTTAGGTACAGAATCCGGTTATCGATTTGTTTCTGAAACGCCTTCTCTTGCAGGAAAAAAGCTAGTCCGCAGCCGTCGCGAGTTCTTATTGGAAAAGCATAAGAATTCTGATTTGAAGTGCATTGAATTTGTTTCACTCCAGGATTTGAAAGGTAGTATCCTTGGCGGTGGTAAATATGAAAAGCTAGAAGAGGTGTATTACCAATCTTGGGATCTTGTGATCCTTGATGAAGCCCATGAAGGTGTTGATACTCTGAAGACTGAAGTTTCTTTGGAACGAATCAAGCACGATTTCACTCTTCATCTTTCCGGAACGCCATTTAAAGCTTTAGCGAATGAAAAGTTTCCGGAAAAAGCAATTTTCAACTGGACCTATGCGGATGAACAGAAAGCAAAACGGGACTGGAATTCAGATAGCGAAAATCCATATGCTTCTTTACCACAGTTGAACCTGTTTACATACCAGATGTCAGAGATGATCAAGGATGAAATCTCCAAAGGCATCAATTTAGACGGTGAGCAGGAAGAATACGCTTTCGACCTAAATGAGTTTTTTGCGGTCAAGAACGGAAAATTTATTCATGATAAAGATGTTGACCACTTCCTTGACACACTGACTATTCGAGAAAAATACCCTTTCTCCACTCCAGAGCTTCGTGATGAATTGAAGCATACATTCTGGCTGCTCCCTAGACGTGTGGAAATCGCCAAAACAATGGCCAAAAAGCTCAAAGATCATCCAATCTTTAAAGATTATGAGATCGTTCTTGCAGCTGGAGATGGAAGACTTAATGAAGACGATACTTCCGATGAAGCTTCGATGAAGTCCTTTGATAAAGTTCGAAAGGCCATTGAGGAAAACGACAAGACAATCACACTTTCTGTTGGCCAGTTAACTACTGGAGTGACTATTCCCGAATGGACGGCTGTTTTAATGCTGTCAAACATGAAAAGCCCAGCCGAATATATGCAGGCTGCGTTCAGGGCTCAAAACCCTTATACCTTTAAAAAGAATGGCCAAAACTTCCGTAAAGAGCGAGCTTATGTTTTTGATTTTGATCCAATCCGAACATTGGCTATCTATGATCAGTTTGCCAATGACCTATCTGCCACTACTTCTGCTGGAAGAGGTAGCAGTGAGGAACATCAACAAAATATTCGGACTCTGTTGAATTTTTTCCCCGTTTTAGGTGAGGATAATCAAGGACGAATGGTTGAGCTGGATGCCGAAAAGGTTCTCTCTATTCCAAAGAAGTTGCGTGCCAAAGAAGTAGTCAACCGCGGCTTTATGAGTGATTTCTTGTTCCAGAACATCACTCGCATCTTTAATGCTCCTAAAGCTGTGGTAGATGCCATTAACAAAATGACTCCTATTGCAGAAGGTGAATTTAAACAACCTGAAGATGTTGATGATCTCTATCTCAATGAAGGCGGTGAGGTAGATATTCCAGAAGAAGTTGTCAAACAAAAAAACGAAGATCTTTTTGGCGATAAAATTTATGACATAGAGAAAGTAGCAGACGAAATTTTTGCACACGTCAAAAAGAATCCTCCTAAGATCGAAAAAGATTCGAATCTGGAAAAGGCTAAAAACAATTTTTCTAAAACCTTGGTAGATGCTGTCAAGACCAGAGCTAAAGAGAAATTTGGTAAGGATCTGACTCTTGGTGTTAAAAAACAAGTAGAAGTTAAAGTAACTAGAGACATCAACCGAAAGATTGATATGCTTACCGAAAATAAGCTCATTGATGATAAGATTATCGAATCTGAGCGCAAGAAGCACCTTGAGGCTGCAAAATCAGATTCTGAATCCCAACGAATCAATAAAGAATTCGATCAACGTCAAGAAGAAGTGAACAAGAACTTCAATGAAAACCTTGACGCTACGGTTAAGGAAACAATCCAGAACAGCTTTGAATATGTTACTGAAAAGGTAGAAACAGATAAACGTGAAAAAGAGAGCCAGAAAATCCAAACAACCATCAAAGATCATCTCCGTGGTTTCTCTAGAACCATCCCTTCGTTCTTAATGGCTTATGGGGATGATGATACAAGGCTGGATAACTTCGATAGAAAAGTGCCGGATGAAGTGTTTAAAGAGGTTACCTCTATTTCCACTGATATGTTCCGTAAGCTGCGCGATGGCGGCGAGTTCATCAATGACGAAACCGGAGAGGTGGAAACATTCGAGGGGGGTATTTTTGATCCTGTAGTCTTCAATGATTCCATTCGGGAATTCATGGATAAAAAGTGGCAATTGTCTGACTACTTTGATGACAAAGGCAAAGGCGATATTTTTGACTACATCCCACCACAGAAAACCAACCAGATCTTTACCCCTAAGTGGGTTGTAAAGAAAATGGTGGATGAACTGGAAGAACAAGATCCAGGCTGCTTTGATGATCCCAACAAGACGTTCATGGATCTGTATATGAAGTCCGGCCTGTATCCAGCAGAAATTATAAAGCGTTTGTATCAGAGCAAAAAGATGAAGCAACTCTTCCCGGATGACAAAAAACGACTAAAGCATATTATTGAAAATCAGGTATTTGGTCTGGCTCCAACAGAGATCATCTTCAAGATTGCCGAAAACTTCATCCTTGGCTCAAACAAGCTAAAAGGTATCGGACACCATAATTTCAGACAAGTAGATTCGCTGGCCTTAATTAAAGAAGGAAGGCTGGAAGAAAAATTGGATGAGCTTTTCCCCGAGTAAAGGCAGCATCTATATTCTTACCAACCCATCTTTTCCAGAGTATGTGAAGATCGGCTATGCAAATGCTGTAAAAGAGCGGTTGAAACAGCTCAAAAGCAAATGGTAGGTACAAGGTCCGGAATATTTTACTTATGAGGATGAATTGCTAGTCCACTAAAGAGAGCGTCTTTTTAATTCTAAACGACAAAGGGTAGCTAAACCACGCTACCCTTTTATCACTATTTGGAGTTATTTCTGTATTTTATCTTTTGAAGTTCCATAAACATTAAATATGTATTCCTTAAATG
>CAZTNF010000149.1:0-3480 GCA_964615295.1 uncultured Erysipelotrichaceae bacterium | reverse complement strand
TCTTATTTTTTTCTTTTTTGATTGGAGTGGTGTTAGCGTTTGATCTTCTTGCTACTGACCAGCTGTTGCCCGCTTTAGAGGCAGTGGCTCCTGAGGTATATCCGTACTTATCTACCAATATTCCACTTGTTTATTGTATGGCCGGAGCATCGGTGGCGATGATGGCCAATGTCTTTGTCATTGTTTCGGCGGCTAGTGCTTTTTCGCCAATGTTATCCCTTGTTTTAGTATTTGCGATGATTTTAACCCCAGCTTATGTCGCTTTATTCAGTATGATTACCTTACCTATTACGTTTTGTGTGACGTTATATGGATGGATTAGTTTGCATTTACAGATCAAAAAGCGGCTCACTGCTGCCGGAATTAAAAATGATGATCAAATTGTTCAAAAATATTTGGAACATCATCTATTAAATCCAGCCTATAAGCCCTTAGCGCTTGAGGTCAAACGCACGCTCTTTAAAGCGAGTCTCACTTCGGGACTTGGTTTAGTGGCTCTTTTTTGCATTATTTTCTTAGTTCAAAACTTTTGGATTTCTTTGTTGCTCATTGTGTTTTGTTTATGGGCTTTTCGTTATATCAGTCGAATTCGAGCGAATTGTATCTTACAAATTACCCGCTTATTGATGATCGAATGTGACCCAGAAGCTTGCCTTTCTGCTTTATTTTATTTAAGTCAAAAAGGAAAGCATTATCACTTACAGCATCGTGGGGCGATTGCTCAAGCGTTGATCTATCTCAATGAACCGATTTTAGCTCGTGATGTCCTGATTCAATATCCACAACCCAATCTCAATAACGTGATGGCTTATAACTCCCTCATGGGATATATCGATTATTTGCTTAAAGATGAAGAAGGACTTCAGCAGTGCATTGACAACATTCGAAAAGAGAAGGTTCAAGCCAACACCATGAACATGATTGTTCAAACGGGGGAAATCGCTTCGCTTGAGAATCGGATGCATTTGATGAATGGGGACTTTAATGAATGTAAAAAATTCTTCTTAAAGTCCTTGCACAATACGAATTTGCCCGTACAAAAAGCTGACTGCAATTACTACATCGCTTTGATTTCCTTTGTCCAAGGAGACTATTCTCTAGCGCGCCTGTATTTTGAAAAAGTGGTAGAACACGGAAATAAATTGTATTTTGTGACGAATGCTCAAAACTACTTAGCCAAAATCGAAGAAACCAATGCGCCTGTTATTACGGAAGATCCTGATAATAAAAATGAAAATTCTTCAAGTCCAACGCTCTTATTGCCCTTTACGGCTCTTGGAATATCGATGAAAGAAGAAGATGAAGAGGATGATTCCGAAGACGAATAAGCCAACCCATGTGGTTGGCTTTTTTGTGCTTTTTACGAGTTTTAGAGATTCTCATTTGTCCATAGGATCCAGGCCTGACCACAAACGAAGAGTGCTTCAGCCACAAAACAAATTCCACCACATACTCCACATAAAAAAAGACTAAACCCAAAAACAAGCAAGAGCTTTTGACTGACTTGTTTTACTAAAGAGAAAGAAGGAGAAAAGAGCCATGCTTTGATCCACTCCCCTATCCACAATCCCATACATCCTACACAGAGAAGAGAATGTAAATCGCCTAAAAATGCGACGGGTCCTTCTCGATATGGAATGAAGCATCCTACCAATAATCCCAGCCAAATGCCTACAATATTTTTCGCTTCTTGCCTTTTTCCTTCTCGCCAAAAAAAATATCCCGAAAGCCAAGCATTTAGTCCACATCCTAAAAGAGCCCAAAGCGCCATCATAAAAAGATGGTTTCGTATCCATCCAAGCCCTGTGAGATTTTCCTGAAAGGGATGAATCCAAGTACATAAGCTAAAAGACAGGATGCTGATCAAAACACAAAGATAAAATGCGATCTTTTTTGGAGTAAATTGGTTCATATTGGGCTAAAAACCTCCATCCATGGGCCATGGAATAGAGTGTTTTTCCATAATTTTAGGGACAAAAGAAAGCCTATAAAATTATTTAAACTTTCCATGATTTGAATTTCGATTGTTTTTTTTCATTTTTACTTATAACCAAGTGTCGCTCAAAGAAGCGATATAGCTTTTAGAAAGGAGTTTCCATGAAGGATGCTTATCGTCTTTCGAGTACCTCCACTACTCTTCACGTTCAAATTGAACGATTGGATGAATTTGATCTTTCGGTCTTTTCCGTAGAACCTGGAGACCTTTTCTTAGAAAGCATCAAACAAAATCGTGTTCAAGGATTTGTAGAGTACGACAAAAAAGATTGGATCTGTCTCGATTACTTTTTGGCCCACAGTCACTTTTCAAAACAGGAGGCTTATTGTTTTTTAGCCAGTCTTTTCCAGACTCTTGGTCAAGCTTTAAAAAACCAACCTGTCATTTTGGATGTTCAAGCCATTTTTCTTTCTCCAAATGGGGACGACGTGCGCTTATGTCGCGCCCCTCTCATCTTTGAAGCCTGGATGAAGCGCCAAGAAGACTTAGAGTATTTTTTGAATAGCCTGTTGCATCTTTTCCCTAGCGATTCTTTAGATGTTTTAGGCCTGTTATGGAAAGGAGCCACTGGAAAAGAGCGCTTTGAAAATTTATGCCCTATTCTTGAACGCTTATACCAAGAAAATACTAAAAAATCTCTTTTTACTCGGCGTAAAGCCATTCCTCCTTATTGTGCCAAAAAGCCCATTTGTATTCCTGAGGAGACCGCTTCTCTTCGTTCTTGTGGTGTTCAAGGAACATCTTTTGTGAAGGAATGGGAGAAAAAACTTCCTCAAAGTGCCCAAGAACTCTTTGATCAAGAAGACCAAGCGTTTGATTCTTCGTTTGCTTTTGGATCTCCTGCCCTAGAACTGAATCAAGATTTTTCTCCTTCCAATTTAGAAATTTTAGAAAAGGCTGCGCTTTTTGAGGATCAAGAACTAAAAAATAATTCTTTGAGGCTAAGTAAAGAGAAGGACTCAAGTCCAAGTTCGTTGGAAAGCTTTCCAAAAATGAATTTAAACTCTTCAGAAAACTCCATATTTCAAACGCTAGATTATGAACAGGAAAATCCTCCTTTTTTTTCCAATCAAACGCAAGCCCAGCTAGTTTCTCTTACCCAAGCGCAAACCGATCAAAAAAGAGAAGAATCAAAAAAAAATTTCTCCAAACAAAAAAAGGATTCCCTTTCCCAAAAGAGCTATTCTTCTTTGGAAAACGCTACAGTGGTTTTAGATCAGTGGATTTCGCCTTGTTTTCTAGATATTCAAGGTCAAACGTATCCTTTAGAAGATCAAGAAGTCTTTGTAGGGCGAAAAAAAGGATGTCATATTCGCCTAGAAGATTCATCGGTTTCCTCCGTCCACGCTAAACTCACGCGGCAAGAAGAACGATGGTACATTCAAGATTTGAAATCGACCAACTTTACTTGGCTCAATGAAAAGCGCGTCATTCGTAAAATGCGTTTAAAAGAAGGGATGGTGATTCGCTTTGGACAATGCGAA
>CAZTNF010000148.1:0-3486 GCA_964615295.1 uncultured Erysipelotrichaceae bacterium | reverse complement strand
AGCCACTCCATAGAACCGTGGGGCACACGGGGATAGCTCGCTTAGGCTGTAGTCAGTGGACTACTCGAACGAGAACCGACTGTTCGCTTGTGCGAAAGGAAGCCCCCGCCTCTTTAGGCGGGGGAGGATGTCACGACAAAAGAATGTATTCACAACTCCTTTTTGACCTACATTCCTATTCGTGTACTTAGAAAGAGAGGAATTTTCATGCTTCGTATTGGAATGCTTACAAGCGGTGGTGACTGTCAAGCTTTAAATGCCACCATGCGTGCTATTTACTTTTCTGCTATGATGAATGCCAAAGAACCCATTGAAATCTATGGATTCGAAGATGGTTATAAAGGATTGATGTATTCCAAATATCGTGTATTGCATCGCAGCGATTTTGAAGACATTTTAACCCGCGGAGGAACCATTTTGGGCACTAGCCGTACCCCTTTTAAAGACTTAAATAAACCCGATCAATACGGTAATAACAAAGTTGAATTGATGAAAAAGACCTACCATGATCTCGACTTAAGCTGTTTGTTTGTACTTGGTGGAAATGGTTCCATCAAAACGGCGAACCGTTTAAGTGAAGAAGGATTAAACATTATTGCCATGCCTAAAACCATCGATAATGATTTATGGGGTACAGACATGACTTTCGGTTTCCAATCTGCCGTTGATATTGCTACTCGTTCCATTGATGAAATTCATACCACTGCTTCTAGCCACGGCCGTGTTTTCATCATTGAAATCATGGGGCATAAGACGGGTTGGTTGCCTTTAAACGCTGGTTTAGCCGGTGGGGCCGATATCATTTTATTGCCGGAAATTCCCTATAACCTTGAAAGCGTCATTAAAACCGTACAAAAAAAGAAAACTAATAACCATGGTAGCTTTATGATCATCGTGGTCGCAGAAGGCGCTATTTCACAAGAAGATAAAAAGCTTTCTAAAAAGGAATATCAAAAGAGACTTCAAAACTACATTTATCCTTCTGTTTCCTATAAGCTTGCTGCCGAAATTGAAGAAGCAACAGGAAAAGAAGTGCGGGTCACTATTCCAGGACATACCCAACGTGGAGGAGCCCCCGACGCATATGATCGTGTTTTCGCTAGTCGATTAGGTAGTGAAGGGGGACGCATGGCTTGCAATGGAGAGTATGGCTTCATGGTAGCGTATCGCAATCGTGAAATTGTCAAAGTTCCATTAAGCGATGCGGCTGGCAAATTAAAACTTGTGGATCCCAATTCCAGCATCATCAATGAAGCGCGGATGCTTGGCATTAGCTTTGGGGATAAATAGGCTAAAGCCGAAAAATCTTTCTTAAAGACAAGTCAGGCCTAATTGAACTCTTTTCTTTTTGTCTCCAGTACACTAAGACTATACATTTGGCCAGCTTGGCCGAATTAGGAGAAAACCATGAATAAATTACAAGCTCTTGAAAACAATGTTCAAAACTTAAGAAGTGATGCCGCAAAGGAAATGATGGCTCGTATGTTGGATGCTGAAGCCAGTCATTTACGTGGTGAAATCGTTCCTTTAAATGCGAACTATCAAAAAGTTCGTAAAGAAGAAAAAGAGGATCACATTTTAGAAGCAGTAGCTGGAGTGGCCTTGGCCGCAGGCGCGATTGCTCTTGGAGCACTAGCTATTCATAAGATCAAAACAGAGATCGATAAAAAAGCTGCTTTGGAAAAAATTAAATTGGAAGAAGAGCGTAAAGAGATGATCCGTAAGCTCTCCCAACTTAAAGGAAAACGCTAGATTGTTCTCTTAAAGCCCAAGGTATAGGACCTTGGGCTTTTTATTGATCTAAGAAAACACAAGGCTTAAAAAGGCCTATACTAAAAGTAAAGAATGGATTTACTTAAATTAAAGGAGGGAATGGATATGGCTTTAAGTCATCAAGCTTATTTGGACGAAAACAAGCACTATATGGTTTTAAAAATTTCACTGGTCGATTATTTCTCTCCTGATGCCCTTTTAGGAGGTCGCTTAGTTTCTAAGCCTAGTCTAAGTCTAAAGCATCTTCAAGTGCTTAACGATTATGCCCAAGGAGAAGAAGGAATATATCGTCTTGTCCTAGTTCCAGCTACTATGGACTTACGTGCTTTACACTACGTCATTCAACGAGCTTTTGGTTTTTATAATCGCTATAATCACCAATTTGTCTTGTCTCCTAAGTTCTTTCGGCTATATGGAGGAGTAGATTACGATAGATATTGTCAATTGGCTGGAACCTTGTATCGCTATCCTCTTTCTTTACCTGGAGATCAAGATTGGGATCGCTCTATTTTGGATGCTAAAAGCGATCAGCTTTCTTACTTTCGCAACCATTATAAAGAGGGAAAACGCAATGCGATGGTTGGAGAAACCTTTGTTCAAGTCAAACAAGCGATGAATCTTGATTCTTTGCGCCCTCTTCCTACTGGTGTGTATTTACCTTGGTATACTCCTTGGCAACATATTGGCCCAGTCTATGAGCTTTTAGAACGCTTGAGTTTACAAGAGCTTTTAACCTTATATCCTTCCGATTTAGCTCTATTTGAAAAAAGTCCTCAAGCTTGGTTAGAGATAATAGAAGAAAAAATTGCCCAAGTAGTTCACAATTGGAATGATTTACCCGTCTTAAC
The DNA here is from genome assembly GCA_964615295.1 of uncultured Erysipelotrichaceae bacterium. GTDB lineage: Bacteria > Bacillota_I > Bacilli_A > Erysipelotrichales > Erysipelotrichaceae > Allobaculum. The sequence goes on along the minus strand of CAZTNF010000148.1, from coordinate 865 downwards.
TCGTCAATATCTTTTAAAAATGACCAAAGAACTCACGCAAAAACGGGCTCGAGTACAAGAGGCAAAAGAAAAAACGCCTCAAGATTTCAAGGCGATTCTAGAACTCGAAACGCAAGCCAAAGAACGCCGCCACTGGCCCGAACTTCTGTTTTCAACATATCTAAACCCATCCTTAATTCCCTTTACAAGCTGTCTATATTATCGCTATGGCTACGATGATGATGAAAGACTTGGATGGTGCTTTGAAATTGAATTGGTGGATGAACTCATTTGCCTTTCTTCACAACGAGTGATTTCGCGTTTTAGTCATGCAGTGAAAGAAGAGTATGCCCAAAAGGCTCATGCCTTGAACCAAGACCATCAAGTCTATCCAATCTGCTTAGCAGCAAAGGGAGCCAATCCGATGGAAAATGCGCGTTCCATCAACAAATGGATCGAATTTTTGCAAGATTTCTTTGATGAAGAAGGTCCATTGCCTCTAGAACAATGGCCGCGCTCTTTGCGAACTCCCGCTTTCCAAACGATGTTTTAAGCAAAGGAAAGAGTACTCAAAAGTAAGAGACTTCTTTCCTTTTTTCGTTTCCTTTGAAAGCTTAAAGCAAAGGAAATAGGGTTTCTTTGTCCAAAAATTATAGCCTTGCCTTTTCCTAAAAAAAGAGGCCCTATGATCGAACCTCTTATTGAAAATTAGATGAACTCTTATCTTTTTCTAATTTTTGGATAGAGGAACAACAATAAAACTCCACAAAGGATCATTGAACTTATCCAAAGATAAAGATTTTTTTGAGTTGCGGTAGAAGGCGGATTTTGAGCTTTGGAACTCGTTAAATTTTGAGTAAGAGTATCCGCTTTCCCTGAAGTGATG
>CAZTNF010000147.1:0-3505 GCA_964615295.1 uncultured Erysipelotrichaceae bacterium | reverse complement strand
GTTCTTTTCTAGCCCTGAGTTTAGCTTGCGCTTCATTTATAGCACTATCTGCGACGCGAGATTTTATCTTTAATTCTTTGCACAGTCTTCTTTTTACTTCTTTTAAACTTGTGTGTTTATTTAATTCTGATAGGGCAATATGATAGGCCTGAGATTTCAATATAGTCTTCTAGTCGTTATATCAGGATCCCCTGTCCAATCATTTTTCTTATCAAGGACTAAAGATTGCTGTATACGATGTTTGTGTAAATTCTAAATATCCTTGCCAAGGAATCTTATCCATAAGCAACTACTCCTTTCTTAATCTTTTTTAACTGATTATATTAAAATTACCTATTAATAGTTTAGTTAATTTCTTTCTGCTGTTATTAACCCCTTTAGAGAAGAAAACTAAATCTTATCCTTCCTTATAGAGGAGGCCGTTTTCAATTTTTTGATCACAGATTCAGCCAAAAATTCGTTCTTTAAATTTTCATTTTGTAATTAACAATAAACTTTGCTTCTTAACAGGAGATAAATTGGAAATGAATCTACGTCTTTTTTAATTGGTCAAGCTTTTGTAAAAAGAAGAACTTGGGAACTTATAGAAAAATTTAATTTATATTCAGTTTAAATTTTAAGCCAAAAAAAGAGCGATATCTTTGGAAAAAGAATCGCTCTTTTTAGTTGAAAGAAATTATTTAAATTGTAAACCTTCAGCTAAAGCTTCTTCTACTTGGGCTAGCTCTTCAACAAATTCTTTTACAAGATCTGATGCTTCGTAATCTTGTTTTACTTCTTGGATTAAATTTTGGGCGATTTCTTTAGCCGCTTGTTTTTCTTTGCATTCATTTAAGAAAATTTCAAGGCGATCACAGGCCTCTTTAATATTAGCCATCGATGTGGCATAGGAAATGCGCACAAATCCTTCGCCCGAATCGCCAAATGCTGTTCCAGGAACAATCGCGATCTTTTGAGATTCTAACAGTTGCATACAAAATTCATCGGAAGTTAAACCAGAAGAAGTAATGTTAGGGAAAGCATAAAAAGTGCCCTTTGGAACATTCGTTTTTAATCCCATGGCATTAAGCCGAGAGCAAAGCAAATTTCGACGACGTTCATATTCCTTTTTCATTCGTTCACAATCTTCATCCCCTGTACGCAGAGCTTCAATTGCAGCATATTGCCCTGCAGTGGGAGCTGACATGATGATGAACTGATGAACTTTGGTTAATTGGGCACTCAATTCCTTGGGAGCCAATAAGTATCCAAGTCGCCAACCCGTCATGGCATACGCTTTGGAAAAGCCATTGATGACGAGAGTTTGATCGCGTAAAGAAGGAAAACTAGCGGGAGTACAAAATTCGCCTTCAAAGAGAAGTTCTGAATAAATTTCATCCGAAATAATGTATATACCCGATTCCTCTAAAATGGGAACGACTTTTTCATAATCCTCTCTGGTCATAACTCCACCCGTAGGATTGCTTGGGAAATTCAGCATAATGGCCTTGGTTTTCTCACTAAGAGCTGCTTTTAAATCCTCGGGCAACAATTTAAAATCATTTTCTTGGGTAAGACGAATATACACTGGTTTAGCACCGGCCATTAAAATGGCGGGTTCATAGGCTACATAATTTGGATCTAAAACGATGACTTCATCTCCAGGAGATAGGATGGTACGAAATGATAAATCGACTGCTTCAGATCCACCTACAGTTACGAGTACCTCTTTAGCTGGATCGTATTGCACGCCATAATGTTTTTTATAATAATCAGCAATCTCTTGACGCAAAGACAACAAGCCACGATTTGCCGTGTAATGTGTTAAGCCTTTTTGAAAGGAGTCTACTGCGGCTTGGGAAATATGCCAAGGGGTATCGAAATCGGGTTCACCTACTCCTAAAGAAATAACACCTTTCATCGTGCTGGCCAAATCAAAATATTTACGGATTCCACTTGGCTTTAAAGCTTGAATAGTTGGATTAATCGGTTTTTTAGCCATTAGTAGGACACCACCAATCGATCATCAATTGCTTCATCTCGTCCAGCTCCAGTTAAAACACCCGATTGCTTGTATTGTTTCAATACAAAGAGTGTTTTAGTGCTTTGAACATCTTCAATACAGGAAATTTTGTCCGAAACAAAGCGACATACTTCAAACATGGTTTTACCTTCAACCAGACAAATAAAATCACTATCTCCCGTGATGAGATACATGGAATCCACTTCTGGATAGTTAGCAATTAAACTGGCTGTATAGTCATAGCCTTTATCCTTCATAGGACGAACCCCCACTTCAATAAACGCCATGATTTTCTCATTTTTTAAAACCTTATTGTAGTTGATAACCGTATGATAACCACAAATAATCTTTTCTTCTTCTAGTCGTCTTACTTCATTGCGAACATCAGCTTCTTCTTCAAGCAAAATGTCGGCTAAATCTCGTGAAGTAAGGCGAGCATCTTTTTCGAGTAGTTCGAGAATCACTTGTTGATTCATAAAAAACTCTCCTTTCTGATATTGATTCACCAAAAGGTGAAAAAATGGCTATTCTTACTTTGCCGACTTCTGAATAGTTGTCAATCTTAAAAGGATAAGAAGTGAACAATTGAGGCGTTTTTTTAGATAAGTTTTTTCTTTTCTTTTTTGTGAAATCGTTTTCATAAAAACAGGCAAATTTCTCTTCGTCTTATCTTAAAAGTTTTAGAATGATTCATAAAGAAGTACAAAAGAGGGAAAACAAATAAAGTAATCATTACTATTTTTATAAATTTTTGTCTTCTTAGGACAATCTAAAAATCCTTCTCATTGAATCTTTTCTCTAATATTAATTTCTCTATGAGGATGGATTAAGCTTCCATTTTTTGATTTTCAATTTAGGAAAATAGGTTTTTCTGGATTCCCTTTTTTAGACTTTTTCCCAAGTCACAATTTGGCTAGGAAAGCTCTTTCCATCAATTTACCTCAATTGACAGCGCTTTCTGATTCACCTATAATTGGACTGTATTGAAGGAGGATTTACTGACAATGACAGTAAAAGTTGCTTTAAATGGTTTTGGTCGTATTGGCCGTCTTGCCTTCCGTCAAATGTTTGATGATCCTAACTACGAAGTAGTTGCTATCAATGATTTGACAAAACCTGAAATGCTCGCACATTTGCTTAAGTATGACTCCACTCAAGGAACTTACAAACTTGCTGATAAAGTAGAATCTACTGATGACTCCATTATCGTTGATGGTAAAGAAATCAAAATCTACAAAGAAGCTGATGCTTCCAAACTTCCTTGGGGCGACCTCGATGTAGACGTAGTTCTCGAATGCACAGGTTTCTATACTTCTAAAGCAAAAGCTCAAGCTCATATCGATGCTGGTGCTAAAAAAGTCGTTATTTCCGCTCCTGCTGGAAACGATCTTCCAACTGTAGTATTTAACGTTAACCAAGACGTTATCACTCCAGATGATAAGATCATCTCTGCTGCATCCTGCACAACAAACTGCTTAGCTCCTATGGCTAAAGCTCTTAATG
>CAZTNF010000146.1:0-3522 GCA_964615295.1 uncultured Erysipelotrichaceae bacterium | reverse complement strand
GTTTATCGTTTGTTGAATCCAAACAATGGGGATCACCATTACACAATCGATAAAAACGAATTTGATACGCTTCCTTCTTTAGGTTGGGTAGCGGAAGGTGTGGCTTTCTTCTCGGCCGATAAAGACAATGCGGAAAATGTAATTCTTCATCGTGTGTATAATCCCAATGCAAAAGGGGCAGGTAGCCACCATTACACTGTGGATGAAAAAGAAAAAGATGCGCTTGTTTCCATGGGTTGGAAATATGAAGGAACGGCTTGGGCTGGTCTTCCTACTGACAAATAAATTGCCTTTTAACTCAGAGATGAACTCTTGTTCTCTCTGAGTTTTTTTCGCTCATGAGCAAAATGGCTTACCTTTTGATGCTTATGCGCTTTTTTTCGAAAAGAGAATAAAAAATGGTGTGAACGCAGAATCGTTTGGTTCACACCATTTTTCTTTAGAAGGAGAAAAGCCCTTTTAGTTTCAAGATTTAGAGGAATTGGATATCGGCTTTTCACTGATAATGTCATCAATTTCTAAAAAAGAAGCGGAAGAAGGTTGAGGTTTGGCTGGATTGGAAGCCATTTGTCTAACCTCGCTTGAAGTCGCTTCATTTCCCTTGGACAATTCCACTTGGTTCTTTAGGGATGAATTGATGGAAGAAGGCTCTTGAGCTAGAGAAGGGTCTGAAAGAAGTTGAACTTCCTCATTTTGATCTTCGTCTGATTCTGGATCCTCCTCGGAAACGAGTTCTAAGACGATATGGGGATCGTCAAAATCCTCTTCCTCCAACTCATAATGGATATCTTGAATAGAGGGCAATTGGAAAGCTGGAAATATCCCTGCAATTAAAAGGCCATAGCGTAGGACTTCGGCCATTAAGAAGTAGGTAAAGACTTTATCGGCATAATGGATGGTCTGGGCATCGTAATAGCCATGCAACATCCAAAGTCCAAAAGCGGCTACTCCTACTTGGAAAAGAGCAGCACCCCAAAGAATCTTTTTAACTCCTGGCTGTTTGAGATACAGGAAGAAAATGGGTAGAGTCCAAACCACCGCAGTGAGTATACATAGAGTAAACATCAAATTGATCGCAAAGACAGAACTGTTGTCAATGGAAACAAAGTTGTTTTGAAAGAGATTGATCAAAATGGGGAAGAGGACGAGTTCTCCATACACCACTGCCGCCATCCGCATGGCGATATACGAATAGGATTGAGACACCTCATAGGCCTCACGACGCGAAGCTTCTTGTTGGCGCAAAGCTTCAATTTGGGCATCAGTTTGAAAGTCGATAGGCCCTTGGTTTGTAAATTGCGCTTCTTGGACTTCTTCTTTGTGGGAAGAGAAGAAAGGAAATTTTTTGCGTACGGGTTGTTCTTCGTATTCTTCTCGATCAGAATCCGCTTCGCTGTGTTGGGTGATATCGGGATTTCCCGCAAAGTTTGAAGCGGGAGTGACATAGGGCGACTCATTTAGGGTCTCATAGGAGTCTTCATATCCTTCATTTGGATAGCCATTTTGTTGAGGCTGAGAATACCCATTTTGAGCGAAATTGGCGTTTTGGGGATAGCCATACATGGGATCATATCCAGGCTGTCCTTGTGGTGGATAAGGTTGTTGATTTTGTCCTTGCGGATAGCCATAGTTTGGCTGGGGATAGCCTTGTTGATCAACGTATCCATAATTTCCTTGTTGGAAATTAGGATATGTATTGGGATAGCCATTTTGATAGCCCATGGCTTGTCCATACCCATTCATGGAAGGATAGCCATTAGGAATGGTTTGCTGCAGAGGTTGGGTAGGTTGAAGAATTTGTTCTTCTTCATCGCCTTCTAATTCCACTACATGATCAAAGAAGATTCGAGCCCACCAAGAATTTTTAAGCCAGCCTCTTAGCCATAATAAATAGAACACTTGAACGAGTTCCATGGCGATCCAGAGCACATAAAACAAGATAAAGTTGGTGTTTTGAAACAGATCATACCCCAAAAATCCACACCAACCGATTTGCGCTAAAATGCCCAAAATCAATAAAAGGCGCAGTTTGGGCTTTCCTTCTGAGAGCGCAAAAAAGATCATCATCCATAGGATCATTTGAGCAAGCATGCTCGTGAGATAAAGAATCAAAAAGGAGTGCGGTCTTTCAAAGAGGGGTTGAGTGAGCAGAAAGTAGAGGGCTGCATTCCATAACCCCAATAAAAGATAGGAAAACACCAGCATCGCATTGACGCGGCGTTTTGCCTTTTTGAATAACTTGAGATCATCTTGAATTTGTTGGTTCATAGTCAAAGTCTATCGGTTTTAAGAAAAGAAGAAAACTCAATTTCCCAACTTTCCAACCTATAAAATGGCCTTTTAAAAAGGATGTTCTTTTTCATTTTCCTTTCCTTTTAAAGTGATTTTCCTCTATACGCTTTGATCGGAAAGGAAAATGGTTTCACGCTTTAAAGTGGTATTTTCCTTGATTTTAAAAGCGCTTCTTGCCAATGTGGAAGCGATCAATAAGAACAAGAAAGATAAATTTCTTGGAAAAGAAGATTTTTGGAAGGTTTAAAAATTTCAAAAACTAAATCCTCAATGGAAAGGAATTGGAGATGGAAAAATATTGTGTTTTATATCGAACTGTTGAAGCAGAAGATTTAGCCATTTCGATGAAAAGTGGTGCGTTGCCAGTTCTTGCTACGCCTCGCATGATTGCTTGGATGGAAGAAGCTTCCTTTGAACTCATCACTCCTAAAGAAGGCCAGACAAGTGTGGGCATTTCATTGGATGTAAGCCACGATCGTCCTACTCCTTTAGGAAAAACGGTACAAATTTATAGTCATTTAAAAGCGGTAGAGGGTCGTATTTATACCTTTGAAGTCCAAGCGTATTGTGATGAGTATTGTATTGGGAAGGGACTTCATAAGCGAGCGGTTGTAAACGTAGATCGCTTCCTAGCCAAGATGAACGCTTAACTTAAGCAAAAAGCTCGTCAACAAATAGGTATCAATCCACATTTTATAAAACCAAAAGAAGTCACAAAGCGTCTTAACGATTTGTGGCTTCTTTTGAATTGGGCTCAATAAAGAAGGCAGAGAAGAAATCCAAAAATTTCCCCGAAATGACATGAAATGTATCATTTTATATTCTTTTTGTGTGAAATGTATATAATAATCCTTTTCAATCCCTCTTTTCCTGTATTATATAGCTTTGAGTCTCTTACTACTATTTTTGAAGTTTTTTGATGACTTTTCATCAAATCAAAAAGGCTTATTTCAAGCGATAAAGGCGGGATTATGGCTTGTATAAAGAGACTAAAAGCGCGATTCTTCGCTTTTGAATCAGGAGAACTTGAAATGAAAAAAGAATTTCTCTTGATTGTAGACGGCTCCTCGCTTTTAGCGACTAGCTATTACGCCTCTTTGCCCAAACCCATTCGCAAAGAAAAAAACGAGGAAATAAAAGAAACGATGTATCCCGTGTTGTTGCGTCAAGATGCTCAAGGGCATTACTGCAACGCTTTGGATTTATTTTTTCACACGTTGTTTACAATCA
>CAZTNF010000145.1:0-3524 GCA_964615295.1 uncultured Erysipelotrichaceae bacterium | reverse complement strand
CAAGAGCGGGAGGAAGAACATCATAAGAGCGTCTCCAAATTTTAACCTGCTCATCTCCATATTTAGCGGCGGTATCGGCCTTATTTAATCCTTGTAAAGCGCCATAGTGCCGCTCATTTAATTTCCATGTTTTTTCAACGGGAATGTAGTTTTGATCCGTTTCATCCAATACATGATTTAAGGTATGAATGGCGCGTTTAAGATAAGAAGTATAAGCTTTATCGAATACATAGCCGTTTTCTTTTAAAAGGCGACCAGCTTCTTTGGCTTCTTCATGGCCCTTTTCAGAAAGGTCAACATCAGTCCAACCAGTAAAACGGTTTTCCTTATTCCATTCACTTTCACCATGACGAATAAGAACGAGTTGTTTCATGTAAATCTTCTCCTTTTTAGATGGTATAAAAAGTGCAAAGCTTTCCTTCGTTTTCTTGAGGTTCATTTCTAGGCCTTCTTTTTGAAGAGAAGGAATAAATAGGGATAAATAATTAATTAAGAAAGTAAACCTTAAGAAAAATGAGAAAAGTCTTCTTAAATGAAGTCTAGCACAAAATAAGTTCTGACTTTCTGATGAAGCTTTTTCTTAATATAGAAGGAGTCATGGCTTTGGTTTTTGAATAGACTAGCCAAAGAGAAAGGGAATGGATAAAAATTTTATTTTTCACTTGTGTTTTTCTTAAAATCAGGTATCCTATTTGAGGAACAAGAATTTATGTTTCTACTTATCAAGAATTTCTTAAAAAAAGAAAAAAGAGTTGCTTTTAATAAAAATTCTTGTTAAGATAATTAAGCACTTGCGCCATTAGCTCAATTGGATAGAGCGTCTGACTACGGATCAGAAGGTTGTGGGTTCAACTCCTGCATGGCGCGCCATTATTATTAATTTTGTCGGGACGTAGCACAGCTTGGTAGTGCACCTGGTTTGGGACCAGGGGGTCGCAGGTTCAAATCCTGTCGTCCCGACCATTTTTTATTCATTTGGCTGGATAGCTTAGTTGGCTAGAGCATCCGGTTCATACCCGGAAGGTCGTGAGTTCGAGTCTCACTCCCGCCACCATGGACCCTTAGCGCAGTTGGTCAGAGCTCCCGGCTCATAACCGGTTGGTCGTAGGTTCGAGTCCTACAGGGTCCACCAATGCGCTTACTATTTAATCTAGTTTTTCCTTAAAATGATTTATTTAAAGGGAAGACTAGATTTTTTTGTATTTAAAAATAATAGTAGAATTCTCTTACTGGGCTAATTAAGAACTAGTGAACTCTCCTTGTTTTCCTCTAATTGGTCGTGAATCCATTTGGTTTGAAATCAGTTTGGATGCTTTATTTACGAATCTAAATTCGTTAGTTAAGTTTCCTTTAGAAAGATGAGCCTAAACTTTAAGAGTTACCTCTAGCTGAAGTCTTTTTTGAGTAGAAGGTTCGCTTAGTTCTTTTCTCAAAAGAATCATAGCAGTTATATGACGGAATTTATGAGGAGGAATTTCAGTAAGAGATTCAGGATGGTTTTAGTTAGGCCAATTTTTCAACCCATTTAAAATGTTGGCTCTACTCTTTTTCTGCTCTTAAAAGTTCAGTTTGAGTGATAATTAAAAAACTCCATGTGTTTTCTTTCCGTCTTTATTCATTAAAGAAATTTGGATCTTTGCAATTAGCTATAAGCTGCTTAACTACTTCTTCTGTTAAAAAACTTAAAGAAATTCTTGCCTTTGAACTTTTCATTCTGAGGTTCTTAGGCATATTTTTTAGGTAGGGATCCTCAAAGTGAATTGTCCTAGCAGGATTTTTTAGCTTTATCTAAAAAAAGAGCGCTTACTTAAAAAGACATCTTTAAATTTTGCGCTTATCCGAAAATAGTCTCTTTTTTCGTTACACTTAGATTCATCTAACTTTTATTAAAAGTAATGAGGATGAATAAAATAATTCGTTCAAATGGCTTTAGGCTTTGAACTTTATACAATACATATTTGAATACACTTGTGAGGTGAAACAATGCTCAATAAAGAACAACTTGAAACACTTTTAACCCTTGCTATGCGCTCTCAAGCGGATTTTGCAGAAATTTTTGAAGAAGATACCAAAAGTACTAGCATTGGTATCGTTAATGAGGATGTGGAAACGGTGAATCATTCGGTTCGGGCTGGAGCGGGGATTCGCTTATATAAAGGAACTTCATCGGTTTATGGTTACACCGATGATATGACCATGGAAACGCTCACCGAGATTGTCAACGATTTACGGGGAGCCATTGGCTTAAAAGAAGAAGGGCCAACGATTGTTTTAAATGAGAAAACGATGGCTGAAAACATTTCACCTATTGAGATTGATCCTTTTGAAGTAAGTGATGCTGAAAAAACAGCGATGGTTCGCCAAGCCATCAAAGCTGCTCAGGAAGTGGATGAACGCGTTTTTAAAGTCTCCGCAGGCTTATCTAGCGTTCATCAAGAAGTTCAAATCGCCAATAGCGAGGGGCTCTTTAAAGGCGATATTCGCCAAAGAAGCCGCATGCGGGCCGGAGCGTTTGCTAAAGAAGGGGACAACGTTCAATCTGGCTCTTGTGCTCCAGGAGCGACTAAGGGCTTAGAACAATTTGAAACCGATCATACGCCAGAAGAAATTGGCAAAGAGGCTGCGCGTTTAGCCTTGGTGCTCTTACATGCTAAAAAAGCACCAAGTGGGGTTATGCCTGTAGTCATTGATAATGGCTTTGGTGGAGTTATTTTCCATGAAGCCTGTGGACATTCTTTAGAAGCCACTGGAGTGGCCAAAAATCAATCGGTTTTCAGCAAATCCAAAGGTTTAAAGATTGCTAATGAAAAAGTCACAGCGATCGATGATGGAACCATTCCAAACGCTTGGGGATCTCAAAACATGGATGATGAAGGCAATCCCCAACAACGTCGTGTATTGATTAAAGATGGTGTGTTGACGCAATACATGGTGGATCGCCTCAATGGTCGTCGTATGCATACTCCATCTACAGGCAGTGGCCGTCGAGAATCTTATAAATATGAACCCACTAGCCGTATGAGCAATACCTACATTGCTCCTGGTCCTGATAAAAAAGAAGATCTCTTTAAAGACATCAAATTTGGTCTTTATTGCAAATCCATGGGTGGCGGATCTGTTAACCCCAATACTGGAGAATTTAACTTTGGCGTTAATGAAGGGTATTTAATTGAAGACGGGAAAATTACCGATCCTGTCATCGGTGCGATGCTCATTGGCAATGGCGCGGAAATCCTGCAAAACATCGATATGGTGTCTGATGACCTGGATTTGGCGCAAGGGATGTGTGGATCTATTTCTGGAAGCATTCCCACTAATGTAGGACAACCCGCCATTCGGGTCAGTGCCATTACCGTAGGAGGAACAGAGTAATTATGAATAAACAAAAATGGATTGATCGCGCCTTAGAACTGGGCATTGACGGATTTGAAATTACTCAATCCCATCAACGCTCTCGAGAAGTTGAATGGTTCGAAGGCACCATGGATTCCTTTTCAACTTCTAAAATCATCTCCACCTCCATG
>CAZTNF010000144.1:0-3622 GCA_964615295.1 uncultured Erysipelotrichaceae bacterium | reverse complement strand
TAAAAAATAAGCAAAAATCCCATTGAATAATACACTTTGGGTCTTTAAAAGATTTAAATGGAAAAAATAATGTCTTGAATAAAAGCCTTTTTTATTTGTTTAATGAGGCTCTAAAAGGCGAGAAGATTCGCGCCATGTCATTGTCCAAGATGCTTCTTGATACCAGGGAGCGATAAAAATATTTTTTGAATCCGCCAATATTTCCGCCATTTTTAAAATTTGGGCTAGGTCGTACTCTTCATTAATTGAAAACGCACTTAGGGAAGGGATGGTATAAAACCCCCATTGATCTTGATCCCAAATTAAAATGGAAAGATCCTCAGGAATCCGAAGATTTAAATCGTGAGCCGCTCGTAAAGCGCCCATCGCTTGTTGAGAATTAAATAGCAAGATTCCATCAAGATGATCCATCTTCGCTTTTAATTCCACAAAACCTTCATAACCCCCTTGAAAACTGAAAGGCTTTATGACCACTTGTTCTTGGGCTCGAAATACTTGATGGCGAGAATAAAATCCATATTGAACCCCTAATAAAAATTCGGCTAATTCATTACTCATTAAGCGATCTTCCATCACAACACCAATATGTTTACAGCCGGATTCAAACAACCATTCGGTAGCTTGTTGACTCATCTCGCTAAAAGGCCAAAAATAACTAGAAAGCCAAGATAAGTTTAATCCTCGCATCTCGCTTCCAATAGAAAGGGTCGGACCTAAGGTCCGACCCTCTTGATTTCGAAAGGCATCACGTCTGGCTCCAAAAAAAACTAATAGTGTTGCAGGTTGAACTCGTTGAAACGCAAGTGCCTTTTGAACTTCATCCTCACCTCGTTCCACTTCGATTAAGCGAACGCTGTGCCCTTGAGATGTCAGCTTTTGTTTTAAAGCCAAAGCCAAACGGGAATAAAAAGGACAATATTGGGCGCGAACAATAAGAACAATTCCTTGGGGATGTCTTTGCCGAAGTAAACTGGCGGTTTCATTTTTTTGATATCCAAGGCGTTGTGCGGTTTTCAGGATTTCCTCTTTGGCCTGAATACTCACTCCAGACTTATTGGATAACACTTTAGAAACTGTCCCCAAAGACCAACCTGAATGGGTGGCAATGTCCTTCATTGTTACCGACATTCAAACTATCCTTTAACTGCACCAGCAGCCACACCTTTGATGATATATTTCTGACCAAAGATGTAGACAATAACGATAGGGATAATGGTCATCATGATGGAAGCCATCATTGGTCCCATAGAAACTTTTCCATAGCTTCCACGGAAGTATTGAATCAGCATAGGAATGGTTTTGTATTTGGTGATATCCAAAACCAGAGTTGGTAATAGATAGTCATTCCATACCCACATAGCTTCCAAAATAGTAACGGAAACCATGGTTGGTTTTAAAATTGGCAATACAACTTTAAAGAATGTCTGAAGAGGAGTACATCCATCAATCATAGCCGCTTCTTCAATTTCGACTGGAATGGATTTTACAAAACCAGCAAACATGAAGACAGCTAAACCAGCTCCAAATCCGAGGTAAATAACCCAGATATTATAAGGGGTGTTCAACTTCAACATATCCGCTGTTTGGGAAAGAGTGAACATAACCATCTGGAAAGGAACAACCATCGAGAAAACAAATAAGTAATACAAGAACGAATTAAGTTTGGATTTTACACGAGTGATATACCAAGCACACATCGAGCAGCAAATGATAATAGCTAAAACGGATGTGACAGTAATCAGAGTAGAATAGCCAAGAGATTGCAAGAAACCTTGGGAGTTGATGGCATTAACATAGTTTGCCATACCCGCAAATTCACTAGAACCAGGAAAGTTGAAAACTGTACTTGTGGTAATGGCGCTTTCGACTTTCAAGGAGTTGAGCAAGATGATGAAGACTGGATAGATCCAAAGGATGGATAAAATAACCATCAAGCAAAAGAGCAGGATCTGTGTAGGCTTCATTTTTTCGCTACTTTTCATTATGCTTGAACCTCCTTGCTTCTTGTCGCACGGAGTTGCCAGAAGCCAATCAAAATAACAAAGATCGAGAAGATAACAGATTTAGCTTGGCCAATACCCTTCCAACTTGCCCCGGCACGGGCATAGAATGTGTTATAAATATTCAATGCCAACATATCGGTCATGTGGTTTGGATCACCGTTGGTTAAGGCTAAGTTTTGATCGAACAGCTTTAAGGAGTTCGTCAAAGTCAAGAATACGCAAATCGTAATAGAAGGCATCATCATTGGAATTTTTACTTTCCAAAGAATCTGCCAATCATTGGCACCATCAATCTTGGCTGCTTCAACTAAGTCATCAGGTACATTTTGTAAACCAGCGATATAGATGATCATCATGTAACCAATTTGTTGCCAGCACATTAAGATAATGATTCCCCAGAATCCTGCAGTAGCGTTCAAAGCCAATAAAGGCTGTCCACAAAGGGATAAAATACCATTGATTAAAATCTGCCAAATGTAACCTAAAACGATACCACCGATTAGGTTAGGCATAAAGAAGATCGTTCTAAAGAAGTTCGTGCCCTTCAATTTTTGGGTCAAAACCATCGCAAAAGCAAAAGCCAAAATGTTGATGGCTAAGATATTCACAACTGTAACAGCAAGAGTGAACCAAGTCGCTTGAAGGAACAATGGATCAGTGACTGCGGATACATAGTTGCTAAAACCGATAAACTGTGCATTTCCTACTGTGGTGAATTTACAGAACGAAAGATACAGACCTTCAAAGAAAGGAACAATAAATCCGATGGTAAATGCAAGCAAGGTAGGAAGCACAAAGATCCAGGCGTATTTTTTTAGAGCCTTTTCCATAATTATTATTTTGCTCCTTGTCTTCCAAAGAAGAGACGACGACTTTCCAAAGAAGAGGAAATTAGTCACTTGGAAAAGTCGTCGTAAACACCTAAAGACAGAGCGTCTCTAGAAAAACTGCTATCTCTTTTTTGCTCTATATCGAGCGTAAGAAAAAGAATGCCAAATAGCAGCAAGGTTCAATTTTCAAAGTTCAATCAATTCAAGTTCAAATCTGTATATTGGCATTGAAAACACGTTTTGACTTGAGTGAAATGCTAAGGAATGAGAAAGAAAAAGTTTATTGGTTAGATAATTCTTTTTCAGTTTTCCAGTTGTCAATGAAGGCAGCTTTTACTTTTTCCCAGTTTGCATCGGTTGGATCAGCCGCATAAGCTGTTAAAGCAGAACCTACACCGTTTTTCCATTCTTCCGAAGGCATTGTGGTAAAGTTCCAAGAAACTGGAGTTTTACCTTGCGTCGTGAGCTTGATGTCTTCTTGAACGAATACGTTTGGCGACTCTTTAGCATCTTTGAATGGAATAGTTAAGCCAAGATCATCAGCCATAAAGGTTGTACCTTCATCAGAAGTAACAAGCCAATCCATAAAGTCAAGAGTAGCCTGAATGTCATCAGCGCTTGCTTCTTTATTTACAACCCAATAGTTTTCTGTACCAGTGTTCAAACCTTGATTGGCTTCATTTCCAACACCAATGTAGATTGGGATCATGGTGATTTCATCATCGGTCATACCTGCATTGATTAAGTTGCTGTATTCCCAAGAACCATTTTGATAGAAGACAGCTTGTC
>CAZTNF010000143.1:0-3641 GCA_964615295.1 uncultured Erysipelotrichaceae bacterium | reverse complement strand
CAGGATGAAGAACCTTATAAAGCGCAAGCAAATAAGGCTTAACTTGGAAGAGAGATAAAGAGACTATCTTTTATCTTCCTTTTTGGAATAGCCATATTGTTTCTCCTTTCACTTGGTTATAAGCAAAAAGAGAATGGTACCGCTGTAAATAAAAAATTTTTCCATCTAATTTCTCTGTTGAAAAAAGCCTTTCTTGGATTAGAACTCTAAGACTAAAAATTATGTAAAAAGTATGGAAGTGAGCCATATCCAAGATAAGATCTTTTAATGAGGAAAGAGTTTCCATTTTTTCTCATTATTTTTCCTATTCTTTTCTAGCTTTTTAAGCTTTTTCTATTCTTAATTCCCTAGCGCCTTTTCAAGTTAAAAAAGTTAGGTTAGAAATCAATCCTTAATATCTCTACAAGGATTAGAATAGAATGATAGATATATCTACTTTAAGACTAGGTGGCCAATTACTTTGGCTTTAAAGTTTCCTTATGAATGCTTTTTGAATAAAAAGCCTAAAGAAGTGGATAAATAAGCCACCAAAAAAAGGCTTGAACGATTTCTCTTGCCTTCTAAGATTCAAAGAAATACGATTATTGCGTTTTCATGGTGTTATCCACATTTTCTAAATAAAAGTGGATTTGGATCAGGAACTTTCCTCTCCTGATCCTTTTTTTATGCTCTCTGTTTTTTCTTTTCCCTTTTTTGAAGCTTTTATCTTCAGCGCTTTTCACTCTTTTTAAAAGTCGCTTCACTATAATAAAAGTAAGTAAAAGACTTCTAAAGGTATTTTTAGAAAGAGTGGATATGTATGGGAAAAATTGTGTTTTTGGATGTGGATGGAACTTTAATCGACTATCATGCTCACTGCCCTGAAAGTGCAAAAGTGGCCGTAGAAGAGGCACGTCAAAATGGAAACAAAGTCTACATTTGTACTGGATGCTCCAAAGCAGAAATTGAACAGCGGGATCTACCTGCTTTGGATGGCATGATTGGAGGCAATGGAGCCTATGTCGAAGACAATGGCCAAGTCATCTTCCACCAAGGCTTATCCAAAGAAGATGTGGCAAAAATCGTTAATTGGTGTAAAGAGCGCAAGCTTGGCTTCTACCTTGAAAGCAATGCGGGGATGTTTTGCAACGACTATATGTTGGAACAAGGTCCAAAAACTATGGTGAAATACGCCACAGGTAAAGGAGCGGATGAAGAAACAGCAAAACAATCCGCTTCAAAGTTCTTAGAACAGATGATTCTCTTGCCCTATGATCAATTGGTTCGAGACGATGTCAACAAAATCAGCTTTATTTTATCGAGCTATCAAGATCACTTGGATTCCAAAGAAGACTTTCCCAATTTGATTGCCAACACTTGGGGTGGAAAAGGAGAATTGGCCTTGTATGGCGATTTGGGACCTCAAGGCATTACCAAAAAGCACGCAATTGAAGTGCTCTTAAATCATCTTCATGCAGAGCCTAAAGATACGATCTCCTTTGGAGATGCCAAAATTGATTTATCGATGTTTGAGCTATGCCATACAAATGTAGCTATGGGCAATGGGGGACCAGAAATCAAGGCGGCTGCCGATTACATCACCGATGATGTAGATCGAGATGGCTTATACAAGGCGTTCAAGCATCTTGAACTGATTTAATGGCTTTTTGTTTTTTGAGAAGACCTTTTTCTTGGTCTTCTTTTGTTTTTACCAAAAGTCATTTTCTTTTTTGTCATATTAAGAGTAAATCATGAAAGCGTTTGATACAGTGAAAGAAGAAATTTTAAGGTAAAAAACCTTTTAGAGTATGCGTTCTGGCTAGAACTCTTTAAATCGTTAGGAGACTTTATGTTTAAACTCGATGATCTCAATAATCCTGTAACATCCGCTTTGGTTGGCTCTATCGCCAAAAAAATAACAAGTGGTAATGGAACAGCGAATTCCAAAACCGTAAAAGAAACAGTGGCCTCAGCCGCCAAAAAATCCGATGCCGGCCAAGACAAAAGTACACTCGTAGAGAGCTTTTTCTCTGTTGTGGGAGATAACATTGACCCCAATACCGTTATGGATCTGTTCTCTTCTTTTGTTCATGACTCCAAAAAAGAAGAAGTTTCCCAATTGGCTCAACAAAACGGCTTGTCCGCTACCCAAATGTTAGGCTTTTTCAACCAAGCCCTTTCCAAAGGAAATTTGGATTTCAACAGTCCCGCTTTTAAATCGCTTATCTCTTCGTTCAACCCAATGGCCGATGACGATGGCGATGGGATCAGCAATCTGCAAGAAAGCCTCAATAGCCTCTTTGGTAAATATCAAAACAAATAATTTTCCATTTTCAACAATACAGAGTAAAAAGAGGGTTTGTAACGAATTTCCAGAATGACTCAAATTCGCTAAAACCCTCTTATTTATAGAGTAAAAAAAGGAAAGGAGAACAAAACCTTTCCCTTTTTTTATTTGCGCTTCAATGGCTTAAAACGAATTGTCAGTCTTCTTTTAGACAGCGAATGATAAGAAAAATCATCCCTGCCCATGCGAAAAAAAGCTAACGATTCCCTTTATTTATAGCCTACCTAACCATCCAAATTCCAATTTTTCTCCCCGCTTCCTTCCACTTTACCCATCTCATCCAAAGCCTTGAATTTAAAAAAGGGGAAAATTTTTATGATCATTTAGCAAGCTATTCCCTAAAGTCTTTTCTAAACTGATAGGAAAAGAAGGAGAACTTTTTATGTGTACTTCTGTTTTATATGCCAATGATGGCGTTTCATATTTTGGTCGTAACCTAGACTTACAATTTGCGATGGGAACAAGTGTAACCGTTACTCCTCGTAATTATCCTTTTAAATTCCAAGAGACAAATGGAATTTCCTCTCATGCTGCCTTAGTAGGAATGTCCATTGTAGCCGACGATGGCTATCCTTTGTATTTTGAAGCGATGAACGAATATGGTGTGGGCATGGCCGGCTTAAACTTCTCTGGCTTTGCCAAATACAACGATGAAAAAGTAGAAGGCAAGATCAACCTCGGCTCTTTTGAGTTGATGCAATATCTGCTTAGTACGGCCAAATCCGTTGAAGACATTAAAGAAATGGCTCAAAACATCAACGTACGCAACATCAGTCACAGTGCAAAATACCCAGCCTCTCCATTGCACTGGCTTTGCGCCGATGCGACCCATACCCTTGTTTTAGAACCCACTGCAAGTGGTCTTCAAATTTATGAAAACCCCACTAGGGTTTTAACCAATCAACCTGACTTCATTTCCCAATACTATAACTTCTGCAACTACATGGGGTTAACCTCCGATTATCCAACCAATCGTATGGCTCCCAAAGAAGATCTTGAAATCTTCGGTACAGGTATGGGAAGTAACGGATTACCTGGAGGATTAAGCTCAGTAGAGCGCTTTGTACGCGCTGGTTTTACCGTTGCCAATTCCAAATCCGAGGCCACCGATGAAGCTTGCTTAACTCAATACTTCCACATTATGCAATCGGTAGCGCAAGCCAATGGTTGCGATCAAGTTGAAGATAAGCTTTACGAAATCACGCAGTATACTTGTGGTACAAACCTTAGTACTATGGATTTTTATTGGACGACTTACAACAACCAACAAATCTGTGGTCTTCATACCAAAGCGCTCGATTTAGATACAGATAAA
>CAZTNF010000142.1:0-3689 GCA_964615295.1 uncultured Erysipelotrichaceae bacterium | reverse complement strand
TCACTTATGATGTGGATCCGGATGGTCAAAAAGTCAAAGTGGAAGTGACAGAAAACCGATCGTAAGGATCTAAAACGCCCGTTCTGGGCGTTTTTTTTTGAACTCAGGCGGTTTGAATCCTTGCATTGATTTCATTTTTAGCTTCTTTTTTGGTTGGCTTTTCCTCTGTCCCCAAACTTTTTTTGAGCTTAGCTTTTTTTTAACATTTGCAGAGGCGTGATCATCTGATACCATTTTTAGGCAGACCTAATTGAAGAAAGGGCTATTTATGTGGATTACACTTGGAATTTTGATTTACCTTGTGTTCTGGCTGACCTGCATTGCAGCCTATGCAGTCCATTACCTGTCTGATACTATCCAGATCACGAGTTTTTCTCAGGTTCTCTATACGCTAAGTGCAGGAACCGAAGGAGCAGAAGGAACTGTTGGGGCGGCGGTAGCGGGCTTTTTTCAAAGCTATTGGCTACTGTTGATCATTGGTACAGTTATCTTTGCTTACTATATTTATCTATGCATCGAACAAAATAAAGCCAAAAAAGAAAATCACGAATTTTTTGCGGCCAAAACAGGACGGATCTTTAGTTGCTCCGTTATTGGTACGGCCATTGTGATTTCCTGTTTATTTGGCGCTGAACTGTATCGTGGCTGGAACGTGCTTGGCATTCAAGAATACGTCGAAAACGTCAACCGCGTTTCCCAGCTCTACGAAGATCATTTTGTGGAACCAAGTGAGGTCACCATTGAGTTTCCAAAAGAAAAGCGAAACTTAATTCATATCGTGGTGGAATCACTAGAATCCAGTTACACCAATCAAGAAAATGGCGGGGCCTATCAAGAAGATTTGATCCCTAGCCTTTATAAAATGGCCAAATCGGGAACGGATTTTTCGCCCAGTGGCACTAAAGAACTGAATGGGGCCATCGTTACAAACAATTCCGGTTGGACAGTAGCTGGTCTTGTAGCAATGTCTGCGGGCTTACCTTTGAATGTGGGAAATGATTCCTTTAACCGCAACTTCAAAAACCAAGACCAGTTTTTACCTCATATCACCACGCTTGGAGAGATTTTGGAAAGCAATGGCTATAAAAATTTCTTCATGTGTGGTTCAGAGGGTTCTTTTGCGGGACGCTCTAACTACTATAAACAACACGGGGATTACACCATTTACGACTATCAAGCCGCTTTAAAAGAGGAAATGATTCCAGCTGGCTATCACGTATGGTGGGGCTTTGAAGATGCCAAACTCTTTTCTTGGGCAGAAGAAAAATTGGAAACAATTGCCAAAGAAGATCAACCCTTTAACTTCACACTTTTAACAGCCGATACACACTTTCCAGATGGGTATCCTTGTGAGCTGTGTGAAAACAAATACGACTCTCAATACAAAAACGTGGTGGCATGTACTGATCGTCAAATCGCCCACTTCGTCGATTGGGTATCGAAACAAGATTTCTATAAAGACACGACGATTGTGATCACAGGCGACCACTTGTCGATGGACGGCTCGGTGGGAAAAGCGACTCCTGAAGATTACAAGCGCACAGCCTACGCCGTGGTGATCAATGGGCCAGCTTATACCCTTAAAAAGACGCGTCAGTTTACGACTCTTGATATCTTTCCTACCATCATCGAAGCTCTCGGAGCCAAAATCGAAGGTCATCGTTTGGGTCTAGGCACCAGTTTGTACTCAGAAGCGTTAACGCTTTTGGAATCGATGGGAGAAGATACACTCAATGCGGAACTCTCGGCTGATTCTGAGTATTACACTACGGTTATTCTCAGTGGAGACGACAGCAAACTTCCGATCAAAACCAATAATTCCACAAGCGAAGAAACTTCACAAACGAGTGAAGCTCCCACTACAGAAGAACCCCCTATGGAATACGAAGCGCCCATTCCGCCTTACTATGAAGAGCCTGCTGAGCGCTTAGAAAATCCAGACTATGTCTACTCTGGCTCCTCGGATGTAGAAGAGTCGTGGACACCGCCTGAACAAACTTATCCAACTGAGGATACAGATCCCGTGGTGACCACGCCAACGTATACACCCACTTATCCGACATATACTCCTACTCCAGCACCGACGGTTCCAGATACTCCTATTGTGGATACGCCAGTGGTAGATACTCCAATCATCGATACGCCGATCGTGGATACTCCTATTGTGGATACACCCGTAGTCGATACCCCTGTGGTGGAGCCTATCCTTCCTATTGTTCCTGATATTCCAGTCGTGGATACGCCTACAGTGGAAGCTCCAGTAACGGATCCCTATATCACACCAAGCACTCCAGTGATCGATCCAGTGATCCCACCAGCTACCCAAGCGGAAGCGTTAGTGGAACCCACGGTGGTGGAGCCAATAGGAATTGAATAATCACCAAAGTCAAGTTTTCGAACTTGGCTTTTTTTATAGTTTTTTTTCCTTTAAGCTAAAAAAAGAGAAAGAAAAAAAGGGGAAAAGAAATGAAAAAACGATCTAAAACCATAATGGGTCTTTTAGTCAGTGGAATTGGTTTAGGTTTTTCCTTTAACTCAAATCCAGTGAAAGCCCAGGAATCTGCTCTTTTAGGACAGGATTTTATTTCCGATCGTCTCTTCGATGAAACCAACTTACCTTCCATAGATGATCTTGATTCGCTAAGTGAAGACGAACTCAAAACGCTCTATGAAAGACTTCTACGCATTTATAAAGCCTATGAAGCTTTACCGGCTGATCAAAAAGCAAATTATTCGCAATTTTTTAACCGTCTAGAAGCCCTTTTAACTTGGTTTACCAATCAAGTGATGCTCTTAGAGGAAAATCAAACGATTTTCCGTCTATATAATCTTTGGAGTGGAGAACATCTGTTTACAGGCAATTTAGAGGAAATTCAATCGTTGTTGAAAACAGGATGGTGGAAAATGGAAGGGGAGGCTTGGAAGGCTCCTAATGCTTCTGCGTGGCCAGTCTATCGCGTTATGGATCCCATTACGTTAGAACACTTTTATACTATGGATGAGGGGGAATACAATTCTCTTCAAGCGCGTGGCTTTCAAGGAGAAGGAATCGGATTTTACTCGGCATCCTTTGATCAAGAGCCTCTCTATCGTCTATTCAATCCCAATGCTTTATTTGGGGCGCATCACTATACAGCCGATCCTAATGAGCGCGAAGTGTTGTTAAGTCAGGGTTGGAAAGATGAAGGAATCGCTTGGTATGGACTCAATAGCTCTAAGGATTTTGAGGAGAATCCAAGTTCTTTTCAAGACATGGTCGAAGAAAACGCCTCAATATGAAAAAATTTGGGAAAACTTTTAGCCACTCATTTTAAGTCGGAAACTTTTCTAAAAAAGGTTTCCGATTTTTTTAAAGCTTGAAGGAAATAGCCTTCCCTCAATAAAACGTTCCATACTTCGATCGATATCTTAAATCTCTCCTCTAAAGGATCCTTAATTCTTTAAAATCCTTGAAAGAAAGTGCAAAAGCAAGCCGAAAACTTGAAATCATTTTCAGGCCCGTTGAATCCTCTGTAGAGCCTGTGCTATCGTGCAGAGTGCTTAAACGTTTGGAAAATATATTTTATATTTCCAAAACGGCAAGATATAAAACCCATTTTGAGTACAGACGTAAAGCAAAGGAAGGTTTTTTATTTATGAAAAAGAACGGTTCTGAAATCATTTTGGAAACCCTGCTCGAACAAGGCGTA
>CAZTNF010000141.1:0-3879 GCA_964615295.1 uncultured Erysipelotrichaceae bacterium | reverse complement strand
TTTTTGGATAATGATGAATCGATCAGTCATTACACTTATGCTTTTGGAAATGCTAACGAATTAACAGGATTAGGAGATTGGCCGTATAGTAATGAGGCTTTAAAACCAGAAAAAATAACCACATCAGATAAGAACGTAGAGATACTACCTGAAGCTAAAATCAATAGCACTAATTTTAATAATCGTTTCATTCCATGGATTAATTCTGACTCTTCTTTAGAAGAGATTCAAAATGGTATGTCTCCTCTTTCAGGGCCGAATTTACAAGGGGCTACCTTTGGAATTATTCAAGAGATTCAATCAGGTATAAACGGATCTTGGAGTAATTCAAGTCTTACTCTTGATTGGGCTTCTGAAATTGTTGGTCCTTTACTTTTTGATGGCTCTAATACTACTCAAGCAGGATTGACTTATTACTCTTCAAGTATTCCATATGGTCCTTTAAGCACTACAAATTACAATCAATACTTTACTTTAGGATTTAATCGACTCGGAGGGACATATACTTTAGATAAAGTGTATGGCTATGAAAAACAGCCAGACGGTAAGAGTTCAAAGAATGATTCGTTTACTACTTCAAATCTTTCCTTAATTGAAAAAGTTGGTAACTATAAAAATATAAAAAGTAATAATTTTTGGCCTATGGATAAGGCTCTAAGTTATGGTGCTAATGGCCATGACTTAAAATTTGGAGAAGCAACCAAAAAAGCCGATCGTCGACCTGTTGGGGAAGAGTATCTTGGAGCAAGCAATTTAAGAACTAAGGATTCTGGAGATGGTTTTCCGCCGAGTGATGATGGAAAGGACCATAATTCTTTTTTTGGAATGAACACTCAATTTTTCTTCACTTTAGAGGATGGTTATGCTGCTCCTTTACGTTACTTTTTTTATGGCGATGATGATATGTTTGTCTTTTTATCTAAAGTAGTTCGAGATGAAGATGGAAATGTTCAAAATCTCACAGATACTAGACTTATTGCTGACTTAGGAGGAGTTCATTATTCCATAGGAATGTATGTAAATTTATGGAACTTTATTAATAACGATGAAAAGGAACTGATTGAAATAAGGCCAGGAAGTATGACTGCCACTCAGATAGAAGAAGACGTTTATCAATATAAAGTTAAACCATCTTCTATACAAAGAGAAACAGGAAATGCGAATTTAGAACAAGATTCTTCCTCTCAAAAGTCTCAAGAATTTGTTCTTTCCGTTTTTTATACTGAGCGTGGCGCTTCTGGGTCTTCTTATTATATGCGCTTTTCGCTTCCCTTTGAAAGTATGACTTTAGGAAAAGAAGCGCATGATGGCCAATTAAAGATCGAAAAAAAGGTAGAAAATGCGCTTCTAACCCAAATAGATAATTCAGTCAAAGATAAGTTGTATATTTTCGAATTAAAGTTTGCTGAAACGGATAATTCGGCCTCTTCAGATGAGTCCGATGAGGCGACCTCTTCCACTACGGCTGATGATTCTATTTCTCCCAATATATCCCATTGTGATTCATAACCAAAAACATGAGGATATTACAAGTACAGCTCTCATTAATACAAATCCTCCTCTTTCTTCTGAATTAGCCTTACCCGAAAGTCGAGATGGCCTCGAAGAATTGGATACTACGTCTCCTCCAGCAATCGCTTCTGGTGGACGGTTTGCTTTAAGCGCTGACCAACATGCTTATATTTATGGTCTTCCCACTCAGAAGTCAGAAGATTTACCCTATTCTTTTACCGTTACAGAAGTAGGAATATATAAAGAGAATGAAGAGAATCCAGACTATAAGGGTTTAGATCCAGATCAATTTAGTTTATTTGTTCATCAAGCTCCTCTTGAGCATTCTGTTACTTTTCAAAGTGGAAAATTTTCTACTGATGAGAATAACAATATTATTAATGAATCTTTAAATTCTGGATTTCAACAAGGACTAGAATTTACAAGTGATATTAGGGATCAAAATAATGTTTGTTTCATTAATGCGACCGATCCGGGAATTCTTTCTTTAACGAAACGGATAGAAACGAGTCCTCCTCTTCCCGAGGGTGTTGATGAAGATAATTTAGAATTTCCATTTCAAATTAAGCTTACAGTCCCTCAAGAAAATGAAGAAAACAAATCAATTACTCAAGTCCCTATACTTTCCAAGATTATTTCTGATGATCCTAAAAAAGATCTAGGATTTAATACAAAAACTCTTACAGCCACTAATTCTCAAGAAGGGATTTTTAATATCACGCTTCATATAAATGAACAAGTATTATTTTATGGTTTACCTCAAAATACCCAATTCGAGATTTTAGAAAAAGAGAGCGGAGCGGAAGCTTATAAATTTACTATAAGTAAGGCAACTGTAAATGAAAGTGAAGAGGAAACTCCTATTACTTCTCTTAAGGGAGAGTTAATAGAAGTAAAAAATAATGAGGATTCTCTTCCAGAATATTCTGCCAAGGTAGAAATTACCAATATGCTTACTCTGGCCAAGCTTCAAATTGCAAAAGTGGTAGCAGAAGAGCTAGACCCAAACCAAGATTTTAACTTTCAATTTCAACTTAAAGATGGAAATGGAATAGCTATAACGGCTTCATTCCCCTTAAGAATTATTCCTTCAGAGAACTTTGATTTAGACTCCGCCTTTTTGGAAGAATCAATTGAAAATGAGTTTGGATCGTTAGAAAATTTAGAAACGCAATTAACTCAAGATTCAATTAGTTTAACTCAAGGAATTGGTAATTTTAAGCTTAAAGCTGGACAAACCATTGAGATTTCTGATCTTCCTTGGAATTCTTCTTGGATGATTCAAGAGCTTTCTGAAAATGAAACTCCTTTGGGTCAAGATGAAAATGTATGGGTAAACGTAGGAGAAGAGACCCAAAAAAATTATCTTCTTTATCAAAGTGTAAATCCGACTGGAAAACTTACAGATCCCAATGAAATTCCAAAGGCTATTTTTTACAACAAAATTCCTGATCCTCATCAAAACGAACCTGGAGGAGAAAAAGCACTTCTTGGAACGTCTTTCAAAAGTAACAATTTTTCATTTGTCTTAGAAGGAGTGAAAACTCTTCCTTTAATCACAGAAGAACCCGTGGCTCCAGCTTCTTTAGATCAAGAAGAAAATCCAACTGATTCAGATAAGGAACTCGATTTAAATGAAGATCAGAAAGAGGAGGATAAACCAAATACGGATGAAGATTCAAATGATAAAAATTTAGACCCTTTAAAACCGTCTCTTTTAGAGGGGGATTTGAATTCTCCTCCAGATCTTTCCGATCCTTCTTCTGATCCAACGATTGAAGAAGAACCCAAACTGGATTCAGATCTAGAAATAGATCGAGGAGAAATTCAAGAGGAAGATTTTGAAAGTTCAATTGTGACTTTTCTTCCCACCATCCATAATTCTAACCTTAAAGCTTCTTTGGCCAATATTTATCTTCATCCCATAAATATTTCAAAGCCTTTAAAATCTTCTCTTCTTTATCAAGAAGGAACCCTTGAAACTACAAAGAAAGAACTTCCTCCTCTTCCAGAAGGTAAGAATCCCTATGTAGTTCAAAACGATGAAAATGGTTCTTTTACTTTTCCAGAGATACTTTTTACCAAAGAAGGAAAATATATTTATAGATTAACCGAAGCTAAACCAACTCCTGTAGATCCTAATATGACCTACAGCAATCAAACGTATTGGGTTGCAGTTGAAGTTAAAATTGGAGAAGATGGCCAACCCCAAATTAAAAAAATCGACTATTATACCGATGAAGCTGTGAAAGAACCTGCTGTTAATAACATTGCGGTATTTGTAAACATTTATGTGCCTCCTAAACAAACGCCAACACCAAACAAGCCGAGTGGCGGAGGAGGGACACCGAGTGAACCGAAGGTAAC
>CAZTNF010000140.1:0-3900 GCA_964615295.1 uncultured Erysipelotrichaceae bacterium | reverse complement strand
GACAACGATGATACTTGTTTATCTAGGGCAAAACGCCCCTCTTGAAAAACTCAAAGAGGTGCTTAAAGAGCATCCTCTTTATTGTTTAAGCGACCAAGAGGCCAATGAAACGCTAGACGATTTGATTCAACAAGCCAAAAGAGCGCCTAAGCAGGATGTGACTTTTTTAGATGAAGCTCCAAAAAGTCAGCACGATCAAACTATTTTGTATGGGGTAAAGATGACGAAAGAGGAAATTTCCGCTTTACAAAGCCAAGTTCATCCCGATGCGATCGTATGCTTAGAAACCAATAACAATCACCATATGCGATTGCAAGAGCTGTATGAGGAAGCCGCTCAAGAAGCCATTTACTTTCAAAAGCGCGAAGAACTCATCACCCTTCTTGAAAACGTCAATCCTAAAGCTTTGCAGGCTAACCGTGATTATTTTCAATGTTACGCCTTGGCTTGTTCGCTTTTAAAACAAGATGAACTATCCCTATCGCTTTTGGATACGGCGATTCAGGTAATGAGTTCTTTTCAAAAATAAGGGGAAAAAGCAATGCGAAAGTTATTCAAAAAAATCCAACCGCAGGATTTGACGTTGGAAAAGAAGAATCTAAATATCATCATTGCAGGTCTTGGAAAGGTCGGCTCGTATTTGGCTACGACGCTTGCGAATGAAAATCACAACATCACTGTGGTGGATATCAATCCCGCTAAAGTACTCGACATTTCTCAAGAAATCGATGTCTTAGGGGCGCAGGGAAGCATTATCGATTCCAAAACCATTAACGATCTCGATATGCGTGGAAGTGATTTGTTTATTGCCGTGACGACAAGCGATGAAATCAACCTCTTGGCTTGCCTTTTGGCCAAGAAAGCGGGATGTTCGCGCACCATTGGACGCGTGCGGGCACCGGAATATGCGGAAAGTTTAGATTACTTTAAAGAGCAATTGGGGCTAGATATGATCATCAACCCCGAACAGTTGGCCGCCGAAGAAATTGAACGCGTCCTTTCGCTTCCTGGAGCCATTGATGTCGATGAGTTCAGCAAGGACAGCAGCACCATTTATAAGTTGCGCATTAAGCCAGGTTCTTTTTTGGATGGAATGCCCGTGAAAAATGTTCCAACCAAGGTCCATTCTCAAGTGTTGGTCTGTGTGGATGAACGGGATAAAAAAGCTTATATTCCCGATGGAAACTTTGTCTTAAAGGGCAACGATCTCGTCTCGATTGTGGGTACCCGACAAAGTGCAGAAACCTTCATTAAAAAGGCGGGTATTTTAAGTGCCCCCGCTCAACACATCATGATCATTGGAGCTAGCAAAATTGCTCACTATTTGACCAATCTTTTAGAAAAACGCAAAGCTAGCCTCACCATCTTGGATCGCGATCCTAAAGCGGCACAAATGTTTGAACTCAATCATCCCAAAGCCGCTGTGATTGTAGCCGATGCTTCTGATCGCTACGCCATGGTGGAAAATGGTCTCTTTGATATGGATGCCTTGGTCACTTTGACCGGTATGGATGAAGAAAATGTCTTTTTAAGCATGTTTGGAAATCGCAAAACTGGCTTAAAAACCGTGACGAAAGTCAACCGCGATTTTTACAATGAGATCATTCAAGACCTCGATTTGGATACGCTGATCAATTCCAAACGCCTGACGGCCGAATACATCATTCGTCATGTTCGTGCGTTAGCCAATTCTTCGGGAAGTAATGTTGAAACAGTGCATAAATTGGCCAATGATCAAGTAGAAGCCTTGGAATTTACTGTCGCCCCTGACAGCAAAGTCATCAACATTCCCTTAAGTGAATTGCCCTTGCGCTCTCATGTCTTAATCAGCCTCATCAATCGCAATGGCGAGATGATCTTTCCGCGCGGAAACGATGTGATTTTGCCTGGGGATTCGGTCATTGTGATCACGACGCGCATCGGCTTTAAAGATCTCTCAGAAATTTTAGAACCCGTAAAACCTGGTGTTTTAGCCAATAAGGAGAATTTGGAATGAACCGGAGAGCGATTCTCTATATCCTTGGAGTGATCTGCCAAGCGGAAGGGTTTTTCATGTTTTTGCCCGCCTTTTGCGGTTACATGTTTAAGGAATTCGATGTCGGAACCATTTACATCATGTGGGGGTTAGGGTGCATCCTCTTAGGCTTTTTTATTTGTCAAGTGAAGGTGGAATCCACGAGCTTTCGCTATACGCCCAAGGAAGCCATGCTCATAACAGCCCTAGCTTGGATCGTACTCTCTCTTTTGGGGTGTGTCCCCTTTTTAATCGCCCAAGAAATCACCAACCCCATTGATGCCTTTTTTGAAACGGTCTCTGGTTTTACTACCACCGGCTCGACCATTCTTACCGATCTCGATAGTATCTCCAAATCCAGCCTATTTTGGCGCTCGTTTACCCACTGGATTGGGGGAATGGGTGTTTTAGTGTTTTTATTGGCTTTGCTTCCCATACCGAGTGCGACGTTTATGAACTTAATGGCCGCCGAATCCCCAGGGCCAGAAGTGTCCAAACTTGTACCACGCGTCCAAGTGACCGCGAAGTATTTGTATTTGATATATATCGTTTTAACGATTATTGAATTGGTGCTTTTACTGGGCTTTGGGATGGATCTCTTTGATGCGATTACCTTGACTATGGGAACCGCAGGGACGGGAGGCTTTGCGGTGCGCAGCAGTGGCTTTGATGACTACACCCAGACTCAACAATTTATCATTGCAGTGTTCATGTTGTTGTTTGGCATCAACTTCACGTGGTACTTCTTTTTGATCAATAAGAAGTGGCGGGAAGCCATTAAGATGCAAGAAGTCTGGGCCTATCTTGGCATCATCGTCTTGGTCACTCTTGTCATCGTGTTTTCTTTGATGTGGGTAGGGGGATATGGATTTACTTTAGGGCAAGCCTTTCACCATGTCTTTTTTACCGTGGTTTCTTTGATTACCACAACAGGCTATGCTACAGTCGACTTCAATTTTTGGCCCACCGTGGCCCTAGTCCTTTTGGTCATGATCATGTTCATCGGCGCTTGTGCTGGCTCAACAGGAGGCGGAATCAAAGTGTCTCGTTTCCTCGTTTCGTTTAAGGGCATTCGCAAACAATTCGGTTTGATTACCCATCCTAAGCGTGTTTCCACGGTACGCCTGGATGGTAAACCCGTGGCTCATGAAACTGTGCGCTCCATCAATACCTTTTTGGCCGTCTATTTAGTAGTCTTCACGGTGTGCTTGATTTTAGTGGCCTTGAATGGCAAAGACTTAGTCACGACGTTTACCGCCGTTGCGGCTACCCTCAATAACATTGGTCCAGGACTAGGCGAAGTGGGGCCGATGGGAAATTTTGCGGGGTTCAGTGACTTTTCCAAGATCGTTTTGAGCTTTGCGATGTTAGCGGGCCGCTTAGAACTCTTCCCGATGTTGGTGTTGTTGTTCTACCCTAGCATTTGGAAAAATGCTCTCTACATCAACAAAGATCAACGTAAAGCGGCTAAAGTGCGCCGCGAAAAACGCAAAGAAGAACAAGCCAAAACAAAAGAAGAACCAATCTCCTAAAAAAAGGGTTTGTAACGAATTTCCGAAATGACTCGGATTCGCACAAACCCTCTTTTTTTACGAAAAAAAGGAAAGAAGAAAAAATCTTTCCCTTTTCTTATTTTTTTCACCCCAAGAGCTGGAAATGAATCGTTAGTCTTTTAGGCCGTGAATAATAAGGAAAATCTATCCCTGCGCCTGCGGGGAAAAGTCCCTAGGCTATCCCCGTAGTCCCTACGGTTGGGATCATCCCCGCGTATGCGGGGAAAAGTAGCGAGGACATCAAAATGGAAAGAGCATATAAAGGATCATCCCCGCGTATGCGGGGAAAAGGCTAACGATCCCCTTTATTTATAGCATGCCTAACCATCCAAA
>CAZTNF010000139.1:0-3919 GCA_964615295.1 uncultured Erysipelotrichaceae bacterium | reverse complement strand
GAAGTTTTTATGGACTGGAGTGATCCTCAAACCGATAAATTGTTGTATCAATATGCGGATATGGAAACACTCTCCCACGCTCCAGAATGGCGGGGAATGATGTTGGAAGAAGGAGCCAAACGCGATGCTTGTTTTTTAATGATTGATGGAGATGATCCGGATCTATATCAAGATATAAATCCCAAAGATATTTTAACACGTCGTCAAGCTCTTGAAAAAATCACTAAGACTTACCGTCAGGCCTTTGACGCTGGAAAACTTGCTTGGACCATTGTAGCCGCTCCAAGTGAAGGCTGGGCAAAAAAAGTTTATCCAGATCTATCAACTC
The DNA here is from genome assembly GCA_964615295.1 of uncultured Erysipelotrichaceae bacterium. GTDB lineage: Bacteria > Bacillota_I > Bacilli_A > Erysipelotrichales > Erysipelotrichaceae > Allobaculum. The sequence goes on along the minus strand of CAZTNF010000139.1, from coordinate 3,591 downwards.
AAGAAGCTCTAGCGCGATTATGGCAGGACATTTTTACGATTAGTCGTATTGATGAAAACGATCCTTTGGAAAATTGGGCCAAACATGGAGCTAGTTTTGCCAAGCGGGTAGAATTGATGAATGGCTTGAACTTAAAAAAATTGCATTACACATCAAGCAATGGAACCGATTTATGGGTAGATTTGCCAGAAAATGTTCAATTTGTAGGTGGGTCTTCTCAATTACAAAATGGGAAAGAAATTTTTTGTAACATTCCTACTGAGGAAATCTTCTCTACTCCCCGCTTAGATGGAGTCAATGGTACATTAGAAGCCGTCATGCCTTTAAGTTTTAATGGCAAGATTATTGATGGCTTTGGCTTTGTTTTCAAAGATGGAAAAGTAATCGACTACCATGCTGATCAAGGGAAAGAAGTTTTAGAAGCGATTTTTGCTTCGGGAACAGGAGCTGATCGTTTAGGAGAAGTCGCTTTAGTGGACAAAAGCTCTCCTATTCGTCAACAAAACAAAATTTTCTTCAATACTTTGTTTGATGAAAATGCCGCCTGTCATTTTGCTTTTGGCCAATCGTATGCCGAAACCATGAAGGATGGTGTCTTTATGACTTCTGATGAATTGAAGGCCAAAGGAATGAACCAATCTCAAATTCATGTGGATTTTATGGTTGGAGCAGATGATTTGACCATTGAAGGCTATACCAAAGATGGAAAGAAAGTGGCCATTTTTGAAAATGGTGCCTTTGCTCCCGCTTTTCAGGGCTAATTTAACTCGTCTTAAGGGAAATTGTGACACGCTAAGAATCAATTAGGGGAAATTTCAGTAGGGTTTCCCCACTTTTTAAAAATGTCCAATTTATAAAGACAGCTCATTTAAACTGTTCATTAAATACTTACTCAATTTGACCGCAAAAAATTTAGCCCCTAAAATAAATATCATGCCTTCATCTTTGAAGGGGATGCTCTGATTTTAACCAATGTAAGGAGGAATTCTCATGGCTAATAATCCGCAAAACGATAATATACAAGATGATCAAATGATGTCCGATCTTCTACGCAATGCGAAACTTTCCTCTTTGCAATTTGAGGAACCAGAAGTGACCACTTTTGATATGCAATCCGTATTTCAAGATTCTTCTTTATCCACTCGTTCTTTAGGAAAACGAGTGAGTAAACCTAAACAAGAAGAAGAGGCCATTACCCCTCCAGCATCCTTTTTTAATTCAACTACTCAAAATCTAGAGACCCAAAACGTTTCTTTAAACCAAGAGGGAAATTATACTTCTACTAGTTCTCTCCAAGCATCTTCAAAATCTAATTCCACTACAGACACTTCAAGCCAATGTTCCCAGCCCAAAACGTTTGCTCAATTGTTGCATTCCTCGTTATACCACGATGAGGGAAAAGAACCCCAAGCACTCGATCCAAGTCAGTCCTTTTTTGATGGATCCAAAACGACTACCACAAGTGCTCAAGATTTAGTGCAGGCTGCTATGAATCTTCAAGAACTACAAGAACCCATCAAACCTAAGGAAAGCAAAGTCCAAAAACTCTTTGAGGACGAAGACAATGAAGAAGCGGTCTATGATCCTTCGGCTAGTTTAGTGGATGATTACCACTATGATGAGTACGAAGATAAAAAGCGTTTTTCAACTACGGATTACAAAAAAGTGGAAGAGTACTTGGCCAATGAATCTCTCAATGGCTTTCACTTTTCGAGAAATGACGGGCGGAAATATTACTTCTATAAAGGAAAACCTCATCAGTATTACTATAAAGTTCTCTATTTTACGAAAGCACCAGATCAAGGATATTGGGACAATTTGGCTCATCACGGTTGGCAATTGATTGATCAATCTCCAAGTCGTCATAAAAAAGATGCGGGATGGTATATTGTACGCAATGAAATGCATCCTGGAGAATTGCCCCAAGACATCGATAACGATGAAGAAAAACGGCATTATTTTGCTCGGCTAGCTAGCTCTTGTCGTTCGACTCTCTTATTGCTCTTTATCGTGATGGTTTGTTGTGTCGTAGCCATTTGGTTGCAATACCAATTTAAAGGCTATTTAGCCGTTATTATCGCGAGTGCCGTTCTCTTTGCGATTACACTTTGGACCTTTTTGGTGTATTTACGCATGTTAACTAAAGCCCGTAAGCAAGCTGCTTTGTTATCCGCTCGCCTACGCTTAGCTCAAGACGGTCAATATCAAGCTTTAGCCAGTCAGGCTAGCTCTAGCCCAAAAATTTGATATTTTTTAACGTTTTAAATTGATGATTCCAAACAAAAGAGCTTGTAACGAATTTTTCGTTATAAGCTCTTCTTTTTTAAGATTCAAGTCTTTGGAAGCGACGGGAAAAATGGAGTGAGGTGGAAAATTTAAAGAAAAATTGGAATTTGGATGGTTAGACATGCTATAAATAAAGGAGATCGTTAGTTTTTTCCCCGCATACGCGGGGATGATTTTTCTTATCCTTCTCTCCCCAAAAGAAGATTAATGATTCATTTTATGCTATTGGGGCGGAAATTAAGAAAAGAGAAAGGTTTTGTCCTTTTCTTTTTTTTTCGTAAAAAAGAGGGTTTGTGCGAATCCGAGTCATTTCGGAAATTCGTTACAAACCCTTTTCATTTGGAATTTTAGAGAAAATTCTCTTCTTCCTGTTCTTATAAAGATTCGAAATCATCCTTGCTTCTTTGTAAAAGAGTAGAATCGATATTTAAAATGCCTTGCTTTTGAAGATTGAGGAGCGTTTGATTCATAGCTTGAGCTGCCTTCAAACACGTATTCAAGCATCTTTCTTCTGGAGAATAAAAATTTAGCTTGATTTGAGCACACTGTGTATTTCCAAGGACACTTTGAAAGTTACGGATCAAAAGACGCTCTGCTTTAGGTAAATCAGGCGTTTCGTGGGCTTTAGTCTTCACTAACATGGCTGCCAATGCAGCTGTACACCCAGACAACGCTCCGCATGTGTTGCCAGTAAACATTCCCCCACCAAAACCAGAAATTAAAATAAGAGAGGAAGTAGGGATATTTAAATTAAAGGTATCATTGCAAGCCGCAAGGAGAGTTTCGGCACAATTATGATTAACATTCAAGTAGTGATGACGTACATTTTGTTCTAAAGGAGTTTCAGTCATAGTTTTTCTTTCTCAAATTCCATTTCTTTTCTCTGATCTTGTCCATCTTAAACTTTAAATGTCCAGTAGTTGGTTTATCTCTTGTTTTTTCATTGCCTTTTAGTATAGCGATGCGTCCGAAAGAAAAAAAGATCCCATAGAGATTAGGATCCTTGAAAAATCTAAGCGGGTTGCAAGATGTTTTCATAAGTGGCTACCACATTACTTGAGCCAAGCAATTGAATATTATTGAATAAGATCAGATCGGTTACTTGATTATCTTTACAAAATTGAACTAAGGGACCAGTATTATAGCGAAAATCTGCAATGTAAACTTTATCATAATGATCAACCAAGAAAGGAACAAAACAATTTCCAAATGATTCTTTGACAATTAAGCAGGAAGTTCCATCTTCGATTTCAGGATTGTCAATGACCGCAAAGCCTTGGTCACCCGCAATAAAGCGCATGTATT
>CAZTNF010000138.1:0-3938 GCA_964615295.1 uncultured Erysipelotrichaceae bacterium | reverse complement strand
TAGTCAGTGCGGTTGGGATCCATACTGGATTAAAGTGCTTAGCCATTCAAGTCTTCGATCCTCAAGGACAGCCTGTTGAAGTTTACGAAAACGCCCAAGTCATTCCAGCTTAATGGAAGTTCTTTAGAAACAGGCTCTCATTTTTGGCCTGTTTCTTTTTCTTATGTAAAACCGCAAACCACTCGGTCCAAACTCATATGAAACCTTTTAAAAAGAATCCAACTATTTCTTTGAAGAAAAGCTTTTCTAGTCCTTTCCTTCAAATCGTTAAAAAGCTCTATGCACTTTCGACGAAAAGACAACGCTATCGCTTTTTATGGATTTTATTGATCATGGCCCTTTCAGCTGCTTTAACCCAATTAACTCCTAAAGCCATTGGCTATTTGACGGATGACATCTTATCGCAGTCTACGCTTGAGTTTATTACCTTGGTTCCCGTTTTGGCCTTTATTTTATTGGTCAATATTCTAAACGAGGGACTCAAGATCTTTCGACGTCTCTTGGTGGAAGATACGGTTACTAAAACGCAACAAAAGGCGAGAAATTTGGTTTTAGTGGCTTTATTGAAAGCCCCTTACGCTTTTTCCAAGAAAATATGACAGGAAATATTCATGGTCGCTTAAATCGATGCTTGGAGGGCACGATTCAATTTGAAAAACTCGTCTTCATGGATTTGGCTCCCGCCATTTTCAATAGCCTAGCGGCCGTCATCGTCATTTTAACTACCTTGCCCATTGTGTTGGCTTTGCCGATGTTGTTGGTCATTCCTATTGGCATGGCAATTGTCTTTCGCCAAATTTCCACTCAAAAAGGCATTCGCGTCGAACTCCTTCAAACTAAAGCAGCTATGGATGGCGCAATCGTGGAATTGTTAAATGGCATCGAAGTGATCCGTATCAGTGATAGCGTGGAACAAGAAGAAAAACGCTTTGATCAAAAATCTGAGGTATTGCGCACTAAAGAGATGAAACACCATTTCCAAATGGCTAAGTATGATTGTTTTAAGTTTTTAAACGAGGCGCTTTTTACCGTGATCATGATTGGGATGTCTTCCTATCTCGCTACTCAAGGTATCATCAGCGTCGGGGCGGTCTTGACTTCCTACTTGTGCTTTTTACAATTAATTGGTCCGCTTGAAGAATTGCACCGCATCTTAGACGAGTTATCGGAAAGTATGGTTTTAGCCGAAGACTTCTTTTCTCTAGTGGAATTGCCCTTGGACTTTTCCTATCAGGTATCGGATGCATCTTCTTTAAAGCGCCAAGCGGTTCAAGAAAGCTTAGTAAAAAAGGAGATTCCCTCTTTTGAAGAATGGTCTTTTCCCCCTGCTTTAGAAATCGTGGGACTAAATTTCTCATATGGAGATAAGCCCATTTTACGCGATCTTTTCTTACGCATTCCTCAAGGATCCTTCATCGGATTAGCCGGTCCTAGTGGATGTGGAAAGTCCTCCTTAATCAAAGCCATTTGTAAACTTGAGGATTATCAAGGTGAGATTTGGCTCAAGGATCAAAATTTACGCGATTTAACGCGCAGTGAGTTGGCCAATCGTCTCGCTCTTGTTCCCCAAGTGCCTTTTTTGATTGCTGGAACGATTCAAGAAAACATCTGTTATGGTCTTAAAGAAATCCCAAGCCAGCAAGAGATTTTAGAGGCTGTGGAAAAAGCTTGCTTAAAGGAGTGGATTGAAAGCCTTCCTTTAGGCCTTCAAACCCCCATTTTTGAAGGAGGAGGCAATCTTTCTGGAGGGCAACGCCAACGCCTTGCCCTTGCGCGCATCTTTTTGCGCCAACCCGACATTTTAATCCTAGATGAGGCTACTTCCGCTTTAGACAATACGAGTGAACGCTTCATTCAAAGTGAGATTGAAAAACTCGCCGCCAAAAAGAATATGACAGTGCTTTCCATTGCCCATCGACTCACCACACTTCAAAATGCAGATTGCATTTTAGTAATGGATCAGGGCCAAATTGTGGAGTTTGGAGCGTATCAAAGCTTAATCGAGCAACCCGGTCTATTTCAAGATATGTATTTTGGACGGTTAAAGTAAAAAATTAAAGAGTGTGAGCTTAATCTTTTTCAAGCGATTATAAGTTCATACTCTTTTTTATTAGGAACAAAACAGCCTAAAATCTTTAAATCTTTACTATTCGTCAAACCACTTGGTATGGTCTACAAGTCAAAGATTACAGTTCACGACTAGGAAGCCGAAGGAGCAGTTGAGCTCGCTTTTGAATAGTTTTTTCCAATCGACCAAGATAGGGCTCAGGCAGGTTATAAGCCTCCTTTTGAAACTTAAAATTCAAAATATGGCGGAGTTGTTTCTTTTGATGAGGACCGATATAGTCTGCGGCTTGGATGAAAAAATCTGTATCAAAACAGCTTTTTCGAGTCAGAGAATAGGCATAGACCGAATTTATAGAACGCATTTGATCCTTAGGAATACCATAAAGCAAACTAAAACCGTGATCGAAAAGAGGAGCGGGGCCTAAGATTTGATTGGTATAGGAATCAATTAAAACACCAAAATTTCCAAAATGACGATCTTCATTCGCAATCAAGGCATCAAATACCACCATAGAACAAAATTGCTCATAACAATCAGCCCCTAGCTGTTTATAAAAATCGGCAACGGCTTGCATTCCCCCACTTGGGACTAAGCGCCCAATGGGCATATAGGAAATCGCCTTTGAAGTAAAAATAGGACAAACACAAGCTAACTTTCCCTGCCATTTTTCTAAGCGATAGGGAACAATATCAAGCCCCATCGCCTTTCCTATCTGATACGCATAGGCTTCACAATATGGTTCTCTTCCACTATTTGAAAATCCTTCCATACCTGCCTTATAGAGCCACAAGCGATCGTTTTGAAGTCGCCAGGTTTTAGCGAACATTCCATTTGTCGTTAACTCAGGAGAAGGAGTAAAGGCTCGAATGCTCGATTGGTTTCCCGTCCAAGCTACTAAGCTCAGGGATTCGTTAAAGCGATTATCATATAGGTTATAATTAGCAAACTTTCCCTCGAAGTCTTTCTTAACGATCCAATAGGAATCGTTCACAGACAGTCCCATACCTATATCAACAATCCCTTTAAGATCTTTCTTTTGTAATCCAAGTGAGCTTAAAATTTCATAAAAAAAGGTTCGATTTCTTGGAATGGTTCGTGTGGAGAGTCATTTTATAATTCCTGACGGACTGATGACAATATCTTTAGGAAAAAGAGCAGCTTGATTAGCGTTAACCCACAAAAGCTCTGCTTGAAGCAAGCCATCTTTTTGACAAGAGAATCGAAATCTAAGGAGTGGAGTATCAAAATGACGAATCTCATACACTTCTTGATTGAAAAAAGCATCCATTTCTTTGGTCACCTCAAATTTCATTTCAAGCCTTTTGGCCTCTTGGTTAAGAAGATCGATTCCTAGCTCTGATTCTCTACTTTGGAAAGAGTTGATTGTATGATTCCTATAGAATTGGCTATATCTTTTTATGACAATCCACTCTGCTTTTTAATCCATATTGAAGTCATAAAAATTTCCATCTTCTTAAAATATGAGTTATAGAGAATATCCTTTTTAAAAAAACAATTTTCCTTTCTCTCATTTTTGATTAGAACTCTTAATTTAAAATCAAAGTTTTGGTTAAGGATAATTTAACTTTAAAATCTTGTTTCGTTTTATTAATCTATCATACTTTTAAATAAAAGCTTTTTAAACAATTCAGAATCTAAATAACAGTTCTTTTCATTCCAAAATTCTCAAGCAAAGACTCAAGAATTTTCTTTTAAGAAAAATACAAATTATTTTCTTGCACTAAAAGTACTATTTTGATAAAATAGCTCGGCAAGTCATTCTTGCTCTCTGCCTTGCTTACTTGGCAAGGCCACTTAAGTCCAAAGGGAGGTGTACATAAAATGAAAAAGTATGAAGCTATGTACATTG
>CAZTNF010000137.1:0-3957 GCA_964615295.1 uncultured Erysipelotrichaceae bacterium | reverse complement strand
TTCTCTTGGCACCAACGATATAAGCTTTTTCACTCATTTCAATTAGCCTCTTTCTACTGTATATTTTCCTAGGCTAAAGCCTTCCCTTGAAGAATATAAAAATGGAATAGACGGATTTCTTCTTCCAAAATATTTTCAAGAATTGAATGACTTTAACTTTATCCATTCTAACAAAGCCCTCTTTTAAAAAATAGAGTGGATCTTTTTAGAAAGAGCTTGGAAAGGGAAGGAAAGATACTTTTGTGGATAAAAATTGATACTCTCCCATTTAACTTGTTCGAATTTTTATTTTTTTAGGTTTTCCTAGTTTCATGAAGCGCCAAGTAAAATAACCTTCTCTATATCTAGAAGAGGGAAGAGAGGCTTTTTTTAGGAAGAGGTCGAAGTATTTATTTTTGAGAAATGGATCATATTTTTAGTGAAATGAAAAAATATATCATTTGAGAATAATTAGAGAGTAAGATCAGAAAATTAAGAGCTAAGAGATTTATAAATGAAAAGGCTTCCTTTTCTAAAAAAAGAAAGAGATCGTTTAATTATTGTGAACAGTTTTTCAAGGTATCGGTTTTTTGGCAAATTTTGCTCAAAAATTTGAGCAAAATTTGGGATCTTTCGTGAAAGATTTCACATTTAAAATTGACACCCTTAGGAGAAAGATTATCATTAAGTTTAAGCCCGATGTCTATGCTTAAAGCATATTTTGACTGAGGTCTCATTTGTAAAAATCCAAAAGTTCGATCTATCGAGAAAGGAGAACTGGATTGTATGGATTTTAATTTAACAGAACAACAGAAACTCATGCAGAAGTTGTTCCGAGAAGTAGCCCAAGCTGAAGTGAAAGATAACGCAGCGGATGTGGATGAAAAAGAACGTTTCCCAAAAGAAAACGTCGAAGTTCTGCGTCAAGCCAAAATGTTGGGGATTCCTTATCCTCGTGAATTTGGTGGCGCTGGAGCGGATTATTTATCTTACATTCTCGCTGTAGAAGAGCTTTCTAAGACTTGTGCTACCACAGGGGTGGTGCTTTCCGCTCATACCTCTCTTGGCTCTTGGCCTATCGCTCAATTTGGTACCCCAGCTCAAAAAGAGAAATATTTAAAACCTCTTGCTTCTGGTGAAAAACTTGGTGCGTTTGGTCTAACAGAACCCAATGCAGGGACTGATGCTGCAAGTCAACAAACCACTGCCGTTTTGGATGGAGATGATTACGTTTTAAATGGAACGAAAATCTTCATTACCAATGCGGGAGAAGCCGATACCTATATTATTTTTGCGATGACAGATAAATCCAAGGGTACGCGTGGTATTTCCGCTTTTATCGTGGAAAAAGGAATGCCTGGTTTTACTATCGGCCAACACGAAAAGAAACTTGGAATCCGTGGTTCGGCTACCTCTGAGTTAATTTTTAACAATGTTCGTGTTCCAAAGGAAAACCTTCTTGGTAAAGAAGGCCAAGGCTTTAAGATTGCGATGGCTACTTTGGATGGTGGTCGTATCGGTATTGCTGCCCAGGCTTTAGGAATTGCGGAAGGCGCTTTGGAAGAAACGATTAAATACGTCAAAGAAAGAAAACAATTTGGTCGTCCTATTGCCAAATTCCAAAATACCCAATTTGTCATTGCTGATTTACAAACCAAAATTGATGCTGCTAAATTCCTCGTCTATAGAGCAGCTATGGCAAAAGAAGAAGGCAAACCATATACAATGCTAGCCGCTGAAGCAAAACTTTTTGCAGCGGAAACAGCGATGGAAGTCACCACAAAGTGCATTCAGCTCATGGGTGGCTATGGCTATACCCGCGATTTGCCTGTGGAAAGAATGTTCCGTGATGCGAAAATCACTGAAATTTATGAAGGAACATCCGAAGTACAGCGCATGGTCATTGGCGGACAGGTTCTTCGCTAGGAGGTTCAAACTATGAAAATTGTTGTATTAGCCAAACAAGTTCCTGACTCAACAGAAATTACTGTTGATAAAAATACTGGTACGCTTGTTCGTGATGGCGTTCCATCCATCATCAATCCTGATGATTTAGCCGGTCTTGAAGCCGCTTTAGAACTCAAAGACAAATCTGATGATGTCGTCGTGGAAGTATTGTCTATGGGACCTCCTCAAGCTGCTGGAATGCTTCAAGAAGCCATCGCACGTGGCGCAGATAAAGCGTATCTTTTAACCGATAGAAGACTTGGGGGGGCAGATACTTGTGCCACTTCAAGAACACTTGCTGCCGCTCTTGACAAAATTGGCTATGACTTGATCATCGCTGGTCGTCAAGCTATTGATGGAGATACTGCTCAAGTTGGTCCTCAAACGGCTGAACGCTTAGGCGTTCCTCAAGTTACTTATGTCAATGAAATTATCGAAGCGACTCCAGAACAAATCAAAGTGCGCAAAGCGCTTGAGGATGAAGACCAAATCGTTTCGGTAAAACTTCCAGCAGTCATTACGACTTTGTCTGGCATGAACAAGCCTCGTTACATGAACTGCAACGACATCGTTGATTCCTTTAACAACCCAGTTGTCATTTTAACCTACGATGATCTGGCCGAAAATTTACCTTTAGAAGAAATCGGCTTAGCAGGTTCGCCTACGCAAGTATATAGAACCTTTACCAAAGACGTAACCGCTGCGACGGAAACCTTCAATTTGCCTGCCGATGAAACGGGTAAGAAAATCGCTGAAACTCTCAATGAGAAACAGCTGATCAAGAAGTAGAAAGGATTGTCATGGCTACATTTCCAGATTACAAAGACATTTACGTATTTGTTGAACAAAAAGACTCACAGCCCGCTGAAGTTGGCTATGAATTGATCAACAAGGCTAGAGAGCTTGTCGATAGTTCTCCTGAACTTGGATATAAAGTGGTTGGCGTATTGCTTGGCGAAAATGTCAAGGATAAAGCACAAGATGTCATTGCTCATGGAGCAGATGAAGTCATTGTGGTTGATGATCCAAAGTTAAAAGATTACTCCACTCAATTTTATACAGACGCTTTAACCCAAGTGATCAATCACTTTAAACCTTCCTCTTTACTTACAGGGGCTACAGTATTAGGCCGCGATTTAGCGCCTCGGGTAGCCGCTCGTATTAGTGCTGGATTAACAGCCGATGCGACAGGAATTGAGATTGGTAAAGACGTGAAATTGAATGGACGTGGTGGCGTGCGTGAAATTCCCAATGACGATGCGCTTTTACTTGTTACACGTCCTACTTTTGGTGGAAACCTCTTTGGAACCATTGTTTGCCCCAATACGCGTCCTCAAATGGCAACCATTCGTCCTAAAGTATTTGATATGGCCAAACCTGATGAAACTAGAACAGGTGAAGTGGTGGAATTTACGCCAGAATGGACAAGTGAAGAAGCCGAAGTCGTGGTAGAGGGTACAGAACCAAAAGAACAAGCCGCTTTTGACATTACAAAATACGATATTCTCGTTGGTGCAGGTCGTGGAGCAGAAGGTTCTTTAGACTTGGTGCGCGAATTAGCGGATCTTCTCGGTGGAGAAGTGGCTGCTACACGTGCAGCGGTAGAAGATGGCTATCTTGAAAAAGAACGTCAAGTGGGCCAAACTGGTAAAACCGTTCGTCCTACGCTTTACATCGCTTGTGGTATCTCAGGAGCGGTTCAACATGTAGCGGGTATGGAAAAATCCGATTACATCATCGCGATCAACCGTGATCCAGAAGCCGAAATCTTTAAAATCGCAAACCAAGGCTATGTAGGCACGGTTGAACAAGTTCTTCCTATTTTGATCGAAGAGATCAAAAAAGTAAAAGCGGCAAAGTAGAATTTATAAAAAGCAGATGAGACAATCTATGCTCGAAAACTGTAGAAAAATGGGATTTTAATTTTTCTCCATATCCTCTCTTACAGAGCATCATAATCTAGGGCCTACTTAAAGTCTTATTGCTTATCAAATACTTGAAGACCAGAGAGAAACTCAAAGTATCCCTGAT
>CAZTNF010000136.1:0-3971 GCA_964615295.1 uncultured Erysipelotrichaceae bacterium | reverse complement strand
GTATGAAGGGGAAACTTTTCACGTACGGTGTGGAGTGGGGGAAAATCTAGAGATAGAATCAAAGGATTACCTATCACTATAAACCAACGCATTTCTCTTTTGGCTTTAGCTAAAAATACCCAAGGCTTACAAGTACTGTTTCAAATTTCTACTCTTCTTTGTAAAGGAGCAAAGTGGATAGAAGAGGTAAGAGTTGATTTAAAAAAAGACCAAGGGTCCGATTTAGTTCCTCAAAAAGAACTCAAGGGTAAAGAGAAAGCTTTTGAGTCGATTCACGAAGAAAAAAGTGCCTCTATATTTTCTTCTCAAAAAAATCCGATTTTGCCTTTTGAAGAGTTTCTATCTCTTTCAAAGGATCTCATTGTTTTCAATGCAGGAGGAGACAATGCCTTTGAAGAATTAGCCATAAGTGATGAAGATTTTGTACGCACTTTTTTTCAAGCTCTTCAACAAAACGGAGCTACAGTAGCGGTCGCCATTTCGCTTCAAGATTCGCCTGTGTTCGCCACAACCCATCTACGTAGCATAGCTACTAAAGAACAGTTAATGGCCATCGCCTTATCTCGCATTGAGTATAAACGACCAAAAGATGTCGAACTCTTAACGCTTTTAAAAGCTATTGCTCAAAATAAACGTTTAGAAGATCCTAGTTTGGATGTGCGTAAGGGACGCTATTGGCGTATGCCAACGGAAATGGAGTCCTTATATTCCTCTCCTGAACTTCAAAATACTGAGGTGATTGCCAATTTAGTGGAAGAATATGAATTACCCAAAGCGTCCTTACCGGTCTATCCCAACAAAGTTGACTGTTCAAGTGCGATCTATTTGAAAAAGCTTTGTTTGGCGGGACTTCAAAAGCGCTTGAGTAGCCTTGTTCTTGATAAAGAGACTCAACAGATCTATATTCATCGCCTTTATTATGAACTCGATGTCATCTTGTCGATGGGATTTGAGGATTATTTTTTAATCGTATGGGATTTTATCAAAGAGGCACGTCATCGCCAGATTTTAGCTGGTCCTGGTCGTGGCTCTGCAGCAGGTTCTTTAGTGGCTTGGTGTTTAGGCATCACCCACATCGATCCAGTAGCCAATCATTTGTTGTTTGAACGGTTTTTAAATCCTGCACGTATTTCGATGCCCGATATCGATGTCGATTTTCCCGATACTCGTCGTGGGGAAATCATTGATTACGTCCAAGATAAATACCATTTAGGTCATGCCGCTCATATTGTTACCTTTGCTCGCTTTAAAGCCAAATTAGCTTTGCGGGATGTCGCCCATGCTCTTGGTCTTCCTATGCGCCAAGTGGAAACTCTTATTTCACTTTTACCCACGAATCTCTCCTTGCAGGAGGCATATTATACTATTCCTAGTTTTGCCTCCCGTATTGATAACGATAAGTCACTTCAACGCCTCTTTGAACTCGCTCTTTCCATTGAAAACTTACCTCGTCATCCCTCCATTCATGCAGGAGGCATTGTTCTAGCTAAAGATCCCATCGTGTTTCAAGCGCCCCTTATTAATTTGGAAGAAAATTTGCCGGTAGTGCAGTTTTCGATGGATCACTTAGAAGCACTTGGTCTTATCAAATTTGATTTTTTAGCCGTTCGTAACTTGTCAACGCTCGCGGCGATGGTTCAAGAGATCAAAAATGAAACTGGACAAGAGATCGACTTATTACAACTATCAAAAGATGATCCCTTGGTCTATACACTTTTGTGTCAAGGGGATACACTTGGCATCTTTCAATTGGAAAGCACTGGTATTCGCAATTTGGTGAGGCGCTATCAGCCGAGATGTTTTGAAGATATTGCAGCGATTTTAGCGCTCTATCGTCCCGGTCCAATGAAAAACATCGATGTGTTTTTAGAGGCGCGCTTTTCTCCAAAAAAACGAAAAAGCTTGCATCCTCTATTGGATCCCATTTTGGCTGAGACGGGAGGCATTTTTGTCTATCAAGAACAGATCATGGAAGCTTCCCGTCTTTTAGGTGGATTTAGTTTGTCCCAAGCAGACAGCTTGCGTAAAGCTATGTCTAAAAAGCAAGGGGATGTCATGGAAAGCTGGCGCCAACAGTTTGTACAAGGAGCAAAAGAAAAAGGCTTGGAGGAATTCCAAGCTCAAGCCATCTTTGAAATAATGGAACAATTTGCCCAATATGGTTTCAACAAATCCCATTCGTATGCGTATGGTTTGATCGTATACCAAATGACGTGGATTAAAGCCCGCTATCCGCTAGCGTTTTATCTTTGTAACTTGAATGCTGCCATTGGGGCAGGAACCAAGTTGCAAGCCTTTTTAAAGGAATGCGCTGGACGAAAGATCGACTTATTGCCTTTAAGCCTCAACTATTCAAGCGAACGGTTTGTTTTAGAAAAAGGAGCTTTACGCTTACCGCTTTCAATAATTAAAGGCATTAATATTCAAACGGTGGGCAAAATTATGGAAGAGAGAAGTGCCCATGGTTCCTTTGAAAGCCCTACTCTTAGCATTGTGCGCTTATTCAAAGCCAGTTTAACGATCGGGCAAGTGAGAAATCTTATTCGGGTAGGGGCATTAGATGAATTGGGCGTAGAACGAGAAAGTCTAGAAGCCAGTTTAGAAGAAATTCATCGGTTAGCGAGTCTTGTAGAAATCAATCCTCAAACCAACCTATGGGATTTTCGTGGTGTGAGCGAACCCACCCTTCAAACACGATCAAGCAATCCACTTTTGCGCCTTCAATACGAAAAAGAGCTGTTGGGAATGTATTGGACTCGTCATCCAGCTAATCTTTTACGTCACCAAAATCCTCTGCTCAGTCCTATACAAAATTTGTTGGAGCGGCAGGGCAATGTCCAAACTGTGGGAATTGTGCATGGAATTCATCCTTATAAAAACAAAAAAGGGCAACAAATGGCTTTTGCGATATTGAGTGATGAAACGGGCGACATCGATTTAGCTTTTATGCCTTGGATTTATGAGAAAATTTTACCTTGGCTTAAAGAAAACCAACTTATTTGGATTCAAGGCAATAAAACACGACCAAAGTCCATTTTGGTCAACGATATTCGACCCGTGGTCATGCAATCTGAGTTCCAAGAAAAGGGATAATTCTTTCTTTTATCCTTACTTATTAAATATAAGGATAGGGATCTAAAGAGAAAATTTTTCCCAAAAGATGATCTAAAAATTTATCCGCAAAGAAGCTAGGTTGTACTACACTAGAAATATAGAGAAAATTCAAATAAGCAAGCGGTTTCTTTAGCTTATATGAGGAAAAGAGATATGAATTTATTGATTATGGGTGCTCCTGGCTCAGGCAAAGGAACGTTCAGCGGTCGTATTAAAGAAGCTTATGGACTCAATCATATTTCCACTGGTGATATTTTTCGAGCCAACATCAAAAACAACACCGAACTTGGACAAAAAGCGAAATCCTATATGGATGCTGGTCTTTTGGTTCCTGATGATGTTGTAAATGAAATGGTGCTGGATACCCTCAAAAATTTGCCAGCCGAAAGCAATGGATATCTTTTAGACGGTTATCCAAGAACTCTTGGACAAGCCGAAGCGTTTGATGCTTTAACGAAAGGGACGAATCAAGAAGTAGAAGTGGTTCTTTATATGGATACTCCTAATGAAGTTCTCACTAAACGTATTCTTGGACGTCGAACTTGCCCTCAATGTGGAGAAATCTACAATATTTTTTATAAACCTACCGCTGTTGAGAATACTTGTGACAAATGTGGAAGTTCCCTCACCTCGCGTAAAGACGATAATGAGGAAAGTCTCAAAACGCGTCTTTCAGAATACGATGCGCAAACGAAGCCTGTCATTGGATATTACGATGACCAAGATAAGGTAGAGGTCATTCACGCTGACAAAACTTTCGAGGAAATTTGGGACGAAATCCAAAATGCATTAAAGTCTTAAATAAAACTTGCATCTAAAAACCTTTGCGCCTATACTATGTAGGCGCATTTATTTGT
>CAZTNF010000135.1:0-3985 GCA_964615295.1 uncultured Erysipelotrichaceae bacterium | reverse complement strand
CCAAGCATCGCTTCAAAGTGTAAATCGGGCATGTCTTTGTAGTGTTCAATGATTTGCCAAATTAAATCGCCATTCATAATGGAATAAACATCCTTTTCGCCACGACGAACGTCGTAAAGAACGCCTCCATTCATACCCACTAAGAAGCTAATGGAATCTTCTAATCCCCAATCTTTGGCTAAAATTAGACCACTTTCTACAGGTCGACCGGAAACCACTCCAAATAAAATGCCATGATTTTTCAATTGGCGGATGGCTTCTTTCGTAGCTTCCGTTACTTTCTTTTCACTGTTTAAAAGTGTGCCATCAAGGTCGGTAGCAACAAGGGTGACGGTTTGTGGTTTTTCTTGGGTCATGAAAAATTCCTCCTTTTTTTGCGCTTTCTATTTTTTCAGTTGAAATCTAGAGTATATCCTTTTTAGCGGCTCCTTTTTCAAGAGCCACTTGAACAGATTTCAAAATTGTTTGAACTTGTTCTTGAGATTTTCGATTCTCAATAAGGCCTTGGTTTAAAAGATTTGTCAATGGCTTTTTCCAATAGCCTTCCTTTAAAGCGATTTGAAAAGAAATTGGATAATTTAAGTCAAATACGAATCCCAAAAACGAAATCCAAATATCCAGTCCAGATTGACGATCTTCTCGTCGAACGCATTGTCCTTTTTGGATGGCTTCATAAACCTTAGGAGAGATCACAGCTTGGCGCGTTTTTTCTAAAGTTTGGCCAGACGTAATGGCGGGATCTTCGGTAGCCGCAACGAAAAAGATATCCAATTTATCCGCATCTCGAACGATTTGATCAAGCGTACGCTGCAAGCCTTGATGCTCTAAGGGAATTTCCAATAAACCATGGGCATAGACAGCTTGAATGATCAATTCTTGATCTTCTTTGGAGAGATCAGAAAGAAAGCTTGGATGCTCGCGTAAAATTTTGGCGCCCAATGTGGCATGGTTGACGCTTTTGACATCATAAAAAGTGTGATATTGCTTTACTTGTTCAAACCGACCGAGGTCATGAAACAAAGCCGCCAAATGAACAAGCCGTCTTTCATGATCGCTTAAAGGTAAACTTTGGGCGATTCGATCAGCTTTTTCCACCACCCGCCACGTATGCTTGTGTTTGAGAGCAATTTGCGGATCGGTGAGATCATAGTTTTCCACATAGGCATTAAAACGTTGTTCTTCCTGCATAAAGGTCCTTTCTCAAGGTGTTTTATGATCAATCGTATCTCAAAACAGATCATTTAGAAAGATCTTTTGCAGTCGAATCGAACATCCTATCTTTAGTTTGATCTTCTCAAGAGAAGAAAGCTTTTTTGTGCCCATCTTTATTTTTTTTAGGCTCCATCAAAAAAGAGTTCCCATTTTGGAAACTCTTTGAAAACTTAATATAAAAATTAATCTGTGAAGAGATAAAACCGTTATTGCCATGTTTTGATGGAGAAATCCGCTCCATCGCTCAAACCTTCTTTGAGCAAGCCACCAATACTTGCTTCGAAATCTTCGGCTTCATCCGCATCTAAGCCTTCTACTTCCGTAACGTTGCGTACATTTACATACACTTTTTGGTCCGAGGTATATACCGCATGGAAGATGTTATTGCCTACTTCAGTTAACACTCCATTTTGATCGAAATCAAAGTAGAAGGTTTCTCCTTCGATGTCATCCAAGCCAAGAACGACTTTGCCATCCAAATTGTCCACTAAAGGAATTAAACCAGCCGCAGCCGCTTTATAGGTAGCTAAGTCCTTGACTTCTAAGCTCAATCGATATCCCTTCCGTTTTTTCTTGACGCTATACGTATAAAGAGAGGAATTGTGAATGGGATCCACGCTTCGCGCCATACCACAGTTGATGACGCTGTCGCGTAAATTAGTGGCAGCTAAGGTTTCTTTATTATAGGTAGGAGTAAAGACTTCGGTCACGCTTCCTTTAAATTGTTCGTGAGTATCTGTAGTGGAGACAACAAGGCCTTTGTTGTCCTCCTCACCCATCGAAATTAAAACACCAGTTCCCGAGATGAATTCGTCAATGGAATTCGCCAAATCGCTAAAATCAGCGATCAATACCTCGCTTTCGTTGGCCGACATCCCATCCAAACGAGCGGTTTGATACAACAAATGCGCGGTAACAAAACTGGATTCACTGGCGGTTTGATACTCGTAAATTTCTCCATCGCCTTCACTTTCCAAAACTCCATTATGAGCTTCGACGGTATTTTGGAAAATGTTCATCCAAGCCTCTTCAGCTTTGGCATCATCCTCAACATTGGCCAATAAAGCGTTGAGTAAAGTATTATCGGTTTGAGCTTGGATGGCCACACTACTTTCACTGGAGGCTTCACTTGATTCTTGGCTAGAATCCTCACTTAAAGTGGACTCTTTTTCAGTAGTCGATGACGACTTACTGGTGGAAGAAGCTTGGCTTGTGACACTTGATTCCTTACTGCTTGTACTTGAAGAGGTAGTAGTGGTAGAAGTCGAGCAACCAGCCAACAAGGCTGCACACATCAACAGCAATCCACTGCGTTTTAAGATAGGTTTCATTTCATTCCCTCATTTTTTCTTTCTTTTCTATTCATCACTTTACAACAACTTTTCATAGACTGGCAGGAAAAAGGTTAGGGAAGGGGTTGGGACAATCATTTTTCCAAAATTTAAGAAAACAAAACGGCCAGCTAAACTTTAGCTGACCGTTTTTAGCCAAGAGCTACGTCTAAAGCCATCATAATGGAAAAACCCGCTGCGAAAAAGAGCGTACCGATATTGGAATGATCGCCTTGTGACATTTCCGGAATGAGTTCTTCAACCACGACATAGATCATGGCTCCTGCCGCAAAGCTTAAAAAGTAAGGAAGCCATGGGGTCAAAAGTTGTCCCGCCCCAATCATCAAAAGTGCCCCGACTGGTTCAATGGCTCCGGAAAGCATTCCGTATACAAAAGCCTTGCCCTTTGACATTCCTTCCGCGCGCAAAGGCATGGAAATAATTGCCCCTTCGGGAAAGTTTTGAAGCGCAATTCCAAGGGCCAAAGCCAAAGCTCCCATGGCCGAAATAGTGGAATTTCCGGATAACCACCCGGCATAGACTACTCCTACGGCCATTCCTTCTGGCAAATTGTGCAACGTGACGGCCAACATCAACATGGTGGTTTTTTGAAGATGATTTTTAGGTCCTTCCACTTCATCACTATTCATGTGCATATGGGGAATGGTTTTGTCTAAAAAAAGCAAAAATAAAATGCCAATCCAAAAGCCTACAAAAGCAGGAATAAAAGCCCATCCTCCCATTTCTTCGCTTTGTTCCATGGCTGGAATCAATAAGCTCCAAACCGAAGCGGCCACCATCACGCCCGCCGCAAAGCCTGTAAGGGCGCGTTGGACGAGAGGATGGACTTTATTTTTCATAAAGAGCACACAAGCGGATCCTAAAGTCGTTCCCAAAAAGGGAAGAAGAATTCCTTGTAAAACTTGTAAAGACATCATCTTCCTCCTCATGTCTTCATCTTATCGAATTTTTGGAAAAGAAGAGAAGTCAACAACCTAGACTTATCTCGGTGTGGACTCGCCTAAGTTTTTCGAAAATTACGTCATCTAAGAATAGTTAGGCTCCTTTAAAATGAAAAAAAGAGCGTTCTCGACTAAAAAGAGCGCTCTTTTCGTTTTTTTATTGTTGAATGGGAGTAATCGAATCCAAATTTTGAAGCATCCACTCATAAGTCATCGCTGAGACTTGACGCATGATATTTTGGGCATTGGACGTGCTGCGCAGATTGGTGGATAACAAGCTAATGACATAGCTTCCCTTTGGTGTCCAGACGATCACTGTATCGTTTTCTGTATCGCTCAACCAACCGGGCTTATTGCCAGCAGCTACATTGCTTGGTAATCCACGACGCAGACGGCCCGCGATGGATTGATGTTGAATGAGTTGTTTCATCGCATCGCTGTTTTTTAGTTTCCCCTTTTCAATGTCTTCGAGAATTTTTC
>CAZTNF010000134.1:0-4065 GCA_964615295.1 uncultured Erysipelotrichaceae bacterium | reverse complement strand
GGAAAATAAACTTTTCAAGTAAAAATTCCTTCCTCTTCTTTCCTTAACTTTGTTCAACGAAAAATAAAAGTTCTGAGTCTTCAAAGTCTAAAGAGATACCTTCTTTTAAGGGGATGCGGTAAAATGGCAAGAGCTTTTCCTAGGCTTCAAAGTCTAGGGGCCCCACAAAAAGCCAAGTTTCTCTTGGCATTTAGAAAAGAGGTTTTGTATGACCGCATATCGTTTTGAACTCAATATTCCTCAAGCTGAATTTGATGCTTTTGCCTCAAAGCATGCGTTAAGCAATTTGTTACAAAGCTACAATTGGGCTAGGATCAAATCCAACTGGGGATCTTTGCATACAGGCGTTTATCAAGAAGATCAGTTAGTAGGGACCGCCTTGGTTTTGATCAAGTCACTTCCAGCTGGTTTTTCCATGTTTTACATTCCTCGTGGACCCATATTGGATTATGACAATGAAGAATTGGTGCAATTTTATGTTAAAGCCTTGAAAAAACTAGGCAAAAAGCATCACGCTCTTTTTATCAAAATGGATCCAGGGATCGAAATTGGAAAATATCCCTCAAGTGATAAAGAGCGACCAAGAAATGGCAATCAAAAGTATGTGCAGACTCTTGAAAAAGCGGGAGCCTTACACCAAGGCTTTACTCTTTCTCTTGAAGATAGCATTCAGGCCCGCTTTAGCTCGATCTTGGATAAGCCAGAAGATGTTTTAACTGTCATGCCTAAAAAGACAAAGAAGCTCATTAAAGAAGCGGACAAGCGTCATCTTGAAATCATCAGTGGCCATCAGGAGTTGGTTGATGATTTTGCCAAGCTCGTGGAAATGACGGAATCGCGTAAACACGTGAGCTTACGCAATAAGGAATACTTTGAAAAGCTTCTCGATGCCTATGGGGAAGATTCGATTATCATGTTGGCCATTTGCGATCCTGGACGCATCTTAAAGGAATGCCAAGAGAAGCTTGCTAACGTGGAAGAGCAATTGGCCAAGTTGCCGGAAAACCAAAAGAAGAAGCGTTTCAACTTAGAAGAACTCAAAGCCTCGGCTGAAAAAGATATTCACAATATTCAAGAAGTCATTGATAGCGTAGGCAACGACAATCCTCGTCCGATTGCGGGTGTTTTAACTATACGCTATGGCCGAGCTTGTGAAATGTTGTATGCGGGAATGGATGAGCGCTTTCGTCGGTTCATGCCCCAATATAAAACGTATATTGAAAACTTCAAATGGGCTTTTGAAAACGGTTGTGAAGAATTCAGCATGGGAGGAGTAGAAGGAACCTTAGATGATGGGTTAACACACTTCAAAGACAATTTTGCTCCCCTTATTCATGAATACATTGGCGAATTTGACATTCCCGTCTATCGCCTCTTGTATCAACCCTCTAAAGCGCTCTATGAAAAGAAGCGACAACAGATGAAGGAAAATTAAGATGATAGATTCTAGAAGAGTATTTAAAGGCCTTTTTCTTGGTTTATTTGGCTTTTTATTTTTTCTAGGTGGATGTTCTTTGACATCTTCTACTTCTTCCATAAGTGGATGTGCCCCCGATGAAGCCAGCTGTGTGCAAGAAAAGCCTAGTGCGACCAAAACGCTCAGCGAAGATTTTAAACCAATGTCTTTTGAAGAAGCGATTGCCTTTTTTGAAGCCAAACAATCCGGCTTGCTTTACTTTGGATATCCTACTTGTCCTTGGTGTCAGGAAGTCGTACCTATTTTGCATGAATTGATAAGTCAAACGGGTGTCCCTGTTCATTACATCCAAACCCGCGATGAGGAAGGCCTGCGCTTGTATACCGATTCGCAACGGGATGATATTACTCCTTATTTAAAAGATTTCATTCGCAATAATGCGAGTGGCCAACCGACCCTCTATGTTCCTTTAGTGGTAGCCGTAGAGAATGGGCAAGTGATCAAGGGCCATCAAGGAACTGTAAGTGGTCATAACGCCCATGAAGAAGAGTTGACTTCCGCTCAAAAACAAGAAGTACAGAATGATTTAAGTGAGCTAGTAAATCTAGTGGGACAAAATCAAGAAAAAGAAGCCTAAAAAATTTCCCTTCAAAGTGGAAAAGAGAAAGACTTTTTTAAAAGATAGGCTTTTCTTTCCAAAATAAATATTTATAGATTATTTTCTTCAACACAGGAACTTTTTATGTCTCCTGTGTTTTTGTTTTAGCAAAAAAAAACGATGTCAATTTGTGGCATCGCTTTTAAACCGATCAATCGCTTAAATCATCATCAGGCGTAATGGAGACTTGATAATCTGGGAAAGTCGCTTTACATTCCCTTTCAATCGTTTGAAATTCTTCTTTACGATTTTTCGCATTAAAATCAATGACAATGTCAAAACGAATTTCTTTAGGATCTTCGCTCACATAAAGACCGTGCATTTGCAAGATGTTATCATAGCCATCCAAAATTTTACGAATCTCTTTTTCAATTTTCTGTGTATGAGGATCGCGAAGATTTTTAGCGTAAATCCCAATAGCTCCAAGGATGACATGGTATTTAGTATACACTTTTTCTTCGATTTCTCGGCTGACCTCATCGATTTTTACCGCATCCCAATCATAGGGAACTTCAATATGGACTGAAGCGATCTTTTTTTCTGGTCCATAATCATTAAAGAGTAAATCATAGGCTCCTATCACTCCAGGAACAGTACAGATTTCTTGTTTGATATTTTGGGCAAGTTCTTTATCTACCCGTTTTCCGAGTAACTCAGAAATGGCTTCCTGAATAATTTCAAAACCCGATTTAATAATGAAAATAGCGATGACTAAACCAACCCACGCTTCAAGTGAAATTCCAGTCCATTGAAAAATTAAAGCGCTGATTAAAACGGCAGCGGACATAATGGAATCGTTTAAGGCATCTTTTCCTGAAGCTTCTAATGATCCCGAATTAGCTTTCTTTCCTTGTTGGATAGTGTAAAGACCCAAAACGATTTTAACTACTACAGCTAAAAGCAAAATCCAAAGGGATAAAGCTGTATAGGTTGGTGATCCCCCATTGATAATTTTTTGAATGGATTCAGATAACGAAGAAATCCCTGCATATAAAATAATAAGAGCAATGACAAGAGTAGACAGATATTCCGTCCGCCCATAGCCAAGTGGATGTTTTTTGTCTGGAGATTTATTGGCCAATTTGGTTGCGACCATCGTGATAATGGAGGATCCAGCATCGCTTAAGTTATTAATTCCATCCAACGTTACCGCTAAAGAACCCGTCATCCACCCAATGATGGCTTTAGTTAAAGCGAGAATTCCATTAGTCACAATGCCCACAAGACTAGTTTTAAGAATAATGGAAGATCTTGAAGCTTGAGCTTGTGTGACATTCATCTTCTCTCCTCCTTTCTCCTTTTTTAGTTTATGCTTTTGTAAAAAAGATCCTAATTTTCTTGCTTACTCTGCTTTTTAAACCAAATGAAAAAAAAGCAGGCTCAAATCGGCCTGACTTTTTTATTTAGTTATTTTGATTGTTTTGGTTATTATTTTTATTATCGCCTTCGTTGACACAATCAATGGCTAAAACCACCATCAATATACGCAATGCATCGGCTTCACTATCACAAGTGATGACATAGTGATCTGTTAAATGCCAAAGCTCTTTGCGAATCTGTCCTACCAATTGTCCTTGGCCATTGTAAATGGAGTAATTCCAGTGCAATAAATCTCCATCCACTTTCCAATCTCCACAAGATAACGTGTATTTTGGATGAAACAGGGTAAAATCTTTTTCAATGTAGCCAATCTTCTTCCCATTTTCGTACAGTTCATACTTAGGCAAAATAGAGATCAATGCTTTACGCACTTCCCCTACTTCTTGATGCTTGTCATTGAAAATAGCAAGTTTTTGCGTTAAAGACAATTCACCATGAACGCGATATATGACCTGACCTTGCGCATTTTTGACATCAAAGCTGCTTCCAAACAGAGAAAACATCTTTTGAGCAATGTAGAGATCAAACATAAGAAGTCCTTTCTTCCTTATTCTTTAAGGTAACTAGGAAATTTTTTAATAGAGGCTTCAATTCTTTTGAAGGACAAAAG
>CAZTNF010000133.1:0-4231 GCA_964615295.1 uncultured Erysipelotrichaceae bacterium | reverse complement strand
CAGTAGGCATTGTATTGCACTTTTATTTGTGGCAATTTACCATAACTTATTTAGGAAAAAAATATATATTTAATAAAGTAAAACTTTATTTATAAACTCTCTAATAGACATATTATAGCACACTATTTTATTTATTGCTAGTAGAAATTTTACAAAATTTGCATTATTATATTATTTTATATATGTTTTTGTTTTTTATTTTTGTTTCTAACTGCAAGCCATTTATTTAAGTAAATAAAAGAATTAGAGTTATATACACAATTTATTATTATATTAAATATTTTAATTTTGTAATTTTATCTTGTTCTTCTACCCTTTTTGGACTAATAAAAACATCTTGGTACACATAAAAACGCATACCTTGGCTTGAAAAATAACTAACCATTTGGCAAATTACAAACACAAATGCAGTTAGAGGCATAGTAAAAACAAGTGAAACACTAAAAGTAACTATAGCAAAACTTGCGTTAACTACAAATGCTACTAAAACGAGTGATAGGTAATTTGAAAATATACTTGGGAATTTCTTAAATACACATTTAAAATTTTGTTTTAATGCTTTAACAACGCTATAATCTAACACTGCTGTTGCAGGCATCCAGCAAGCAAAAAGAGTGTGCTTAAAGGCTATAAAACATAAAGTGAAAGCAAAAACAATAAGGCTTAACATAATACTGCCTATTGTGCGTAGCGCAACAAGTTTTATTATGCCAACAAAAAGTAAAACAACACTTACGTTAAAAACAAGCAAAACAAAATATCTAATTAAAGCATATAGTAAACTTTTTGAAATGTTTTTAATATATCTACCTGTAAAGCCGTATTTAACTTGGCTTGTCATAAACCCATATAAAACTTCGCCTAATGCAAGGACGCTAGCGGATCAAAACAATCCGCAAGCCGCTTTAACGACCGTAGAGGAAGGGTTAGAGAAACATCCCAATAACCAAAACCTCTTAAAACAAAAGAGCTACTATGAAAATGAAGTGGAGATTTCGAAAATCCTAAATAAAGCGAAGTCAGAAGAACAAAATGATCCTTCTCAAGCGCTAGCTACCCTCACTGCAGGATTGACTCTCTTTCCCGAAAGCTCTTCCTTACAACAAGCCCAAAGCACTTTGAAGAAAAACTTGAAATCAGATGCTTTAGAAGCGGCCACGCATTATGAAGAAGCTCAAAATTTCGATCGCGCCCTTGGGGTTTTAGACCAAGCCATGGAGTTAATTGGAGAAGATGCGGATTTAATAGCGCGTAAACAATTGGATACTCAAAAGTCCCAAGAAAAGATTAAATCGCAACAAACGCAACAAGCGAACAATCAAATTAAAGTCGCTCAAAATCAAACCACATCTTCGACATCCGCTGTTTCAACGGCTCCCACAACATCTGATACTCTTACTACTCCTCAAGAGCCTACTAACCCAGCGAATGTGGACTCCTCTTTTGTATTGCCCAATAGTTCTACTCAACTGTATTCCTATGAACAAGTAGCCCAAACAGTTCATTCTCAAACCGATTTAGAATTAGCAATCAATGAAATTTACGCCCGCAATGGACGAAGTTTTGATACTCCAAAATACAAAAGCTATTTTGAATCCCAAAGCTGGTATACTCCCACTTATTCCTCGTCTGTTTTTGATGACCAACGCGATATTTTATTGTCTCCGATCGAACTTCAAAACATTGAAACACTCGTCGCCTATGGTATAAATCAAGGTTGGCGTTAATAAAGAAAAAAGTGAAAGTCCTCCATAGATTAGGTATTGATTCTTTTTCGTTTAATTTAAAAGGAATTATATTTTTTCGATCCTTAAATAACTTTATTGGCATTTGTGTAGAAAAATAATAAAAGGCACCTTCTTTCTAGGAAGGTGTCTTTTCAAATACCCATCTTTATCGATGGACGATATAACGATAATGGACCATATCGACATCTCTATAATGTTTTATGGAGGAATCAACTCTAGTCATGCCGTTTCTTAAAGCTACATTTTGAGAGGCGATATTTGTATCTCTGATAATAGAACATACTTCTAAAGCCTTTAATGTTTCAAATGCATATTTTTTGCACGCTTGAGCCGCTTCGGTAGCATAT
Source organism: uncultured Erysipelotrichaceae bacterium (assembly GCA_964615295.1). Classification (GTDB taxonomy): domain Bacteria; phylum Bacillota_I; class Bacilli_A; order Erysipelotrichales; family Erysipelotrichaceae; genus Allobaculum. The sequence goes on along the minus strand of CAZTNF010000133.1, from coordinate 2,136 downwards.
CCTTTATGCCAATGGGATCGCTCAAAAAGATAGCCTATTTCTAACACTTCGCTCCCTTTCCAAGGTTGCCAAGTGAGTCCGCATTGTCCAATCATTTCATGAGTTTCTTTGAGTACTACTGCCCATAAACCAAAATTCCATTTTTTATAGCGGTTCATCTGCCTATTGAGCCATTCTTGAACCTCATTATGGCTAAATGCGCCCTCATAGGCATACATTGTCTTTTCATCTTGCAAAATTTTACACAAAGTTTCAAAATCATCCTGATTCATTTCGCGCAGATACAAACGTTTTGTTTCAATTACTATATTGATCATTGGTCTTTATTTCCTTAATTTACGGAGGGATCGGACAAACACGATCTCTTAGTTTTTAGCTATTTCGATTCTACTTTTGGCATTGGTTAGTGAACAAAAAGTGACGGTTCTCATTCCCATAATTGGGTAAGAATCGTCACTTCTTGGCTGTATTCATCTATTCTTTTCGTTTTTTATTGGGTGAGTATTAGAGGATTGGGAGTCTCAACAATTTTTTGGTGATAATTTAATGAATTAAGACCGTTCCAACCCAAGCTACAACAGAAGTTAGAACGAGGAAGATGGCTCCATAAGGAAGAACCATCTTCAAGAGTTTGGAGTCTTCTTTCAGTCCACCTACCGCAGATAGAGCGATGGCAATGGATTGAGGAGACAACATTTTTCCAACGCCAATGCCAATAGCATTCAAACCAACTACCCAATAGGGATCCATGTTCAAGGCAGCTGCAGCGTCGGCTTGAACTTGACCAAACAGGACACCAGAGGAAGTTCCACTGCCAGTAACAAAAGTACCAAGGCAACCAAGCCAAGGAGCGATGATAGGATAGAGACTTCCCATAGCGGCGATCGCAAATTTCGCAATATCGCTAATCATGCCAGAATAAATCATGATTTTCGCAGCCGCTAAAACAGAAATCATAACCATAATAGAGCCAGACATCTGCTTTAAGGTGGCAAGAAATACGGATTTGAAGGTATCAAAGCTTGCTTTTTGAACAAGGGCTCCTAAAATTGCGGATAAGAAGATCCAAACGCCAGGTGTGTTGATCCAAGTGAAGGTCGTCGCACTTTGATCATTGACGAAGTAAACCTTTGTGGAAAATTGGGCTAAGAAATCGTTAATGGGGGGAACCATTTTAGAGGTACCCAGCAAGAAAACAAAGATAAACAAGAAAGGTGCAGTGGCCACAAGCGCTTCTTTTACGGTGATGGACTTGGCGGCTTTCTCATCTTTTTTTTCTATACTCGCATTGATTTGATAGGCTGGATCAGGTTTTACCAAACGAGCCATCAAAATGGTGCAGGCTAAGGAGCAAACAGAAGCAATAACCATGACGAGTTCTGCTCCTAAAGTATAGGACACTAAAAGCATGGGTAAAATAAAGGAAAGACCAGCTACCAAACAGATGCCCATCATTCCTTTTAAGGCCTTAACCCCTTTTCCCGTTAAAGCTACTAAGATAAAGGGAACGATAAGAAAGAAGATCGCAGCTTGAATGGATTGCATAGTGGAAAGAGAAATGGTGTTTGGATATCCAAGTAGATTGGCTACCGTTACCGTAGGAATTCCAATTGAACCCCATGGGGTAGGAAAGCCATTGGAAATCAAACACACCAAACAAGAAAATAGAGGATCAAAGCCCATGGCTAGAAGCATTCCAGCGGGAATCGCAATCGCAGTTCCAAAACCAGCCATGCCTTCCATAAAGCCACCAAAACACCAAGCGACCAAGAGCACTAAGACACGCTTATCCGAAGAAACGCTTGTCAGCAACGACTTGATCACATCCATACCGCCTGTGGCACATACTAAGTTGTATGTAAACACTGCAGCGACAATAACTAAAACGATGGGCCATAAGGCCATCGCCGCGCCCTCTACGGCTGCCATGCCTACGATATTCGCAGGTGTTTTCCAATAGAGCAAAGCCTCAATCGCTGCTACTATCGCTGCGGCAATGGCTGCTTTCCAAGCTGGAAGCTTGAACCCCATCATCGCAATGATTAAACAGATGATTGGACAGAGCGCGAGAATGAAACTAATAATAGCGATAGGTAATCCTTTGCGGCTATCTCCGGATTTTCCCCCGCTCCACAC
>CAZTNF010000132.1:0-4236 GCA_964615295.1 uncultured Erysipelotrichaceae bacterium | reverse complement strand
AAATGTTGTATACAGAAAACCGCGCGTTTTTAGATGATGTGTTGTCCTATGAAGCGGTAGGTGCACGTTCCGTGGAAAATCAAGCTCATCGCTTAGTCGCTTCTGGAATCGATGGCCCTGTAGGAATGAAAAATCCAACCTCTGGGGACTTTTCCGTTATGATGAATTCGGTTACCGCTGCTCAACATCCACATCGTTTTATTTATCGTCAAGATGATGTCGAAACCACAGGAAATCCATTAGCGCATGTCATTTTGCGCGGAGGTGTGGATAAATATGGTAAAACTATTCCAAACTATCACTATGAGGATTTAAAGATTGTTGCTGATTTATATAGCAAATCCGGCCTTAAAAATCCCGCTGTTATCGTGGATGCCAACCACTCCAACTCGGATAAAAAATACAAAGAACAAATCCGCATTTGTATGGATGTATTGCATAATCGAAAATATCATCCAGAAATTCGTAACCTTGTCAAAGGCGTTATGATTGAATCCTATTTAATTGAAGGCCGTCAAAATATTTGTGAAAACTATGTTCATGGTCAAAGCATTACAGACCCTTGTCTTGGTTGGGAAGATACGAAACGTTTAATTCTTGATATTTATGCTCGCTCTAAAGAAGTCGAAGTCTAAAGTCAAAAAAGGGACTCGTAACATCGTTACAAGTCTCTTTTTTCCTATTCTTTTTCTTTTCGCTTAGCCTAATTTTGTATTGTCATTTTTCTTTCCTCGATTTTATTTTTCTTGGAGTCCTTGAGGATAGGCTTTGCGTAAAGCTTCGGTAATATTTTGCCATGTCGCTTCTGATTCTTGGGCATTGCTTTGAACCCACTTTCCAAAATAAGGGACAAAGCCCATCCGGCTGGCTTTGGCGATATAGGGTAAATTGGTTTCTTTCAACTTAATATAGAGAGGATAACGTCCAGGAATCGCATCAAAGTCAAGAGCAAGCTGGGAAATGAGGCTTTCAAAGAGATCGAATTCGTATTCTTTTTTTGTGCATTCAAAAACCAATGCAGGGCGCACGATTCCTTCAAAGTCAAAAGCTTCTTGCCATTGAGCTTGTCCTACCTGAGCTTCGTTCATAAAGGCGATCACTTTTCCTTCTTGAGGCGTTTCAAGGCAAAAAGAATTCTCAAAATTGGGTTTTCTTAAAATGGTTCGTCTTGGTAAAATCATTAAAATATCTTTTTCATCCATACTTTTCTCCTTCATCAAATTCTTTTCGGCCATCTTAAACGGTTTTCACTCAACACACACTTGATGACCAAATTTGATGGCGTTTTAGATGGATTTTAAAGAATTTTGGTTCCTTTCCAAGACTTTTATCTATATTTATCTATATAGGAACAAATTTAAACCTAAAATTTTCTTTATAAGAAAAGAGAATAAAAATTTTGTGACTCTTTTTATTCTTTTTGATTGATCGCTTAGTGAATGATTCCCCATTATGCCTTTTAGCATGGAAGGAGAAATCCCGCTCAATCCATAAAACCAGCCACAAGGTGAATCTTTTTATCTTTAATCAAGAAGTGGTTTATTTCTCTCTTTTAAATTTTTTCAAGATTTTTCTTTTAACTATGTTTTGAGAAAATTGGTTGTAGACAAGTTTTAGAAAGGACTTGGTCTATGGTTTTTTCCTCATTAATTTTTGTATTTGCCTTTTTGTTTCCAAGCCTTTTGATTTATTGGCTGGTTCCGGTTAAGTGGCGTAATGGAGTATTACTCGCGTCCTCCTTGATTTTCTATGCTTGGGGTGGATTGCAATACGTTTTGCTTTTGTTGTTAGAAGCAGGACTGAGTTGGTTTTGTGCCTTACAAATCGCCCATGATCGAGCCAAAAAACGCTTGTACATGATTTTAGAAGTTATAAGCTTGCTAGGATTGCTTGGCATTTTCAAATATCTCGGTTTTATACTCTCCAATATCCAATTTTTCACTGGATGGCCTAATGCAATTCCCCAAATTGTTTTGCCGCTTGGAATTTCTTTTTATACTTTTCAGCTTTTAAGCTATGTCATTGATGTTTACAATGGTCAAGTTAAAGCTCAACCAAAATATTGGAAAGTGCTGTTGTATTGTTCGCTTTTCCATCAGTGTATAGCAGGACCGATCGTACGCTATTCAACGGTGGCCTATGAAATCGATCATCGAAGTGTCTCCATTAACGATCTCACTAAAGGAGTTCGACGCTTTTCCATCGGACTCGCTAAAAAAGCTATTTTAGCTAATGGATGTGCTTTAGTTGCTACCAATGCCTTACCTACAGTGGTCAATCAGCCTCTTTTGGCGTATTGGCTTTCCATGTTAGCTTTTACCTTGCAACTATACTTGGATTTTTCGGCCTATTCGGATATGGCCATTGGTATGGGATTAATGGTTGGTTTTCACTATTTAGAAAACTTTAATTATCCTTATCAAGCTAAAAGTGTTCAAGACTTTTGGCGACGATGGCATATTTCGTTATCTACCTTTTTCCGGGATTATGTCTATATTCCTTTAGGAGGATCTAGATCTGGCCCTTTGATCTACATCCGCAATATGGTGAGTGTCTGGTTTTTAACTGGTCTGTGGCATGGAGCGAGCTGGAACTATATTCTTTGGGGCCTCTATTATTTAGTCTTCTTATTGCTTGAGCGTTTTGTGATTCACCAACGCATTCCTAAAGGTTGGAATGTCGTTTATACCCTCAGTGTGGTTTTTGTAGGAACTACCATTTTCCGCTTTGAAAACATGGATGAATTGTGGACAGTCCTTAAGGGATTAATTGGCCTTGGGATTTCTGGTTTCTCGAGTGCGGAAGTCATAGGTGTCTTTGTATCCAATCTCTTCTTGCTTATTGCCAGCATCATCGGGTGTACAGAACTTTCCGTTTATGTTCGGCGTATTTTTGCCGCACTTGCTCGTCAAAATAAAGCCCTTTGGACCTTATATTTAATTGAAGAAGCGCTTTTGCCTGTAATTCTTTTGGGATTATCTACTCTTGCCTTAGTGGGCAATGCCTACAATCCCTTCTTATACTTCCAATTTTAGATTGTACATTTACACTTTTATATTTCATTTCTACTATTGATTGGTGATAAAACTCATAGCTAGTGACTATGGCGATGAAAGGAGGTAGACATGAATCGTTCAAAACAACGAAAAAGAAAAAAACAAAAACAAAAGAAACAATTGAATATGATGCGGATGCTTGGCGTTGGGTTAGTCGTAGGCGCAATGGCCATCGGTTCGTTTATGGGATTGCTTTGGTTTGCCCGGCCTACCACCTCTGAACTGGAAAATCGCACTCTTTCTACTTTTCCCGCCTTCTCTTTAACTGGTATATTGAACGGCAATTGGTTTAGCGAGGTTTCAACATGGTATTCAGATACGTTTCCAGGTCGGGAAAGTCTCATGAGTGCTGGGTTGTCTTTTCAAAATTTTTATGGTCTTAAACAAACCAATGCAGTATTAACGACGGGGATAGCGGATGAATTACCCCCACTCACCGCTCAAGGAAATGAAAACTCTAGTCCTGAAAGCACAAGTAGTGGAACGCAAAAAACCTATTCTCGTACCGAAGTTCCTGACCTTTATATTCCCACTGAGGATGTCCAAGAGCGCATCATGCAAGGAACGATGGTAAAAGATGGCGGAGTGTATTCAGGGTGCTACTTCGTTCAAGAATCGGCAGAGGCTTGGTTTGATTTGATCAATCGTACTGCTGATGCTCTCGAGGGAACGACTACACTCTACTCCGTTTTAGTTCCTAATAATTCAGGAGTTATGCTTACTGAAGAGGAATATCAACAGCTGGGTGGAACAAACCAAAAACAAGAAATCGAATATTATTACTCCAATTATTCAGATAAAATTCGAGCCGTCGAAACCATTGATACTTTACGCCAACACAATAATGAATATTTATATTTTCGGACTGATCATCACTGGACTCCTCTTGGGGCTTACTATGTATATCGAAGCTTTTGTGAAACTAAAGGTATTACTCCAGCAGAATTAGAGAGCTTTGAAAGTTATACCTTTGAACCATTCTCTGGTTCTTATGCGAGCCAATTTCCTACTCTTGATCTCATTGCGGATTCAGTAACGGGCTATGTTCCAAAAGGAACGAATGATATGGTTTATTTTCCGGCTGACCCCACAACCGAAAAAGTTACTCCAAGTCTAGAGGGTGAAACCATCGCAGCCAAAGTCTTTAACACAACCGAAGGCTTATATGGTGAACAAGGTC
>CAZTNF010000131.1:0-4245 GCA_964615295.1 uncultured Erysipelotrichaceae bacterium | reverse complement strand
AATAAAACAAGGCAGAGAAACTCTACTTTTACTCGTCTACCATTCCATGAAACAAGAGTTTTTTGAAACTGGTCTTCCTATGAAGGCTTGAGAAAGAGAATACTTTCTTTTTGGATCTTCCTCTCCCTTTCTTTTTCGTAGGATCGATTTGATGAGGAGTCCATAAAGTTTTTCTTGACTCGAATTAAAACGTCTAATTTCTCTTTATGGGTCTGGTTATACTCTCTAATTATTCCTAATAAAGTCTTAGAAAGATAAAAATGATCTAAAATGAGACGATCTTTTGATTTGGTCACTTTAAGGCATCTAAAGCGATTTGGGTAGGCTGAGTATTTCGTTGAAGCCCCTGCCATTCCAGAATCTCTTTATTTCCAGCGACGATACGAGTCCAAGCGGGGAGAGGAAAATCCCATTCTGATGGCATCCTAAGAAGACGAGGTCTTAAAAGTTCTTTAAAATGGCTATTCGATTTCGCAGCGCTTTGAGATTCCTTATCTTTCTAAGAGAGTGGGAAAAGCCTCAGTGACACTTTTCTCTTACTAATTGATACGACATGATCACGAACAGTCTAAAGAGAAGTAAAGGTTTGAATCTAACTGGATGAGAGTGAAATTGATCAGGATTCCATAAAGAAAGAGCTCAAATCGGAGACGGAAACAGTACCCAGTGGAGAACTTGTAATAAATCTCAAGAGAGAAGAAATAAAGTAAAAAGAAGAATAAGTAGGGAAGCGACTTTGAAACGAGACAAAATAGAAGAAAACATAGGAGGAATCCCTCTATAGAAAAAAGAGTGACTTCAATTGCCTATTAAAGAAAGGTGGCCCTGATCTCAATTAGATCACAGATCTGGTTCTTTTCTTTGAGCCATATTAGAGGTAAAAAAGGATACATAATATGGGCCGAGATGGCCTAATCGGTCTTTAAGATGTCTATTTTGGAAGAGTATTTGAAAGAAAAGATGAAAAGGCTTACACTAGAAACCATGCAGGGAAAGGAGTGGTTTTTATGAAAAGCAATGTCGCCAACATCATCCAACAACAAACCAAATCTTCTTTCCAAATAAAGCTGGGTCCTGTTTTGGTGAAGCGCGTCCAAATAGAAAGCACGCTTCCTATTTTCGACCCGGCTTTTTGATGCTTATTTTTAGGAGGATAAACTCAATGGATCAGAATTTTAACAAAGTATTCTGGGACTCCTGTGCAAACGGTGATTTCGCCTTAGCTGCTGGTCAAATTCGTGCTGGTGCTGATGTGAATTATGCTAATGGCGATGGAAGAACTGCTTTAATGCGTGCCGCAAAACGCGACCGCAAAGATATCGTAAGACTTTTAATCGACAATGGTGCTGATGTAAATGCGACCGATAATGCTGGAAAAACCGCTTTAATGGGAGCCGCTAAAAAAGGCAATCGCACTATTTGCAAAGCTTTAATTGAAATGGGTGCTGATGTAAACGCCAAAGATGACAATGGTCGTACTGCCTTGATGCGTGCGGCTTTACTTGGACAGGACCGTTGCATTCAATTGCTTTTGGATTCGGGAGCTGACATTAATGCTCAAGACGAAGTAGGTCGTACAGCTCTAATGGAAGCTTGCATCGCCTTCAAACGCGATACCATCAATATGCTTCTTGATCGCAATGCAGATGTCAACTTGTTTGACAATAATGGATGCACCGCTTTAATGCGTGCGGCATATGGTGGCTATCCTTCCTTAGTGGAAAAACTCTTAGTCTATGGCGCAGACAAAGATATGACAGACAAACAAGGTCGCAAAGCTCTTGATTACGTAAGAGAATACTGCCGAGCTCAACTTGAACCACTACTGGCTATCTAATTAGGATAAGGAAATTATATTATGAGAGACTATAATAGCAGCGAAGTGCGCAATGTCAGCGTCGTAGGACACTCCGGCGCTGGCAAAACCTCGGTTTTGGAAGCTATGTTGTATTTCACCGATGCGACGGATCGTTTTGGCAAAACGTCCGAAGGCTCATCCTTAATCGATTTTGACCCCGAAGAAATTGCACGTGGCACCTCAGTTTACACTTCGATCGTTCCGATTGAATGGGATGAATGTAAAATCAACTTTATCGATACTCCCGGTTACTTGGATTTTGCGGGAGAAAAAGCCGCTGGCTTGGCCGCTGGCGACTCGGTTCTCATCGTAGTCAATGCGAAAGATCCTCTAGAACCTGGAACAAAATTGGCTTTTAAAGAAGCTACCGAATCTGGTAAACCTGCGATTTTCTTTATCAACCGTTTAGATGAAGAACACACATCCTTTGATGAAGCATATTCTCGTTTGCATGAAGAATTCGGAAAATCCGTCATTCCTTTTGAAGTTCCCATCATCGAAGATGGAAAATATGTTGGAACCGTTAATATCTTAAAAAACAAAGCGTGGTATCACAAAGGACCCAAAGCTTCAGATTCTGTAGCCCAACCCATTCCAGAAAACATGGCTGAAGAAATCGCTATGTATAAAGATCAAATTGCCGAAGCCGTGGCTATGGGTGATGATGAACTTATGGAAAAATTCTTCTCTGGAGAAGAATTTACCGATGCAGAATTAACTCGTGGAGTACGTATTGGGGTGCGTTCGGGAGAAATCATTCCTGTTTTCTCTGGTTCGGCCATTGAATCTCGTGGTATTGGTCGCTTAATGGATTTGATCGTGACTTATTTCCCCGCTTATTCCGAAAAAGGTTTGATTACCCTTAAAACACCTGAAGGAGAAGAAGTCGAATTGCTTACCGCCGAAGAAGAAACGACAACGGCGCAAGTGTTCAAGACCATCATGGACCCCTTTGTAGGCCGCATTTCATATGTGAAAGTACTCTCTGGTGTCTTAGCTTCTGATTCCCAAGTGATAAATGGCAACAATGGAAAACCAGAGAAATTAGGAAATCTCTTTACCATTAAAGGCCGTCACCAAACTGCGGCTGGAAAACTCTTTACTGGGGACATTGGAGCGATCTCAAAGCTTCAAAATACTCGCACTAACGATACTCTTTGTGCAAAGGGTACACGTTTAATCAGTGATCCAATCGTATTTGATGAGCCTCTTTTTGGCCAAGCAGTAGAACCCAAAACAAAAAATGATGAAGATCGTTTATCGACTGGTTTAAATCGTATTGTGGAAGAAGATCCAACTTTCCGAGTTGAAAATAATCCTGAAACCCGCGAGACTGTTATTTATGGCATTGGAGATCAGCACTTGGATGTAGTTGTCAACAAATTAAAAAATAAATTCAAAGCCAACGTCAACCTCAAAGACCCTAAGATCACCTATCGTGAAACCATTACTAAAACGGGCATTGGTGAAGGCCGTCATAAAAAACAATCCGGTGGCCATGGACAATTTGGTCATGTCTTTGTTGAATTTGCTCCTAATCCAGATGAAGAAGAACTCGTCTTCGAAGAAAAGGTATTTGGGGGTGCGGTACCAAGACAATACTTCCCTGCTGTAGAAGCTGGACTTCGTGATAACGCCTTAACAGGGCCTCTAGCTGGCTATAAGATGGTTAACGTCAAAACAACTTTGTTGGATGGAAAATATCACGATGTAGATTCTTCCGAAATGGCCTTCAAAATGGCGGCTCGGTTGGCGTTCAAAGACGCTATGAATAAAACCCGTCCTATTTTGCTTGAACCCATCATGAACATCACTGTAACTGTTCCCGATGAATATACTGGAACGATTATTGGTGATTTAAACAAACGCCGTGGAGCCATCTTGGGTATGGAACCGGTAGGTGATTCCCAAGTTATCCAAGCACAAGCACCGATGATGGAACTCGCTCGTTATGCTATCGATTTACGTTCGATGGCGCAAGGCTTGGGCTCTTATACGATTTCCATGGATCGTTACGATCCAGTTCCCGATAATATCGCTCAACGTATTATCGCTGCGGCCAAAAAAGATGATTAAAAAAAATAAAAGACAGACATTTTTTCCATGTCTGTCTTTTTTCTTTAGCTTTATCCTAAATATTTATTTTATGAGTTCATTTTTTTCTATAAAAAGTTTATTTTAAACATGTAGTATAGGTAAAAAAACAAATTTATTTTTATCCTCGATTTCGATTTCATATTTATTTTCTTAAGAGAGAAGAAAGGAGTAAAAATGATTAATTTTATTATGGGGCTTATTGGATGGTGCTTTTCTTTCATTTTTCAATCTTGGTTCTGGCCCTTTGCGATATTTTGTTCTTTATGGAATTGGGGATTAATTGGGAAAAT
>CAZTNF010000130.1:0-4250 GCA_964615295.1 uncultured Erysipelotrichaceae bacterium | reverse complement strand
TACTCGATTCCATTTTCGAGCATTCTTGGCTCCGATGCCTATATGTCCTATTACGGTTCAGCCTATCGCATTTACAGCTATATGTTGAACGTCTTTACGGCCGGCGCTCCGATGGCCATTGCGACGATGGTAGCCAAATACATTACACGCAACAATTTTAAAACGGTCTTACGCGCTCGCCAAATGTCCTTGCTTGTAATGGGCTTTCTTGGGTTGGCTGGAATGCTTGCCATGTTTGCGCTTTCTGGGCCCCTAGCGGGAGTGATGTCGGAAGGAACCGAAGAAGGGCGGGCCGTTATGGCGACCGCTTTAAAATTGTTGTCTATTGCGATTTTTTTTGTTCCACTTTTAAGTGCCTATCGTGGATTTATCCAAGGATGCAAGGAGATGGGGGAATACGCCTTTTCCCAAGCGTATGAACAAATCTTTCGTGTGGCCTTTTTGTTGGGAGTAAGTTGCCTGCTCGTCTATGGCTTTCACATGTCGAGCGTCTATGCCCTCTATGTGGGGGTGCTTTCCACTTCGGTTGCCGCTTTTGCGGCTATTTTTCAAATCAGTGGCTTTTCGAAAGCATCGACTGCAAGTTTAAAAAAGGCCGGCCGTCGACAACGCGTTAAAGCGATCGCAATGCAACCTCTTTTTCGAGAATTTATTCTTCTTTGCATTCCATATTTGCTTTTTGCGATCATTGGGTATGCCAATGACATTTATGATGCCGTCTTATTGCCTCTTGGGTTGAAACTTTCTAGTTATTCTACCGACCAAATTCAAACCATGACTTCTGCAGCGAACTACGTTGGCATTAAGCTTACCGCTATTCCGATGATCCTATCTCCAGGATTTGTAGCCGCTATTATTCCTCATATTACTTCGGCACTCGAAACCAAGAATTATAAGGTCGTGCGAAAAGACATCGTAGAGTGCGTTAACATTGTGTTGTTTATTTCACTCTTTCTAAGCTTTGCCATTTTTTGGTATGCAAAACCTCTCTTTTACACGTTATATTATACGGATGATTTAAATTTAGCGGCGACGAGTGTGCGCTGGATTGCGATTGAAGGTTTTTTTGGCACGATTACTCCTGTCATTTCTTCCATGATGATGGCTTGTCGCCTGCGCAAACGATTGTTGATTCAAATGGGAATCTCGGCTGTGATTAAAGGAGTCTTAATGGTTCCAATGGTCATTTGGTGGGGAATTGCGGGCGCTACGCTCTCTACCGTGGTTAGCTATGCTTGGATTATTTATTACAGCTTGCGTGAAATGGGCTGGATGTACGATGTATCCTTTCGTTCAACCTTAAAGGTCCTCCTTCAAACTCTGATTTGTTTAGTAGCTATGGCCTTATCTGCCTTTTTATTGACGAAAATAGGATTAGGGAGTACAAATACTAGCCGTATGCTTTGTTTTTTGGGAATGATGGTCAATGGAGTGATTTCCTCTCTTGTATTTGTGGTGGGGGCCTTTTATTTTGGGATTCCCCAACGCCTCTTTCACTTTCGCTTGCGCTCTAGAAGGAGAAGATAAGCTATGTATGATGTCCTCGTCATCGGCGGTGGCCATGCGGGTATCGAAGCTGCTGCTGCCGCAGCCCGTATGGGTCAAAAGACTTTGTTGACGACAAGCGACCTATCTATGATCGGCTCTATGCCCTGCAACCCTTCTATCGGAGGCCCTGCTAAGGGAATTGTGGTGCGAGAAATCGATGCGTTTGGAGGCTTAATGCCTAAAGCAGCCGATCAAACCGCTTTGCAATTTAAAATGTTGAATACCGCCAAAGGCCCTGGCGTACGCTGTTTGCGGGTACAATCCGATCGCGATGCCTATCGCAGTTGGATGCTTGAGGCCTTACAAAATCAAGAAAACTTAGAGCTGCTTCCCCAACACGTTACCAAGTTATTGGTACAAGATGGCAAAGCCCTAGGGGTTGAATGCGAAGATGGCACGCAGTTGTTGGGGAAAACCGTGATTTTAACGGCGGGAACAGGTATGGATGCAGCCATTTTAAAAGGTCACACCTCTACCCCAAGTGGAGCGGATGGGATGTGGACAAGCAACCAATTATCCAATTCGCTTAAAGAAGCAGGAATTTCTCTGATTCGTTTAAAAACCGGAACCCCTCCACGAATTGTGAAGAGTTCGGTGGATTTATCCAAAGCCCTCATTCAGCCAGGAAGTGAAGAATTTTTACACTTTAGTGAAGAGACGCTTCCAAGTGAAGTAAGAAAACCAAGTGAACAATTGCCCTGCTATTTGATTTATACTACCCCTACAACCCATGAAATCATTAACAACCATTTACAGGATTCAGCGATGTATTCGGGATTAGTAACAGGAGTGGGACCACGGTATTGTCCAAGTATTGAAGACAAACTAGTACGCTTTGCCGATCGCCCTCGCCATCAGCTATTTTTAGAGCCAGAACGAGAATGTTTTGACACCTTTTATATTCAAGGCTTTTCTACATCTATGCCCGAAAGCGTTCAAGAAGAAATGGTTCATTCCTTACCTGGTTTAGAAAATGCTGAAATCTTAAAATATGCCTATGCCATTGAATACGACGCTATTGATCCGTTGCAAATGAAGCCTTCGCTAGAAAATAAGATCGTCGAAAACTTGTTTACCGCTGGTCAAGTGAATGGAACATCAGGATATGAAGAAGCTGCTGGTCAAGGGTTAATAGCTGGTATTAATGCGGCTTTAAAAAATCAAGGAAAAGATCCTTTGGTTTTAACGCGAAGTCAAGCGTATATTGGAGTCATGATCGATGATTTGGTCACCAAAGGAACCAAAGAACCATATCGATTGTTGACATCAAGAGCCGAACATCGCTTGTTATTGCGCCATGATAATGCCCATCGGCGTTTAGCCAAAATTGCTCATGACGTTGGAGTCTTACCCGAAACATCATGGAAGCATTATTTACAAAGTGAACAAGAAATCAAAGAAGCGTTAGAAATTTTAGGCCATATCCATATTAAACCTGATGAAGCTATTCAAAGCGCTTTATCTAAGGTAAATGCGGGCGAACTCGAATATGGCACCGATGCCTACACACTTTTACGGCGTCCCACTGTTACTCTTGAACTCCTTAAGCCTTGGACGCACTTAGAAGTCTCTCCTTCTGTAGCAAATCAAATTGAGATTGAATGCAAATATGCTGGATATATTGAAAAAGCCAATCGTGATGTGAATCGTATGGCTAAACTCGAAAATGCCCGTATTCCAAATGATATCGATTACCATTCGATGGATAATTTGGCTCTTGAAGCGCGGGCTAAATTGGCTCAAGTTCGTCCAGCTACCCTTGGTCAGGCGAGCCGGATTTCGGGAGTGAACCCAAGTGACATCGCAGTACTTTCTGCTACACTTTCGATGCTAGCCAAAAAAGAGAAGTCTAAGAACGAAAAGGCTTTGACTCACCCAAAGAGCTAAAATTATCAATTCAAAAACGATTGTTTTTTCTAATTAAAAGAAATTCGATAAAAAAAGCGTCTTATATAAGGCGCTTTCTTTTATTTTAGAACACAAACAGTATACTTAAAACATGAGTAAATCCAATTCCAAAACAACAAAAAAAAGGACTTCTCAACCTGATCTTCCAAAAAAAACAAATGAAAAAATGCGAACTCTATTTATTCAAATCGGATTGATCGTTGTGGCTTTTTTACTTGCTTTTTCTGCTCTAAACGATGTGCGTACGTATCACAACTTAAAAGAATCTATTAGTGATAATCGTCGTCTGCTGGCTAAAACCAAAGAGGAAGAAGAACAATTAGAACTCACCAAGCGTAATTTGACCAACCCAGATTACTTAGAATTCGTGGCGCGAGGCCGCTATTATGCTTCTCGTCCAGGAGAACAAGTGTTTGTGTTTCCGGAATTAGCCCAAGAATATTCCCAAGCGGATGATGAATTTTACGATGATGAAATCTTACGCGAAGAAGAAGCTAGTAAAAATCAATCATTGCAGCAAGCCGCACAAAACAATGCTAATAATGCCTCTTCCAATATTTCTCCAACTAATGGTAATGACCAAGTAGATTCGGGAATTGCTCCTAGCCAAGTCCAAGAAGAAGTCCCTTCTGATCAAGATAGTGCTGTTTTGCCTGAAGAATCCCAAAATCAAGCAGAGCCTTTAGAGCAACCAAGTGAAGAAGTAGCTCAAGAACCGAGTCAGGATCCAGAAACTTAAAAGTCTTTTTACCGAATGGCAAACATTCGGTTTTTTTATGCCTTATTAAGAGTTT
>CAZTNF010000129.1:0-4274 GCA_964615295.1 uncultured Erysipelotrichaceae bacterium | reverse complement strand
ATTTAAAAGATGGCACTTATAATGCCGAAGTAATCACGGAGCAAGTGCATGCGGTATCCTTCCTCTCGCATTAGAAAGGCCTCTATGTCGGATCAAAAACAAACCAAAGGCCTTACGTTCATTAAAAAGCCGCTCTCCAAAGGAGTTGCCAATGTGCCAGTGATTATTCAGCTTGAAGCACTGGAATGTGGAGCTGCAGCTTTAGACATGATATTGGCCTATTACCAAAAATGGATTCCGCTTGAACAAGTGCGATTGGATTGTGGAGTATCGCGCGACGGATCCAAAGCGGTCAACCTTTTAAAAGCCGCTCGTCATTATGGACTTGAGGCCAAAGGCTATCGATATGAGCCCCAAACGCTCAAGGAAAAAGGCCGCTTTCCTTGCATCATCCACTGGAACTTCAATCACTTTGTGGTTTTGTGTGGCTTTAAAAAGGATAAAGCGGTGATTAATGACCCTGCTCGAGGCCGCATTGAAGTTCCCATGGACGAATTTGATCGCTCCTTTACGGGGATTTGTTTATTCTTTGAACCTTCCCCAGAATTTAAACCTTCTGGTAAGCGCAAAAGCATGGCTAAATCGGCACGTAAAAAATTACAAGGAACAGGGGAAGCCTTGACATTAGTCATTATCACAACTGTCATTACCTCGCTTATTGGCATCATCAAGCCCGGTTTTTCTCAAGTCTTTGCGGATCGCCTCTTAACGGGTAAAAATCCCAATTGGTTTGTTCCCTTTTTGGTCTTATTGACCATTTTGGCGGTCATTGAAATTTGTATGGTATGGATTAACACCGTTTATGCGGCGCATGCGAGTGGAAAAATTGCCACACTTTCCAATGTAAATTACATGTGGCATGTTTTTCGCTTACCGATGGATTTCTTCTCACAACGTTTAGTGGCAGATATCGTACGTCGCAAAAACCAAAATACAGAAATTGCGGAGACACTTGTCAATTCTCTCGCTCCTCTTGCCATTCAAATTGCAATGTTGTTATTTTATTTATTTATTATGATTCGCTACAGCTGGATTTTGACGCTTGTAGGCGTATTATCCATTTTCATCAATATGGCTGTATCGCTTTATATCTCCAATAAACGTATTGATGTAATGCGTCTTTTAGCTCGAGATAAAGTTCGTTTAACTTCAACTTCTTCGTCGGGTTTAAGTATGATTGAAACCATTAAAGCTGCTGGAGCCGAAAATGGTTTTTTTAGCAAATGGGCTGGTATTCAGGCAAGCGTGAGCCGTAGTGAAGCTCAAAAAGTAAAAGTTAACCGAACTATTGGCATTGTACCGGAAGTTCTTTCTACCTTTACAACGATCGTGGTTTTGATGGGCGGTGTATGGCTTTGCATGCGAGGAGACTGGACAGTTGGTATGATTACGGCTTTTACTGGCTTTTTATCTGCTCTCTTTTCTCCAGCCAATGAAATTATTGAAGCTTTGCAATCTTTTCAAGAACTTCGCATCAATATGGAACGGGTAGAAGATGTCATGCAATATCCTATTGATATTTTGTGCCAAGATCCAGATCCCGCTGTAGTAAATGAAGAGGAAGAACTCAATAAGCTAGGCGGAAAAATCGAAGTAAAAAATGTGACCTTTGGATATTTTCCTCTAGATAAACCTCTGATTGAAAACTTCAGTATGTCCCTTGAGCCCGGACAACGAGTGGCTTTAGTTGGTCCTTCTGGATGTGGAAAATCCACTCTATCAAAGCTCATTTCTGGTCTTTATCAACCTTGGTCAGGGGAAATTTTATTTGATGGTAAGCCTTTAAAAGACATCAACCGAAACGTATTTACTGGATCAGTCTCTGTTGTAGATCAAGATATCATTTTGTTTGAGGATACCATTGCCAACAATATAAAGTTGTGGGACAAATCCATTGAAGACTTTGAAATGATTTTGGCTGCTCGAGATGCCAAAATTCATGAAGATATTATCCAGCGCGAAAAAGGCTACAATCATGTCCTTTTAGAAGGAGGTCGTGACTTTTCCGGGGGTCAATGTCAACGGCTCGAGATTGCACGCGTCTTGGCGCAAGATCCTACCATCATTGTGATGGATGAAGCAACTTCCGCTTTGGATGCTAAAACGGAAGAAGAAGTTATCAATTCTATTGTGGCTCGAGGCATAACTTGTATCATTGTAGCCCATCGCTTATCCACCATTCGGGATTGTGATGAAATCATTGTTTTTGACCATGGAAAAGTTGTAGAACGCGGAAAGCATGAGGAATTGTATGCCAAAAACGGCTTTTATACGCAACTTGTGTCAAACCAATAAAAAGAATGCTTTTTTAGACCAAAAGGAGGAACTTTAAATGGGCTGGTTTGACGACCAAATACAAGAACGAATTAAAGGTGATAATGAGTTGTTTTCGGAAAGCTTTGAAAAAATGGCCAAAGCTATCACTTGCGAAAAATTGACTCAATCCCTTAACGATGACCGTTCCAAAGCTAAAGATGCAATTGACGAAATCTTAAAATACTATGGCATTCGCTCTCAAGAATTACCGGATGAGATCACAACCGTAGATGAAGAACTGGAATATTTAATGCGACCCTCAGGAGTCATGCGTCGCATTGTAAAACTGGATAAAAATTGGCCATACATTACATTTGGTCCTCTTCTAGCCACGAATACTAAGACAGGAAAACCCCTAGCCCTGATTCCAAGTAAAGTCGTGGGCTATACGATGTACGATCCCGAGCAACAAAAATCCGTCCCTGTAACTGCTAAAAATGCTCATCTTGTGAGCGAAGAAGCCTATTGTTTTTATCGTCCCTTACCTCAAGGACCCATCACAACCAAGGATTTGTTGATATACATCTGGAAAAGCCTTTCCGTTTCCGATTTAGTGCAAGTAGGGGGAGCAGGGCTAATCGTAGCGGTAGTTGGTATGGTTATGCCTGCCTTAAGTAGCTTTATTTACTCTAAGCTTGTCATCAGCCAAAACATGACAGCATTGTTTGCGGTTTTTACTTTCTTAGCTTGTGCAGAAATATCGAAGGTCATCTTTACAGCACTCAAAAATACCGTCGTAGAACGCATCGCTAAAAAAATCAGCCTTTCTGCAGAAGCAGCAATGATGATGCGAATTTTAGCTTTACCTGCAAAAGTATTTAAAGAATATGGATCGGGAAGCATTGCCAAGCGATTGACCTACATGGCCGAATTTTGTTCGTATTTAACCAACATCATCTTTTCCACTGGACTCACTACCATTCTCTCTATTGTGTATATTTTTCAAATGTTTTATTACACACCGACTTTGGTGTTTCCAGCCTTAACATTAATTGTGCTTTCTGTGATTTTGTCCATTATGGCTGCGGTAGCTAAGGTTCAATTGTTTCGGGATGTACTCAAGGAACAAACCGCTGATTGGTCTGTAACCCAATCGCTTTTGAATGGCATTCAAAAAATTAAGTTAGCAGGAGCAGAAAAACGGGCTTTTGCGAAGTGGGCCGATCAGTGGGCCAAAGTTGTGGCTGTCCAATACAGTCCTGTAATTCCCTATGGAACATTTTTAACGCTTTTGAATGCTGGAGTTATTTACTACTTTGCGATCATTTCTAATACAAGTATGGGTGATTACTATGCCTTTGCGAGTGCGTTTGGATTGGTATCTTCGGCTTTCTCCACTTTGGTTTCTACAGGTGAAAAAACAGCAATGATGTGGTCTATTTTGAAAATGCTTCAACCCATCATGGAGGCTACCCCAGAAATTGAAGAAGAAAAACGTGTCATCACTCACTTATCTGGTGGCATCGAACTCAACAATGTCTCCTTTCGATACAAGGATTCTTTGCCACTGATTTTGGACAACTTAACTCTTAAAATTCGTCCTGGCCAATATGTAGGCATTGTTGGAAAAACCGGATGTGGAAAGTCCACCTTAATGCGCCTAATGCTTGGCTTTGAAAAGCCCCAAAAGGGAGCCATTTACTATGATGGCCAAGATGTCCAGAGCATCGATTTAAAATCGCTTCGCCAACACATTGGTACGGTTATGCAAAATGGAAGCCTTTTTCAGGGCGACATTTTCTCCAACATCACTATTTCTGCTCCCCAACTCACTTTGGATGAAGCTTGGGAGGCCGCAGAAGAAGCGGGTATGGCGGATGATATTCGTTCCATGCCCATGGGAATGCATACCTTGATTTCGGAAGGATCAGGAGGAATTTCCGGAGGACAGCGTCAGCGTATTATGATTGCAAGAGCCATTGCTCCAAAACCCAAGATTTTAATGTTTGATGAAGCGA
>CAZTNF010000128.1:0-4343 GCA_964615295.1 uncultured Erysipelotrichaceae bacterium | reverse complement strand
TCGCCATTTTTCATCAAAATGCCATCGAGTTCAGCACTGGTGTGTTCGGAGATGTTCCAAGTGGAAGCGGATATAGGAGCAAGATTGTCATCGTGGCTGACATACAAGATGCCATCTAGGCTACTGCGCACATCGATTTCAATTTGGGGACAGCCTGAAAGCAAAGCCAAGTCATAGGATTCAAAGCTGTTGCCAATACTGGAGTCTTCGACAAAGCCGCGATGAGCAAAGACGGGAATACGCGTGAGTTCTTTGCTTGAGGTATTGAGTTCACGCCCCTTGGCTTGAGCGGTAATTTCTTCAATGGTGTATTGCGCGGGGTCAAGAGTGTAGATGTAATCTTGAAAGAAAGGAATCACAAAAAACGCAACGAGTATGGCTAAAGTGGTGCGCACACTTGTTTTCAAGCGGCGTCTTCGGCGTTTTTTACGCAGCTTCTTCGCGCTTTTTTTCATCAAAGGAGCTGGTGGTGCGGATTTTTTAGTCATATAGCCCTTATTTTAGCTGTCCAAAAGGCAATCGCAACAGCTAATTTCTTCCTTCCTATTCCCAAGTGAGCCTCGGCTCGATTTTAAGCCGAGATTTTACTACATCCTATCCATCTCAAAAATTTTTTAAAATACAAGTCCTTTAGCCTTTTTTTTAGAAAAAGAAAAGCCAATTCGTTGGCTTTTTTCAATCTTTCCCTTTTGTTTTCTTGCTAATCGTCTTTTTTCTTTTTGAAACCATTGGTCTCTTTTTAACGACTTTGTCTTGGTATCGCTTTCTTTTCTTAATATTTTTCAAGAAATGAAAAGAGAAGGCCAAAAAAGCGAAATTGTGGGATGAAAGCGGGAATGGTGTCTTACGATTTCTGAGACTGATCCCAAAAGCCCTGAAAAGATCATGCTAAAATAAGAACATGACACAAACAAACAAATCAAAGGATCCTTCTGTTCCAGAAGTGACACCCGTTCAACAGCGTGATTTATTTGCGGATGATTGGGACAAAGACCTCAGTATATCAAAAAATAAAAAACGTCGACAGAAGAGTACTTCTCAAGTGAGTTCTAAACCGCTTTCGAGTGTAGGCCAACCGAGCGAAAAGCGAAATGTGTTGTTGCCCTCGGTGCTTTTAAGTTTAGCCTTAGTGGCGAGTTCCTTTGGGGCTGTGTGGTTTTTATGTGGACGCGAAAGCTCGACTGGAAGTATGGCGGCTATAAAAACCTCCGCTTTACAAGAAGCCGAACAAAAACAATACGATGCCTATAAAGAATGGTTGGATGGTTTAAGCAAACCGGAATCATGGGATGAAGCGACGTTTCAAGAAGTCAAAGAAGCCGCCCTTCAAGCCTACGATCGCACTCAACTCGAGTTGGTGGAAAAAGCCTTGGATGGCGATGAAGAGGCTAGAAAAGCTTTAGAAAGCCAAAGCGAGGTATCCAGTCAACCGCTCGTGGAGCAATTCAAAACGTTATTCGAAGATCCAAATCAATATCCAGTGGCTCTTGTCAAAGCGGCTTTTGCTAGTCAAGATAGTGGCTTAATCAAATTTTTGTTTGATTATCCCCACATCACAGTGGATCCCAATGTCACCATTGGCAATGTGGAAACCATTCCCGACTTGAAAACCTTTGATCCAAACTGGGGATCGATGCCTTATGGCGATTCCATTTTTGCTTTGACTGGTGGTGCCGCAACGGCAATTTCCGATGTCTTTAGCTATTTGCGCAGCGATCCGAGTCTTACTCCTTATGTAGTGGGCGAATGGGCTAAGCAATACCAATACGACTACACTCCAATTCGCGAAACCGACGATTCGATCTTTGGAGGCGCGGCTTTAACTTGGGGTGTTTCGATGAATCCCGTTCCCGTCTATAAAACCCAAATTGAGGATTATTTAGCGGGCCACTATCCGATGATTATTGCTACGGGCACTTTAGAATCGCCTACGTTTTATGTCCTCATCGGGATGGAAGAAAATGGCAACTGGACCGCTTACAACCCCTCTTTAACGCCTTCCCCTTTGAGCCTCAATCCCGATGAAATTGTGAATTCTCTCGTTAGAGCCTACGCCTTTTGGTAGGCTCTTTTTTTTGCTAAAAAAGGAGCTGTTAATTTAACAGCTCCTTTAGGATTGAATTTATTCTTGGGTGGGATTTTCCTTCAAGGAATCACTTTCCGAAGATTTCGGTTGGCCATTCGCATGGCTCGTATCTAGGCTATCTAGAGTTGGATTATCGGCATTGATTGTGGGGGAGTCATCTTCTTGAGGTGGTTGGGATCCATTTCCTTCTTCACCCATTCCATTGTCGGGGTCTTCGGGTGTAATGGGCTCTTCACTATCCGGCACAGAAGGTATAGAAGGAGAAATAGGAGTGGTTGGAATGGTGGGTGTAGGCTCCTCGATTGGTTCCTGACTATCGGAAATAGAAGGGATTTTATCACTCACACCTTTGGTCAAAGCATACACTTTATTCCCACAATCATCCGTCGATTCAATGTAATAAAAGTAATTATTCGGACTGATTTTATTCCAAGCGGTTCCCGCTTGATACAGTTGAGAGAAGCTATAGAAGGCTTCACTTCCCTGGGGCAATCGAGATACGCTGCAAGCCACAGGCCCAGTGCTTGTGGAGGAATCGGGGGTGCTTGAAGAGATGGGGGTCTCGTTTTCGGAGGAAGAAGTCGTGGGGGCCATACTGCTCATATCTTCACGGGGAACGTATTCATATTCAAATTGATCCGAGGCTTTGATTTGACGATTGTTGCCTAACACATTGATGGAGATCTCTAGGGAATTGGAATTGCCCGATCCATCTTCGGCGACTAAGGTGACGGGATAGATGCCCACAGTATTCAAATCGTACTCGCCTTCGATATGGAGCGTCACCTTATCTTTGTCTTTGGTCTTGTACACATCGGAAAAATCAAAATAGGTCGTTCCTAAAGGAATGGTCACAACAGCCGCAGGGGAGACGAATTCGGGCATCACGGTATCTTCTACCTCAAGATGGATGGGGTATTTCTCCCCTTTATAATCAAGTGTCAAAGAATACGTTCCTAGAGCCAAATAGTCTTTGCCCTGCGTCGTAACAGTTTGTGAAAAATTATTGTAGGTATATTTTTTTGGGTCATTTTTCAAAGGCGAATCCACTTGAATATCGGCTAGAACCTCCTTAGACGGAACATCCAGTAAATAATCGGCGGGATTTAAAGAGACTGGATCGCCCAGCTCAACGGTTTTTTGAGTAATGACTTTTAGTTCTTTGCCTGAAGCAATCGAACACCCCCAGAGCGTTTGGCTTAAACCCATCAGGGCTAAACCCACCATCATTTTGTGAAATCGCATAGACTTATCGGCAAAACAAGGGATGAGTGACTGCCTTCTTCTTCAAAAACCATTGCCGAATCCTCCTTTCTGAGTTGAAAACGCAGGCTGCCCTAAGATGCAAGTCTGTTTGGAAAGACGAAATCTCTACGGATACAATCCCCTGAAAACGCTTAAAGCCCCCGTCTATCTTTTCTCATGAATACCTTTACACTACCTTCTTTTAAACCACTTCGCAAGATCTTCAAGCCTCCCAAAGTCAGGCGAAAGATTTGACCCTACGTGCTGTTTTGTCAAAAAATAAAGAAAAATATGGGAAAAAATAGGAACTCGCCCCATTTCGCTTCTTTTCAGGATCTTTTTTAAGAGACCTCCTTTGGTTCATAGACAGGATAGTATAAATCCACTTCCCTTTCGAAAGGAAAGCGATTTCAAGATCGCAAGCGAGCCTATTGTTCCTATCAACAGAGAGGAGGATAAGGTCACCCTTGACACCTTCACGGGTATCCCATCCGTTATTTCCATGAATATCTATCTCGATCTATTTTTAACCTTTTTTAAAATCGGCCTCTTTACCTTTGGCGGGGGCTTAGCCATGTTGCCGATGTTGGAAAAGGAAGTGGTCAACACCAAAAAGTGGGCCACCTATGACCAATTGATGGACTACTATGCCATTGGCCAATGTACTCCAGGCATCATCGCTGTGAATACGGCGACTTTTGTGGGTTACTCACAAAAGAAAACACCCGGAGCCATTGTAGCCACAACCGGTGTGGTGACTCCTTCGGTGATCATCATCATTCTCATCGCCTCTTTGATGACTTCCTTTGCGGATCAACCCATCGTTCAACACGCGCTAGCGGGCATTCGCATTGCCGTTTGTGTCTTGATTGCGCAAGCTGTCATCAAGATGACCAAATCGGGGGTACGCAATTGGTTTGGTCTCATTCTCTTTGTGGTCATCTTCTTGGCGACGTATCTCGACTTTTTGCCCGTGACAGTGGCGGTCATTATCGGGGCAGTTGTCGCCATT
>CAZTNF010000127.1:0-4397 GCA_964615295.1 uncultured Erysipelotrichaceae bacterium | reverse complement strand
CGCGCATGCGGGGAAAAGGCTAACGATTCCCTTTATTTATAGCATGTCTAACCATCCAAATTCCAATTTTTATTTAAATTTTTCATTTCGCTTTCTTCCACTTTACTTATCTCATCCAAAGACTTGATTTTTTATTAACCTACTCGTTTGCATTGAGTTTCCACGAAGTCTTTGGTGAGGGTTTTAGGACCCGAGACGCGAAAATACACCAAGTATGTTGTTGGAGTCTTTTTGATAACTTCACCTTGCCCAATAGTTGGGTGGGAAATTTTGGCTCCAATAGGAAAGGATTGGCGCTTAGGAATCGTGCGCATTTCCTCCATGCTCAATGGTCCTTCCTGTTTGCCTGATTGTTCTTTAATCGGAGAAAGATCCGCTTGGCTATCGGCCATCATCAACTTGTGAAAGGAAGCAAAGTCTTTTACCTCCTCTAAGCGATTGAGTTTAGCTAAAGAAACATAGATCGCACACGCCATGGCTTGATTGATACCCGATTTATCAGGATTGGATTCGATGTCGCAAAAGGCATCGAGATCTTTAATGCGATTGGCTAAACCAGGATTTTCCAAAAGCGCTTTGAGATATAACCACACATAAAACAAAAACGCGGGAGCGGCGGGATAATTTTGTCCCTCACACGTATAACCGATCAATTCTCCTGAGTCGCTTAAACGCGGATCCGCCTTGGCTTTGACTGGGGTAGTGCCAAGTAAATCCACAAAAGGCCCTCCATGCCGAAAGGTTTTGGCGGCATGATAAATGTTTTCCACTGGGAATTCTTTGCGCAAGCTTGGCAAGCGCTTGGTTAAATTAAAAGGCGACAGGCTTTGGCCAAGTTCCTGATCCGACTTGGTGGAGACTTCTAAAATTTGGCCCTTTGGATGTCTTTGTTTCCATGCGTCTTGAAGTGCTTTGGAATTTTTCATCTTTTGACTCACGGCCACTCCGGGAATCCAATCGAGATCAAAGTCTTCTTTGGTATAAAAAGGGCGCGTTAATTTTGGCCCATACACACTTCGTTTGGTCATAGATTCAGTCTAACACTGCGTTTTGAGATCCCGTTTGACCATGCCACAAAAGGCATAAAAAGGACAAAGCCCAATTAGTGTAAATCTTGAGCTTGAATAAAGGCATCATGAATGGCTTCTAAGCGTTTTGGCCATAGGCGATAAACCTTTTCGTTTTCCAACAAACGCTCTAAGGCCTCTACAGCTTGTATGTGAATATCGGGATCGTTCCAAACCAAGGGCAAGGTCTTTTCAAAACGATCGAGCAGCACTTCGCCACGATAGGGATTTTGGGGATTCGTCAATTCGTCAAGGGTTTGCGCTCCAAAGAGATTGAGAAGGACCGCTAAAAGACTGCTTTGGGCGAATCCATCCTCAGGCCAATCCGCTTGATAGCGCTCATACGAGTCAAGCGCTTTGCCATACCATGCAACAGCCTGAATAGGATTTTTGGCCAATTCTAAGTTGCCGATTTCATTTTGAATGGAAGCGATGGTAAACCCGAAAAACTTTGGATCTTTAAAAAGACACTGTTGGAAAAAGGATAAGGCTTGATCGTATAGCTCTCTTTGGGAAACACCTTGTGCCTTTTGGGGATTGTAGGTGTAGGCGGCATAATAGGCGGTGCGTCCAAGATATTCCTTAGAAGAAGCTAAGGATTGAGACAAAAACGTCTTTTGCAAGGACCAAGCCAAAAAGAGCTTTTCAAAGGGATCGTATTTGGGATTTTGTCCATACAGTTCGCACAGCCCTTCAATATAGTTTATGCGTGAGAGCCAATAAAAATAGGCAGGCTTGGGGATCGTTTCCACTAAAGTTTGGGCTTTTTGAAGGATCTCACGAGCGACTTCGAATTCATCGATCAATCCTTGAAAATTGGCCATCGAAAGTAAAATCTCCAATTTATATCCATTGAGATCATAAATCTGCTCGTCTTCGACGTGCTCAATGGCCTGCCAAGCCTTTTTATAGATGGCTTGAGCCATATCCCATCTCTCAAATTGTTCATAAAGATCGGCTAAGTTATTTAGGATGAGAGCTTGGCGTAAATCGCGCCAGTTTTCGGGCCAGCTGTTCAGAAGATCTAAGGCTTCATGGTAAGCGTCTACTCCTTTTTCAAACTCGCCAATCGCTGAATACAGATCTCCGCATAAGGTCCACGCTTCACACCGCAATTTTAAAAGCGTGGGATCCTCCATCTTTGCAAGCGTCAAAGCCGCTTCTAAAGCGTTTGAAAGAAATCCCGTCTCATAGAGATATAAAGCTTTATAAAACAAAAAATCGGGTTTTAGAGGCTTCTTATCCTCCACCAGTTGCCCATAGATCTTATGGGCCTTTTCCAGTTGACCAGTCTGAACATAAAGCGCCAACAAACGCAACCGCACTTTGGCTAAGAAGGAAGCGTCTACTCCTAATTCAAGGGCATACTCGTACTCTTGTTCCGCTTGAAAAGAGGCAAAAATAGCGGCATGACAGATGCCCTTTTGAAACCAATCCTGCGCTTTAAGCTCATCCAGTTGATCCAAGAGTTCGAGCGCTTTAACAAAGTGAAGCTGATCCATTTCTTCTTGAATCGCATCTTGTAGTGTTTCCATACATCCCCCTTTTTAAAATGGAGTCGATCAAAAAGAGTAATCATAAAAATGTAAGGAATCATGAGTAAAAAAATTCCTCTATTTTACCGTTTTGTTTTCTCCTCTTTAAGGATAAGGGGAATTTAAGTTGGCGAGAAAAAAAGAAGCGATTTTTTTCGCTTCCTTCTTTTGAAAACCTGTTATTTTTGATGATCAGGACGAATTTTATTCAAAAAGATCTTGGACAACCAGCCTTGAATGGGTAAGTAAAATTCGCCACAGTATTCTCCAACCGTAGCCCCAAGATTTTTCTTGAAGAAGAAAACTCCATAGCCATCTTGTTCGGGTTCAAAGTTTCCACTGATACCCCAAAAGTTGTAGCGCTGTAAGCCATGTTCCAACGCCAAACGAATCATCATCTTTTGCATGGCGTAGGGACCAAAGTAACGCGCTAAATCGGGACGCGATCCCCCAAAGAGATACACCATTTCCGAAGGCGTTTCAAAGAAAAGTCCTGAAGCCAAAGGAATGCGCCGCGTTGTTTCTTTGGTTTTCAACTCGGCTAACGCTGCGATTTCTTTTTCGTTGTGATTTTTTTGTTCTTGAATTTCAAGAAGCTGGTTGCGCTTCTTTTTCGAGCGTGGCATACGTTCACAAACCGCTAAGGCTTCGGCTTCTTGTTGGGTAAACTCCGCTTGGCGTTCTTGTAAATACGCTTCATAGGCCTCCACATCCAAATAAGAGGTGCACAAATAGCCATTTTTGCCAAAGGCTTTTAACAAATCGAGGCGATGATTGGAATTTCCTGTGCCAAAGTGATGTTTTTCGGCGGAGGATTCCAAAAGCGCATCGAATTCCGAAAGATCGACTTCTTCTTGACCATCATGGCGTTCACATACCAAATAGGGAAGATCCGTCTTTTGAAAAGAGCGTCTCGTGTTACCCGCCATCTCCTTGAGCAATTCCGACCAGGTATATTCCTCTAAGCCGCTTTCTAAAGGAGCGGGATAGCCACGATACGTCTCGGGTAAATTTTTTTGAAGGTCAATCCAAGACACCCATCTCGATTGACGGCCTTCATCGTAACCTTTCCAAAGTGGCCCTTTTTCAAAGCCCACACGATTCAACAAGTCGCGATAGGACTCATTGAAAAATCCTTCTACCACGGCGCCGTTTTGGTCATGGGGTTGTAGCTCCACATTGCTTTCGACTAGCCATACAATGGCTTTTTCGTCTTTGAGTTTTTTTTGGACTCCTTGGACAAATTCTTTGAGCTTCGCTTCATCGCATAAAAGCTCTGGACGAGCCGCTACCCATTCTCTTGGGCTAGAGGCATAGGAAAAAAGTTTCATGGCGGGGCGCAAAATGACAATGACCGCATATAAAATTTCGCCCTCCTCGATTCCAGCTAAAATCTGGACTTTATCGCTTGTCTCAAGTGATCGAGCAAAGGCGGCACTTTGCATAAAGTTATAGGCTGTTTTGGATTGCGCTAAAAAGTCTTCGTATTCGTTTGGATTTAAGACTTGAATTTTCATAGTTTTATAAGGGAAAAATCCCTCTTCCTCCTTTCTGAATGGGAATGGCTAGATTTTAAAGGCTTCTTTTTGGGTTTTAAAGCCTCAATAGGAAATCATAAAGCACAAACGTCCTTCCGTCGTTTTCTTTGGATGGAAAATCAAAGGACGAGAGAGAAAAATAAAAAGTCAAAAATTTTTGCGATTTTTCTTGCCCTCCTTTTAAAAATTGAGTATATTAATGAAGCAGTCAAGCGATGGAGACTTAGCTCAGTTGGGAGAGCGTCTGCCTTACAAGC
>CAZTNF010000126.1:0-4429 GCA_964615295.1 uncultured Erysipelotrichaceae bacterium | reverse complement strand
AGTTAGTATTAATTTACCCTCCTTTGCTCCTGAAGATTTTAAAAAAGAAAAAACCAAATCCAATTTATTATGGATGTTTGGAATTTTAGTTCTCACGATGTTAGTGTGCTTTATTCTCGATCACTTTGGGGTCGATGAAATTTTATTGGGTGAAGTGGTCGTTCTAGGGGTATTGGTTTGTTCTATTACACTGAAAAATTGGTTGTGGTCCATTCTCATCGCTTTTTTATCTCTTATTCTCTTTAATTTTTTATGTGTTCATCCTCGGTTTACTTTCTACTTTGAAGAACCGGCCTTTTTGAGCATCTTTATTATGACCTTGGTCTGTTCACTCATCGGAAGTTTCATTGGAAACCAACTTCACAATGAAAGTGTTCGCTCCGCTCAATCCAATAAAGCGACGCAAATCTTATTGAATGCGACCCATCTTTTAAAACGAGCAGAGACTCCAGATCAGATCATAGCGGTTGTGGCTCATAAGTTGAGTACCATCACAGGAAAAAATGTTGTGTACTATCCCTATACAGAAAATAGCTTAGAAGAAAAACCTATTTTGTTTCCTTACTCTTGGGATGCACCTATTGATGAAGAAGAATTAAAGCGGGAATATAGCGCGGCTATTGCGGCTACACATCTTGGTTCAAGTGGAATTTCAGCGACTGGTTCTTTGACCAATTATTGTTTTGATTATCACTATATGTACTCTCCCTTTATTTCACGGAGTCGTCTTTATGGGGTTATTGGCATTCGTTTATCCCAAGAGACGGTGGATTCTTTGGATTTGATGATGTTAACAAGCATCATTGCTGAAGGAGTTCTTTTCTATGAGGCTAAACTGAAAGATATTGAACTTCAACGAATTGAAATGAAGGCGGAAAATGATGCTTTGCGTTCAAATTTGTTAAAAGCTTTGGCTCACGATATTCGTACTCCGCTCACCTCTATTATTGGGAATATCACAACACTTCAAGAACGATGGCCTGATATGGCCTACAAAGAGCGCCAAGAGACCTTTGACACCGTTCAAAACGATTCGTTAAATCTCTATAGCATGGTTGAAAATCTGCTCACCGCAGCTCGTATGGATGGGGAAACCAAAATGGATATCAAAAAAAATTTAGATATCGTCAGCGACGTGGTAGAAGCGGAAATGAAATATCCTCTCATGGCCAATCGTACTCATCCTATCGAAGTAGTCGAAAGCGATGAAGATGACATTTTAGCTTGTTATATGGATTCGTCTTTGATTTCTCAAGTCGTGACCAACATGGTTCTCAATGCCATTTATCACACTCCAGAAGGAACTCCCATTGAAGTGCGCATATTTGAGGAAAATAGGTATGCGGTGGTGGAAGTGGCTGACCAAGGGTTAGGAATTGCTCCAGAAGTCAAAAAACGTGTTTTTGATATTTTCTATACAGGAGAAGCCCCTTCTTTTGATTCGAACTCTACTCTTGGACTTGGTTTATTTTTATGTCGTGAAATCATCGAAGCTCATGGTGGACTCATTGATGTTCGAGACAATATGCCCAGTGGTTCGATTTTCTCCTTTCGTCTTCCTTTAGCCGAACTCTCAGAAGTTCTTCCTCAAGATTTTTAAGGCTTTTAAAAAGTCCCTTCTTTCAAGGGACTTTTTATTTAGATCAATAAGAATCGTTCAATTTTTCTTTTTGTGAGATGAATAAAAAGAAGAAAGAGCAAATACTTTTGAATTGTAATTCTTTACAACAGTGTCAATATCAATTGAGTAAAGTGAAATAGAATGTCAGAAGAAAAGAAATTGTTCTTATAAATAAATATGAAATTAAAAATTTTTAGGAGTTTCTCTTTTAATTTTTGATAGAAAAGCGATTTAGAGCCTTTTGGACCATTTCAATCCATAAAAAAGCCGAATTTTATGACCTTTTAGCCTTAAAAAATCTAGAATCAAGGATTCCTTTTTTAGAAGTTCCTCCATCGCTTCTTTTGAGAAAGTTTATGACCTTTTTGAGTATAATAAAGAATGAGACAAGGAAATGAAATATGAATAACAATATCACCGTTTTAGTTGTTGAAGACGATAATTCTATTCGCAACCTGATAGGAACGACTTTAAAATCTCATAATTATAAATATCTCATTGCCCCAGATGGTAAAACGGCTATTATGGAAGCCGCTACGCATAACCCTAGTGTCATGTTTTTAGATTTAGGATTGCCCGATATGGATGGGGTAGAGATTATTCGAAAAGTGCGAAGTTGGTCCAATATGCCAATCATTGTCATTTCGGCGCGTACAAATGATGAGGATAAAATTGCTGCGTTAGATGCAGGAGCCGATGATTATTTAACCAAACCTTTTTCCATTGTGGAATTATTAGCTCGCTTGCGTGTAGTCGAGCGTCATTTGTCGACTCAAAGCCAATCCACTGTATCGGAATCCATTTTTGTAAATGGTCCTTTAAAGGTGGATTATGCGGCAGGATGTGTCTGGCTTAACGATAAAGAGTTGCATTTAACACCTATTGAATTCAAACTCTTAACTTTACTTTCTAAAAATGTAGGACGAGTTTTAACCCATAATTATATTACAGAACAAATTTGGGGATCCAATATGGATAACGATATTGCTTCTTTACGTGTGTTTATGGCTACTCTTCGTAAGAAATTAGAACCAAAAAAAGATAAAGTCCAATTTATTCAAACACATATTGGAGTAGGGTATCGTATGTTAAAAGTGGATCAAAATGATCCTCAATAAGCGACACGGCTGTGTGCCGCTTTTTTAATAATTTGGGGAAAGGCAAAAAAAAGAGCCTAAAAGGCTCTCTTCCGGTTCACAACCGAACCATTGACACAATTCAAAAGATAATATAAGGACTTTTAAAACAAAATGAACATTTTAATCAGAAGGTTGTAGAGTTGAATAAATGAATACATGATCGCACAAAGTTTCCACTCGAGTAAAGGCTCGATTGGGATCAAAATTATATTATGGAGGGTCCTTATATTTTTAGGTGTACCCAAGCCTCAGCGTCCCCCAACGCAGATCCCAAGTACAAAAAAGAGTATAAATAAACCTTATAGCTCAGTCAATGTAAAATGGTGAAGGAAATCGCTTTCTTTGTGCTATAAAGTTTCCAAATGTTCTTTTTTAATGAGCCTTTTTGTTTAAATGCTCAATGTTCTTGGACAATTTTTCAAAAATAATCGCATTTATTTGTTTAGAATGTGTGTACAGTATGAATAATCTTTGCGTTGGATTCACATTCTAGGGGAGAATTGGGGCCTTCTTCATAAATAGATAACACTGGAGAACGATATGTTTCTCGGGTAATGGTTACTTCTCGTTTTCCTGTTAACTTTAAATGTACGCTTTTCGCATAATGTACTCGGTCTTTGGGACTTACGATTTGTTCGGTTGTAACTTCAATAGCACGAACGATTTCTCCTGTATTGGAAAATTCAATGACTTCTCCATTAGGGTATTCGGGAATATGATTGATCAGGCGAACGCGCATTTGGGGGTATCCATGTGGGGTTTCAATTGCATGCTGAGGACGATAACAGGAATCGATGAGAACGCCTTTATTTTTATTGAGAACTAAAACGGTTTCTACAGGTTTCGTTGCCGAGTTTTTGGGAACAGGGACTAAAATTTTTTCGGCTTTCCGTCCTACTAAATTTTCAAGAATACCCATTTCTTCTGAACTCAAAACCATCTTCACTCTTCCTTTCTGCACTTCCTGATTTTTTATCCTGAAATCATAATGATTTTTAGAATAGATAAGTTTAAGAAGGCTGGCTCAAAAAGCCAAGTAAGCGTATTTTTAGATCTTTACAATTTTTATTGTAAGCACTTTTCAAAAGGAAAAAGAAAAAAGCGGTAAAAGTAGAATTGAATATGGCCTCTTTGGTCGTGGCTAAAATAAGATAAGGTTTGAATCGTTTAGATCTTTTAGGGAAAGAAATTGTGATAAAAAGATATCGAATACTCTAAGCCTTTTTTTTAAAGCGCCTAGAAAAAGAACAAAGAAAAGAGGCAGAAGATGACCAATTTAGTGGATAGCTATAGACGAGCACGCAAGTTGGCCTTAACTTGTGTAGCAGAAAAAAAAGAGGCAGATAAAGATCCTTATCTTCCAGTTTTAGATCATTATTTGCAATCAATGCACTTAGTTCGCCGTAAAAATGTAGGATTAAGTGAGATTTTAACGGATCGAATTGTAGGAACCTGTCATGAGGGACGTACGGAATCATTTGCCGCCAATTTCATGCCCCTTTTAGAAGAGGATAGTGAGTTTGCCAGCAAGTGGATGTCTCTTTATCACTATGCTCTTGAAGAAGGATTACGGGATCCCATTAAGGTCTATGAATTCTTTGGCCACTATTTTGTAGAAGAAGGCAACAAGCGGGTATCCGTAATGAAATTTTTAAACAACCCGCTGATC
>CAZTNF010000125.1:0-4606 GCA_964615295.1 uncultured Erysipelotrichaceae bacterium | reverse complement strand
CTCAATCCCGCCCTAGAGGCCAAAAAGAAAACCGAAAAGGCCTAGAAAGGAGGCTTGGGGTTTTCCTTCTTGAAAATCCTAAACGCATGGACCTTAAGCTTTTATTGATCTTATTTTGGGAATTTTTTAAAACGGGACTCTTTTCGGTAGGCGGTGGACTTGCTACCATTCCTTTCTTATATGAAATGATGAACAAGTATCACTGGTTTACCCAAAGTGATCTTTTAAACATGATTGCCATATCTGAGTCTACCCCAGGGCCAGTAGGCATCAACATGGCTACCTATGTAGGCTATCACGCCACCGGCAACCACATTTTAGGGGCTTTAACGACGACCTTCGCCTTGGTTTTACCAAGTGTCATCATCATCTGCATCATAGCTCGGGTTTTAAAGACGTATCGGGAAAACAAGTACGTCGAAGAAGCCTTCTTCGGCTTGCGACCTGCGACGTGCGGATTGATCTTAACGGCTGCGCTTGGGGTGTTTTCCGGCCTCTTGTTTCCGAGCGGTCAATTGATCTTTGATCAAAGTTTTTGGATTAATGTCGCTTTGATTGCAGTGGTAGGAGCCTTGGCTTGGTACTTTCGAAAGCTTCATCCCATTGCTTTGATCGTACTTTGCGCCGTAATGGGCATTGTACTCCAACTTTAAGGAGCAAAAAAGCCAACCGAAGGCCGGTTGGCTTTTTTAGTTTTTCGCCGTAGCGTTTTCAAGGGTGGCTTGTTGGCAAAAGAATAACTCTTTGGCTGCCTGTAAAGGCAAAGATAAGGTATGCAAATACGTAGGGGCTACATTGGCACCATGGAGAGAGCCATCATCAAAGCGACAAAGTGCAAACACCAATTGGGTTTGGTTGACTCCATAATAAACGGTGCACTCGTTGGTGGGGGAAGTCGCTTCGATTTGGGCTTGAATTTCATCGAGAAGATCGCTCGCAGGGTAATACAAGGTGGGGTATTGGTTGAGAGTCCCTAAGATGATCGCCCAGACTTCAGGATCAGCTTCGTTTTGATCGATGATGGCTTGAATGGTGTTGACATCCAAATCCGTTTGAGCGGCTAAATCTTGCACCGTAAACCCGTTTTGTAAAAGTTTTTGGGCTAACCAAGATCCATTTGCGTGTTCCATAAAAGAAACCTCCTTTGTTGTGATTCTTAGCACTTGAAGTATAACACTGCTATTGCTTCTAAACGGAGGATAGGCATAGAAAGTAAGCCGACCCAAGAAATCTTTTCAAGGACAAAAACAAAAAAGGACGTTTGGATTGGAAACGTCCTTTCAAAGTTAGGCAGCGATTAGATTATCCGCTAATTCGTTCATAGCGGGTAAGTTTGTATCTTTGAGCGTGGTAGTGATGGTGACAATCGGTTCTACATAGGTCAAGTTGGGGCAAGAAGCCAAAATCGTTTTCATTGTCTTAGCCGCACTTGGAGCCCACGATCCGTTTTGAATCATAGCGATTGTACGATTTTTAAAGCCTTTATGCGTCAAAATCGTCAACATCCGCTCCATTGGAGCAAAGACACCCGCATCATAGGAGCAGGCGATCAAGACAATTTTAGGATAGACAAAGCATTGCGCTACGGCTTCATGGACATCACAACGGGTCACATCCATCACGCGCACAGTTTGCCCTTTGTCCTTGAGGATTTCGGCCATCTTATCGGCGACGACATTGGTGTGGCCATGAATGGAAGCCACTAAGATCAAGATCCCCTCTTTTTCGGGTTTGTAGCTGCTCCATGTATCGTATAAAGCGATGTAGTGGCCTAAATCTTCACTCAACAAAGGTCCATGCAAAGGCGCAATCTTTTCAATATCCAAGGTCGCAGCTTTTTTGAGCAGCGCTTGGACTTGGTTGCCGTATTTACCTACGATGTTGAGATAGTAACGACGCGCTTCATCATCCCAAGGTTCATCCGCATCGCGAGCTCCGAATTTTCCAAATCCATCGGCTGAAAAGAGAATTTTATCCTTGTCATCGTAGGTCACAATGACTTCGGGCCAGTGCACCATGGGAGCGGCCACAAAATGAAGACCACGAGTACCTAAATCGAGAGTATCGCCCTCTTTTACACTCAAGCGCTTTTCCTGGGCAATGGGTGTCATTTCAAAGTTTGGCATCATGGTCCAAGCTTTGGCGCTAGCCACAACAGTCGCTTCAGGATGCGCAGCTAAAATCGCATCGATGCTTCCAGAGTGATCGGGTTCTAAGTGTTGAATGATTAAGTAATCTAAGGGTTCGCCATCGAGCACTTCTTCCACGTTAGCTAACCATTCCTCTGTCTTGCGACGATCGACGGTATCCACTAAGACGTTCTTTCCATCTTTAATTAAATAGGAGTTGTAGGCCACCCCATTTGGAACGACGTATTGGCTTTCAAACAGATCAATGTCGCGATCATCACAACCAACCGAGAAGACTTTTTCGGACACTTTTTCCATATTGTTCATCCTTTCCAAAACACGAATCTTCAAAGACGTTTATTCAATTCCCTCTTCTTAAAGAAGGAATTGGATAGTCCTAAAGAGCTTTTTTCAAGCTCTAGTTTAATCCACTTTCTTTGCTTTTGGGGTAGGAAAGCTAGAGTCTAGGTGAAAACATAAAAAAACAAAGATCGTTTCAAATCTTTGTTTTCTCATTTCGAGGAATTCATTTTTGCAATCGTTTGCGTTGGCGCTTCACTTCCCGATGCACATCGGGTGTATCGTCTTTGACT
The DNA here is from genome assembly GCA_964615295.1 of uncultured Erysipelotrichaceae bacterium. GTDB lineage: Bacteria > Bacillota_I > Bacilli_A > Erysipelotrichales > Erysipelotrichaceae > Allobaculum. The sequence continues at coordinate 1,884 of CAZTNF010000125.1, read as the reverse complement.
TGTCGCTTTAAATTTTCCAATTCGTCATCCGAGAGTTCATCTAAGTGCTCGAGTTGATACAACATCAAGCTAACCGATTCATTGCGGCGCTCTCGGGCTTTTTCAAACAACCACGAAGCGCCTACCCCACAAATGAAACCAATGGCTAAAATACCATAAATGCCTAGAAAGACCGTAATCAAACGCGCCGGTAAGGTCGTGACGGTATAATCGCCAAGTCCAATGGTTGTAAAAACGATAAATCCAAACCAAAAGGCATCTCCGTAGGTGGGCAAATCCACTGGATCGATCCAATGCAAAACAAGACAGCATATCACGTAGGCAATCAAAAACGACCGCAAAAAGGAGCGGGTATGGGTTTGTTTTAAAATAAGAGAAAACAAGGTAATCGATTTCATAAGCCCTCTCCCCGATCAGTGCGAATGGCTTGTACCAGTTGATGTCGCTCTTCTTGAGACATCGTTTTCACTCGTGAAAGCGGTTCTTTGTATTTTTCCAAAAGGTGACTGCGACGCAAGCTCATGTTTTGAAGATAGTAAGAACCCACTAAACCAGGAATATAAGCCACCATGATGGCTCCATAAATTCCCAAGGCACTCGTTAAAAAGCGGGCAAGAGCTGTAGAGACGGTATAATCCCCAAATCCAATGCTCGTCGCAATCGCAAAGCCAAACCAAAGGGCATTGCCAAAATGGTGAGAGAAGGCTTCCGGTTCCGCCCAATAAATCAACACACAGTCGATCACAAAAAAGAGACAAAACGATCCAAAGAGCTTATCTCCCCCTGTGATTTGAATCATTTCCCAATATTTGCGTAAGGTATCCACACTTCTTCTCCTTTCCAAGTCTCATGCCTTATTTTAGTAGAGTCTTATATCTTCCCCTAATGGTTTTTCTCTTTTTGACTTTTCTAGAAGCTTTTTTACTAAAAAAAAGTCCACCCCAAGTGGATGGACCAAATACTTCGAAATAAAAAATTGAATGAAATTAAAGCGATTCCAAAGACTCACTAGAAGAAGATGAAGAAGATTTTGAGGAGGAACTCGAAGAGGTGCTCGAATTTTCTTCAGGAGTTAAATTGACCAATTCGCCTGTGCTGGTTTCTTCTAGTGTTTCCATGATCCATTTTCCATTATCGATGCGGAAGGTAATGGTATAGCCAACCGTTCCATCGGACATGTTTTGAAGTTCATCTGAAAGCGACCCGAGAAGCTCAGGAGCATAAGAGCTAAAGAGTTGGCGCTTGATAGCTTCAGGTCCTTGGAAAAGCGAAGAAGCGGCACCAAAGAAATCTTTCGACAAATAATCCCAAGCGGCTTTAGTCGCGCTTTTAAGGATGAAAGACTCATCGATTTCACTCATCGCTACGCCCGTGGATTGAACCTGCACGATGATTTTGTCATCTTCAAAGTTGACCGATTGAACCACAGAGTTTTGGACGGTCTTTTCAAAAACAGTGGTCATCAAGTCGGCAGCAGCTTGTTCGCTTTCCTCTAAGTTGCCGTATTCTTGAAGTTCACTGAAAAGACTAGCATAAAAGCGGGTGAGACTGGATTCGTCGCCGAGTGGTATATCGCTCACTTGACTTGCGGTTTGTTGAAAATCCTTAGTGATGCTTTTGACAGCATTATTGACTTGAAAAAGCCCAAAGCACAAAAAGCCAACTAAGCACACCAAAATCACCAACAATACCGCATTAAAGATGGATAAAAAAGAATGTTTATGTTTCATGTCCCTATTTTATAGGGCTTTTTTCTCCCTCTAAGTCAAAAAGCCCTAAAACCAAAGGCATTCAAAAAGACGAAGAGAAATAAAAAAGCGAATCCAATCGGATTCGCTGAAAGAACAAATGGAGCAGGTGATGAGAATCGAACTCACGTAGTCA
>CAZTNF010000124.1:0-4661 GCA_964615295.1 uncultured Erysipelotrichaceae bacterium | reverse complement strand
GAAGCCTAGACAACAACAGCTTGTTCGCGATGATGAGCCTGCTTGGAGGCGGTGGATTGGAGCAATTCTCCGTGTTTGCTCTCGGAGTTTCCCCGTATATCACGGCTTCCATCATCATCCAGCTTCTGAGCATGGATGTCATTCCATCTCTGACGGAGCTGTCAAAGTCAGGTGCAAATGGGCGACGAAAGCTTGACCAATATACGCGCTATTTAGCCGTTATCTTTGGTATTGTGCAATCGATCTCCTTGACCTACAGTTTCAACCATATGTATAGCGGTTTATTCATTGGTGGTCTTTCTACTGCTAAGCTGCTCTACATCTCTATGATCTTTACTGCAGGTTCGATGTTTTTGGTTTGGATTGGTGATCAGATTTCCGCAAAGGGAATTGGTAATGGTGTATCTATGATCATCATGGCCGGTATCGTCGGGCGCATGCCCCAACAATTTTCCGCCGCTTGGGAGAGCCTAATCGGTAGCTCCTTACCTGGGGGAGGTTGGATATTTGCTGGATACATTTTGGTGTATTTGTTAATCATTGTCTTTGTAACCTTGATCAACACAGCTGAACTTCGTATTCCTATCCAATATACTTCGAGTTCGATGTCATTAGCTCGAAATTCGAAGATGAATTACTTGCCTTTAAAGATCAATTCTGCTTCCGTTATCCCAGTCATCTTCGCTTCCTCTTTGATGATGGCTCCCATTCAGATCGCTTCCTTCTTTGCCAATGGAGCTTCCTGGTATGTGACCATGCAAAATTGGTTGGGATTGAAGACTTGGTATTCAGTACTTGTTTATGTCATTTTGATCTTGTTATTCACCTTTTTCTATGCGGAAATGCAAATCAATCCTGAACAAGTCGCTGATAATCTTGGAAAATCCGGAGCGTACATTCCAAGTGTTCGTCCTGGTAAGCAAACGGAAACATATATTCATAAGGCACTATCCCGTATTACAGTGCTAGGAGCAGTAGCTTTGGCTACTATTGCGGTTTTACCTCATTTGATGCCTCTTATTTGGCCTGAAATGCCACAATCGATGGCCCTTGGAGGAACAGGTATGATTATCGTTGTTGGTGTTGCGATCGAAACGGTACGTCAAGTGCAAGGTTTAATTACGCAAAAAGCTTATAAAAAATATTACGATTTTGACTAATCGTTTATCGTCCTGTTTTCGCCTATGCGATACAGGGCTTTTTTTTTGAAAAGAGCTACAATAAAAGAGAAATAAAAGGAAGGAAAATGATATGAAATTAGCTACGATTGGTAGTGGAGCGATTGTCGATTTAATGTATAAATCTATTGAAGACATTGATGGGATCGAACCAGTAGCCGTCTATTCGCGTACGATGGATAAAGCTGAAGCGTTTGCTCAAAAACACAATGTGAAAAAAGCTTTTGATAATCTGGATACCATGTTAGCCGATGATGAAATCGATACAGTTTATATCGCTTCTCCAAACTCTTTGCACTTTCCTCAAGCAAAAAAAGCCCTTGAAGCAAAAAAAAATGTGATCTTAGAAAAACCTTTTACCTCTACTCAAGAAGAGGCTCAGGAATTATTTGATCTAGCCGAGAAAAATGGCGTGATGATCTTTGAAGCGATCACTAATATTCATACTCCCAACTATGGCCTGTTGCGAAATAACCTAGATAAAGTGGGAAAAGTCCGCGATGTCGTCTTAAATTATTCGCAATACTCGAGTCGCTATCCTCAATATATGGAAGGAAAAGTCACTAACGTTTTCAATCCAGAAATGAATGGTGGTGCTTTGGTGGATATCAATATTTATAATATCCATCTCGCTACAGCCCTCTTTGGGAAACCTACAAGCATTCAATATTTCCCCGTGATGGGCTGGAATGGTGTGGATACTTCAGGAATATTGGTTATGGAATACCCCGATAAAGTGATCACTTGTATAGGAGCTAAAGATAGCTCGAGTGAGCCTCTTGGTCTCATTCAAGGTGATTTAGGGACGATGCAAATTACAGGTGGTAGTACAGGACGGGTAACGGATGTTGATTTCTTGCCTCCTCGCAAAGAAGATCAAGTCATTGAACCTGAACGAATTTCTATTGATCAAGGGTTACATATGACTTATGAGTTTATTGATTTCCTAACCGCTTTAAATGAAAATAACCAAGATCTCTATAACAAATGTAAGGAACAAACACTGCTCGTGGCCGATATTATGGATAAAGCTAAAGCCCAACGGGATAAAAAATTTGCTGCTCTCCAATAAAAAAGCCCTTTTTCTCTTTTAAGAGAGTTGATGAGCTTATTCATTTTTCTTTTGAGACCGATTTTTTCGATCTTTTTTTAGATTAAATGGGCTTACAATGGCAAGAGAGTAACTTCTTATTCAGAAGAAAGAGGAACAATATTGATGGATATTAAATCTTTGATCCAGCCCAATCGCTTAGCTATGTTTTTGCGGCCTATTTTAGAAACACCAAGTGTAGTAGGGTATTATCCTCAAATTGGTAGCTATTTGGAAAAAGTGATGGGAGCTTTAGGATATGAAGTGGAATACGATAATCGTCATACAGCTTATGTCAAAGTAAAAGGTGAGGATGAATCCAAAACGGTTTGTGTTGGAGCCCACTTAGATACCATTGGGTTAATAGTCCGTTCAATTAATGAAGATGGAACCTTAGATGTTCGCAATCTTGGGGGAGTTAATTTCCATTCTATCGAAGGAGAAAATGTATTTATTCATACTCGAGAAGCTGGAACTTATACAGGGACAGTTATTTCAAAATCGCATTCGGTTCATGTTTTTGACGATGCAAAAGAACGCCCACGAGATTTTTCAACCATGGCAATTTTGATCGATGAAGATGTCAATTCTAAGGAAGCGGTTTTAGCGCTTGGTATCCAACCTGGTGATTTGATTAGCATAGATCCTCGTTTTATTTTAACAGAAAGTGGGTTTGTCAAAAGTCGTCATATTGACGATAAAGCTTGTGTCGCTTGCTTATTTGAAGTCCTCAGTGTTTTAGCGGAAACCAATCTCAAACCCGCTTATAATACTTGGTTTGCCTTTCCTATTTATGAAGAAATAGGTTTGGGTGGGAGCTATGTTCCAAGCGAAGTTTCAGAATATTTGGCTTTAGATATTGGTTTAGTAGGTGGATCTCAAAGTGGTTCAGAGAAGAAAGTGACCATTTCTGGAGGAGATCGCATTGCCCCTTATGATTGGAATTTGACAACGGAGATCATGCGTTTAGCCCGCACCTATGGAATCGATTATGTAATGGATATCTACTATCGTTATGCTTCCGATGCTACAGGAGCCTTTGAAGCGGGCCAAAATCTTACTCATGCTTCCATTGGAATGGGATGTATGAGTTCTCACGGATATGAACGAACTCACATGGCAGGAATTTGCAATACAGCGGCTCTGGCTTTGGCCTATGTATTGGATCGCAACGAAAGAAAATAGAAGATAAAACGCATATGATTAAGCAAAATTTGCATACCCATTCTTTATATGATGATGGACGAGATGCGATTGCGGATATGATTTCTACCGCTCAGGATAAAGGATTTACTATCCTCGGTTTTTCAGGACATGCTTACAATCCCGTGGATACTGGAAGCATGACTCCTGAAAACACTAAGCTTTATAAAGAGCAAGTTCAAGCTTTTAAAGACAATCCTCCAGAAGGGATGGAAGTGTTCTTAGGCATCGAGGAGGATAGCCTTACTCCTGTTAATCCAGAGGAATACGATTATGTGATCGGGAGCGTCCATTATCTTCAAAAAGATGGAATTCTTTATCCGATCGATTATTCTAAAGAGGAATTTGAACGAATGCTTAAAGAGGGCTGGAATAATGATTTTTATGCCTTCAGCCAAGCTTACTATGAAGCGATTGCCCAGCAAGCCGAAAATCCACGGATTGATATCATTGGTCATCTTGATCTCATCGCAAAATATAATGAAGAGGAAAAATATTTTAATTTTAATGATCCAATTGTAATTGACCAGGCGAAGCAAGCCATTGAAAAATTAGTGGCAGCGGGAAAACTATTTGAAATGAATACAGGAGCCATTGGACGGGGATATCGAAAAACACCTTATCCCTCTACTCCTTTATTACAGGCCATTCAAGAAGCAGGAGGAGGCCTTTTGATCAATACCGATTGTCATAATCGCGAATATTTAGATATCGCTATGGACGAGTGTTTGCGTTTGGCTAAAGAATCAGGATTTACGCATCTCTATACTTTAACGAAACAAGGATTTGTCAAAACTCCGATTGAAGAGTTTGAAGCCTGATATTTTTGAAGAAACAATGGAATTGGAACTTGGCATTTCCTACAATTATTTTTATAAATAAGGAAATGGAAAAGGCCTGATCTATCCTAAAAAATGGATGGGTTAGGCTTTTTTATGGTGGAGACCTTTTGTTTAGAAAAGAGGAAATCCTTATCCATAATAGAATTGAGATTCCATTTTCATTTCTAGTCTATAAAGCTCTAATTGATTTCTAATACTATTAGGCTAGATACGTTTGACTTGAGAATCAAAAAAGAGTATATTGATCAAGCTGTCTGTTGATCGCTTCTAAAAGACGAGCTGAGGACAGAAAAATTGTGAATTATTTAAAAATATTCACAAAAAGTGCTTGCCTATTCCTTTTCGGCA
>CAZTNF010000123.1:0-4725 GCA_964615295.1 uncultured Erysipelotrichaceae bacterium | reverse complement strand
AGAATCACGAATCAGAGTACGATGGTGATTTAGAAAAAGTATGGAGCCAATGCCGTTGTAGAGCCAATAAATAGAAGTGGGATTATCTCTTCTAAAAGAAGTGGTTTTTAGCAGGTTCTTTTGGCAGCCTAAAAAACTTTTGATTGAGAAAAGTCTTTTCGTTATTTAAGGAAAATAAAAAATCCCAGATTTTTGGATCTGGGATTTTTTGTTTTAAAAGAAAACTATTTGGATGTTTCCGATTTTACGTAATCAAGGACTTCTTCGGCGGTATCCATGTTCAAGCAGTTGTCTGCCAATTTTTGCATTTCGGCATAGCTTAAGCCATTAACAACTTTGCGAGCCTTGAGGATTTGGGTAGCAGACATGGAGAATTCATCGAGGCCAAGACCAAGCAGAATTGGCACTGCATAAGGCTCACCAGCCATCGCACCACACATACCAACCCATTTGCCGTTTTTATGAGCACCTTTAATGGTCATGTTGATCAAACGAAGGATTGCTGGGTTATAAGGTTGATAGAGATAAGCTACTTTTTGAGACATACGATCAGCAGCCATAGAGTATTGGATCAAGTCGTTTGTTCCAATGGAGAAGAAGTCAGCGTATTTGGAGAATTCGTCAGCCAATACAGCTGCGGCAGGAATTTCAACCATCATACCAACTTGGATGTCATCGGAAACTGCAACGCCTTCGGCAAGCAATTCAGCTTTGCATTCTTCGAAGATAGCTTTTGCATTTTTGAATTCGTCGATCGTAGCGATCATAGGGAACATAATGCAAAGTTTGCCATAAACGGAAGCACGGCAAAGTGCTCTTAGTTGCGTTTTGAAGATATCCGTACGATCTAAGCAAAGACGGATAGCACGATAGCCTAAGAAGGGGTTCATTTCTTCAGGGAATGTGAAGTAAGAAAGTTTCTTGTCACCACCGATATCAAGAGTACGAACAACAACTTTGCGTCCTTTTAATGTTTCAAGAACTTGTTTGTATACTTCAAATTGTTCTTCTTCTGTTGGGAAGTGATCGTTATCCATGTAAAGGAACTCGGTTCTGAAAAGACCAACGCCTTCACCGCCATTAGCAACGACTTGCTCTGCGTCTTTTGCATTTCCGATGTTACCAGCCAATTCCACTTCATGACCATCAGTCGTAATGGATTTAGCATTGATCAAAACTTGAAGCGCTTTTTTCTCTTCGAGATAGTCTACTTCTTTTTTAGCTAAAGTAGCGGTCGTTTCTTCATCTGGATTGATGTATACTTCGCCATCAATAGCATCCAAACCAATAATATCGCCATTGTTTACTTGGTTTAAGATTTCACCTGTACCAACAACAGCAGGAATTTCTAAAGAGTTTGCCATAATAGCTGAGTGGCTTGTTTTTCCACCGATTTCAGTAACGAAACCTTTTACAAATTCGTTTAATTGAGCAGTATCGGAAGGAGTTAAGTCATGAGCTACAATGATTGTGGGTTCAGAGATAGCACTCAGATCTGGAATTTCAAGACCGAGTAAGTTGCATTTTAAACGGAAGGTAACGTCTTTAACGTCAGCTGCTCTTTCACGGAAATAATCATTGTCCATGCTTTCAAACAGAGCAACCATTTGTTTGGACACTTCGTCTGCAGCGTATTCAGCGTTAACAACGTCGTTTTCGATCATGGATTTCATTTGACCTGTGAGTTCAGGGTCATTGGCCATCATCAAGTGTGCATCAAATACTTCGAGTTCTTCAGGGGATAAGCGCTTTGCGGCGCGTTCTTTGACACCTTCAATGTCAGCTACAGTTTTGGCTAAAGCAGCCTCTAATTTTTCAACTTCAGCAGCGGGATCAACATCCGTCGCTTTTACGATGGTTACAACAGGCGATTCAAGTTTGTACGCTTTTGCGGTGGAGACGCCTGCCGAAGCAGCAATTCCTTTAAGCATTATAAGTAACCTCCTAAAATGAATGCGTTTACCGTGAAAATTGTAACATGAATGAGAACGTTTGGAGAATTGAGGCAATAAAAGCCTGTATTTATTTTAGGAAAGAGGCCTTTCTTCCGTATTCCATTTTGAAAAATAAGTAAAAAAAAGCTCTGCTCACAAGCAGAGTCTTTTATTTTAATCTCTAGGTCTAGGCGGTCCAGGAGGTCTTAAAGGTTTGATGGCTTTGGCCAGAGCTCCACAGACTAAACCGGCGGCCAACATTTCTCCTAATCCATTGGTTAAAATGATCACAGCTAAGTAACCAAAGAGCGCATCGGGAGATTGACCAATCACTTGGGCATATTGAGAACCCCATAATAAACCAATTAAGCCTAACACCATCACTGAATGCAAAAACGTAGCCAAAACCGCGGTCACAAACGCAGCGGTAAACCGTCGAACAAAGACATTCGAAAACAGTTTAAAAAACCAGCCAGCCAAATAGCCTAGTAAAATACGGGGGACAAGGGCAATGACTAAACTTGTCCAATTTCCAGAAACACCACCAATGGTAATAAAAGGAGAGAAGACAAAGGCGGTGGCGGAAGGATTCACGGTGGAATTCCATACGGATAACAAACCAAAGACTAACCCTAAAGCAGCTCCATAATTTGGACCCATTAAAATGCCAGCCGCAATGACGGGAATATGCATCAAAGTAATATTTAAAAATCCAGTACGAATAAAGCCAAGAGGAGTGAGCATCAAGACCAACTCAATGGCAAGGAACATCGCAAAAAGTGTCATATTGCGGATTTCTTGTTTTCTTTTCATCCGTTCGGGGCACTCGGAGTGCCCATCCTCCTTTCGAGCGCTTCTATAAATTCCCAATTCTTTTTTCTCTTTTTCAAAAAAGATTTGAATAAGAATTTAGGTATTCAAAACAGTACCGTATTGAGACAGAGTTTTTAAGTTCTATTTTTCCAAATTTTCAAGTTTCAAAATGGAATACTTCTTTTTTCATATTTTGTGGACGCTTTCTTTTTGAGAGTTTTTACGAAATCGTTTTCAGTTGATGAGCTTTTTTGAAAAGAAAAAGAGTCCACTCTTTCTATAATATAGACAATCTGTTTGGTCTCTTTTAAAAAGAGCCTTTCCAGCTCTTAGAAAGGATTTTTTATGTGTACTGGTCTTTCCTTAAAAAATGGCCAAAATCACTATTTTGGTCGCAATCTCGATCTTGAAATCGATTATCCAGTCGCAGTAACCATTACGCCTCGTCATGTCGAATTTAAGTTTCGTCATGTTCCAGCTGTTTCTTCTCATTATGCCATGATTGGAATGGGCCTCAACGAAGGAGGCTATCCGTTGTATTTCGAAGCTATCAACGAAAAAGGCCTTGGAATAGCAGGCTTAGCTTTTTGGACAAGTTGCAAGTATTTTCCTGTTCAAGAAGGTAAAACCAATGTGGCTTCTTTTGAGGTCATTCCATACTTATTAGGAAAATGTGCCAGTGTAGCCGAAGTTAAAGAGGCTATTAAAGATTTTAACATCACAGATGATGGCTTTGCACCCCACTATCCACCTAGCCCTTTGCATTGGTTAGTGAGCGATGAAAAGGAATCAATTGTTATGGAATCCACAAAGGACCATGGCTTTAAAGTGTACCAAAACCCTTATGATGTTTTGACTAATGAGCCAGAATTCCCTTTCCATGTTCAAAATCTCTCTTTCTATGCCAATGTCTCCAATAAGCTCCATCACTTCGACTCCACGCGTTTTGCGCCTAATTTTCCAGGATTCATTAAGTTTGGCGCAGGTATGGGATCGGCAGGCCTTCCAGGTGGCTTGGATAGTATCTCCCGCTTTGTCCGCGTAGCCTTTGCCCGGTTAAACTCCATTTGCCCAGATACCGAACAAGCGAACGTTTCTCAATTCTTCCATATTTTACAAACCGTATTTCAAACAAGTGGATCCGATTTAATGAAAGAAAATGAGTATGAAGTCACTCAATACAGCTGTGGAGCCAATACTAAAACTTTGCGTTTTTATTACACAACCTACTACAATCCTTCTCTTAATGCCGTGGATTTAATGAAAGAGGATTTGGATGCCAGTGAGCTGAAAACCATTCCTGTCCATCGTGATCTTCAAGTCAATCTTCAAAACTAATATTTGTTTTAAAAGACAACTTATTTTGGGTTGTCTTTTTTATTTTCTTTCAGGACTGTTTTAATGGTTTGAAATGAGAAGAAAAAGAGGCTGGTATACTAAAAATATGTCAAAAAAGAACACCCTTCGATTGTTGACGGGATTGACTTTCCTATTTACTAGTGGCGTTTTATGGTGGAACGAAAAACAAAATGCCTCTTTTCAAGTCACCCAAAAAACACTAAAATTTGAGACTCTACCCAAAGCCTTTGATGGCCTGCGTCTCGTACAGCTTTCCGATTTGCATGGCAATTCCTTTGAAGGCCTAGTTGAGACCATTCAAAATTTAAAGCCAGATCTCATTGTATGCACTGGTGATATTTATGATGGAGTGCGCTATGCAACCATATCCGATCAATTGTTAGAGGATTTAATTCCTATTGCTCCAGTTTATTTTGTCAGTGGGAATCATGAATATTATGCAGGCAATTGGAACACCCGCAAAAAGATTCTGCTTCAAAAGGGCATTCATGTTTTAGACAACACCTGCGAAATTTTGGAAAAGCAAGGGCAAACCCTTGAAATATGCGGGTTAGCCGATCCGGGTAACCGCCACAAGTGGCGATACTGGAAAAGCAGCGATGTCAGGATTCCAAGATGT
>CAZTNF010000122.1:0-4840 GCA_964615295.1 uncultured Erysipelotrichaceae bacterium | reverse complement strand
AGACGAAAGGCTTCAAGGCGTAAAGCAGAGGGATAACGAATGATGAGATTTTCGCGAGGGGTGCCGTTGGGTAAAAGAGCGGCTAGAGGATCCATCTTGAAAGCAAAGCCAACCGCAGGAACAGGGCGACCAAAGCTTTTCATCAAATCGTCATAGCGCCCCCCTGAAAGCACCGTGCCACTGGCTCCGGGAACATAGCCTTCAAAAATAAGACCCGTATAGTAATTGAGATGGGGTAACTTACCTAAATCAAAGCCCACTTGATCACCATAACCAAGAGCGGTTAAAATTTCTCCTGTTTTTTGGAGGGAATCAAGCGCTTTGAGGGCATCTTCATCAAAAGCTAAGGCTCTCGCTTGATCCAAAACTTCCGCTCCTCCATCCAAAAGAGGCAAACTTAAAAAGTAGGTTTTAACCATTTGTGGCAAATCAAACGATTCCAAAAAGGCTTCGAGTTCGACCATGGATTTGCGATCGCACAAGTCGGCTAATGTTTCAATGTCCTTAGGATCATCAAAGGCATGCCACGCCGCTCCTTGAATGAGTCTGGCATCGCTGAGTTCCAAACGATAATTTTCCAAACCGCTCGCTTTCAAGGCCTCTAAGGCACAAACCAAAATTTCTAAGTCGTCTTCTACCCCAAAGAGTTCCACTCCACAATCGCTTGTCTGAATGTGTTTCCCCGAATAGGCTTTGCGCACTTTCCATACATCGCTTAAATAGGAAAGGCGTAAAGGCAAAGTGGCATTTTTTAAAGAGGTCGCAGCTAAACGAGCGATTGGAACGGTCATATCCATGCGCAACGTCAAGATATCCTGATTGGCATCAACCAATTTGAACATTTTGCGATCTTGAAGCGTTTGAAACGCTTGGTTATAGGTTTGATAGTATTCAATCGCTGGCGTTTGGACTTCTTCAAAGCCAAATTGATCAAAGACATCTTGAATACGACTTGCTAATTGCTTTTTTTTACGTACCGCACTCGCCAAGGTATCCTGACTACCAGGAGGCGTTCTTAATTCCATATTCTTTTTCCCTTCCTTTCCTAAGTGGTAATGAAAACCAAACAAAAAAACCTTTCTCCAAAAGGACGAAAGGTTTCTTTCGCGGTCCCACCTTTTTTCACGCTCTTTTCGCAAAAAGCGCCTCTGTGACTGAAACAGCCTGTCTAGTAACGGGGACCACCGGGATCTCATTATCCTAAATCCAGCTTCAGGGTGTGATTCAAATCGATTCATGGCTTCTTTACACCAACCAGAAGCTCTCTATAACACGCCTCGATTTTACTGTTCCCCTTCAACGCTCTTTTCACTCATATTCAACATTTGATGGATGTATTTTGCATTCTAAAGATCCTGAAAATTTCTGTCAATTTGTCTGAAACAGTTTGAAAAAATCCGCTCACGAATAAGCGGATTCCTCTTTCTTTTTTTTGTTTTAGGTGGGCTTTTTTCTCCAAGAAGAGAAGTTTTGAGCTAAAACTTATTTTATTCCTTGGTCATTATGTCCTCTAGAGAGCACGTTCCAAGCCAAGCAAGAGCCTTAGCCAAACCATCCTCATTGATGTGATCGCTTAAATGATCGGCATGTTGCTTCGCATGATTTGTTCCATTGCCCATACAAATGGCAATATCCGCTTCCTCAAACATAGGAATGTCATTTTCGGAATCTCCGATCGCGGTGATGAGATACTCATCTGGATTTAATTTCATAGCTTGAAGCATAGAACGCATGGCATGAGCTTTGTTCCACCGAGCATCCGTGATTTCTCCTCGAAAAAGCGATCCCATATCGGCTATAGGGGTAAAGCGATTGGAATAAATCAAGACATCAAAGCCAAGCTCTTTGGCTTTTTCTTCTAAGGGAAAGCGATGTTCACAATCGAACACCACTTTAACAATCTCCTCTTTTAATTCATCGTTTAAACGGGAAAGAGGAACACGCAAGTTTTTTTCTAAACGGTGCTCTTTATCAAAAAAGACTTTGTGCCGGAAAGCGTATTTTGGATCATCAAAAGTAATTAAATCGGCTTCTAATCCATAGCCACTGCCTTGGCTGTTTAAATAGGCTGCGATTTTATCTACAGCGTCTTTATCCATTGTGTGGCTAGCGACCACTTCTCCATGAGCGATGAGCTTCATTCCTGTTGCGAGGCAATACCCATCCAATTTAGCGTCCCATAAAAATTGAGGAATGGAGTCTTCTCGACGGCCAGTATTGACAAAAACCAAGTTCCCATTCGCTCGAGCTTGATTGATGGCTTGCCAAGCGGACTGGGGAACCACTTCTCGATCCCATAAAGTTCCATCTAAGTCTAAAAAAATAGCGCGTTTGCGACTATCGAGGGCTGGATTTTTCATAGTATTATTTTCCTTTGCTAGGCATTCTTGGACCTTGAGGCAAGTGTCGTCCACACAAAGCATACATGTCGCTCACTCCTTGATACAAGGCTAGAAGAGCAAAGCCAAGCAATAACCACGCTCCAATATTCCCAAGTATAGAAAGGCCTAAAATGTCCGATAGACTTTTAAAGAAAAGGCCTAGGCAGACCAAAATATGCTCACACCATATATAAATGGGAGAATCGCCAAGAAGAGGCAAAAAACAAGCCATATATAGACTTCCCGCTAACAAAATGGTCGATAAAAGCCAAGTGTGAATATGGCCACCGAAAAATGGAGCTAGGGAAGTGATACCAAAGGCGAAGCCTAAAATGACGGACAAGATTAAGTTGACGTTGCCATGGGGATCCCCACGTCGCAAATTCATACAACTGCCTGCAAAAGCAGCGACCCCAAGACACACCTGCAATACTCCCTTAACAAACATAGTATCGGGAGACATAGAAACAACCGTTGAAATCCAGGTCATAAGGCCAAACATTCCAAACACAAATTGCAAAGCGGGATCGGGTGAGACGGAATAGGCTGAGGGACTTGTTGTCTTATCCAGAATGGATGCCATCTTTTCTTTTGCTTCCATACAAACCTCCTTTTTCAAAAGGATGCAAGAAAAAAAGATTATTGCGCTCTTTTTTGCCCATTTCCTTTTCCCAAAAAAAAGGAAGTCTACCAAAAACTTCCTTTCAAACAAAAAGATCAACTCGACTAGTCTTGCATCGAGCGAATATAGTTTAATGTTCCGCCTGCTTGTAAAACAGGGATATCTTGTTCTACAAATTGAGGTATAAGATTGTATTCCAAGCCTTTGGTGAGGTTTTTCACCACCAGTGGTTGATCAGCTCGAAGTTCATCGAGATTTTCAAAGGCTAAGTCATCCATTTCCTCAATGGAATCGTAATCTTCAGGATTTTCAAACACCAAAGGCAAAATACCAAAGTTGATGAGGTTAGCTAAGTGAATGCGTGCAAAGGACTTGGCCATCACGGCTTTAATGCCAAGATACATCGGGGCTAGCGCTGCATGTTCACGGCTACTGCCTTGACCATAGTTTTCTCCCGCTACAATGATTCCTCCCCCATTTTCTTTGCACACTTGATCAAAGCCTTCTTTGTTGTTGGCAAAGACAAAGGTAGAAAGCTTTTCAATGTTGGAGCGATAAGGCAATACTTTGGCCCCAGCTGGTGCAATATGATCGGTTGTGATGTTGTCACCAAGAACAATCACAGCTTTTTTGGTAAAGGAAGAAGGCAAAGCTTCGTTTAAAGGAAGGGGCTTGATATTGGGCCCGCGCACGATTTCTACTTCTTCTGGATGAGCCGAAGGAGCCAGAATCATGCTGTCATCAATGAAAGGCACTTCTTCAAAATCATGATCCTGATAGTCTAGTTTGGTCGGATCGGCAAAAACACCCGCAATCGCACTCGCAGCAGCTACTTCAGGCCCCACTAAATACACCCCCGCTGAGTTGGTTCCGGAGCGACCATAAAAGTTGCGGTTAAATGTACGCAAGGAGACCCCTTCGCTTTTTGGCGATTGGCCCATTCCGATGCAAGGACCGCAGGTACATTCCAAAATACGCGCTCCCGCTTTGACAAAGGTTTGAAGGGCGCCACTTTCCATCAATTTCAGGAGCACTTGACGGCTTCCTGGAGAAATGACGAGGGAGACATTAGGAGCGACTTTTTGTCCTTCCAAGATTGCGGCGGCTTTCATCAAGTCTTCAAAACCAGAGTTGGTGCAAGAGCCAATGGCGACTTGATCAATTTTTTGCCCTTCTAGTTCGTCAATGGATTTCACTGCATCGGGAGAATTTGGACAAGCCGCTGCGGGACGAAGGGTGGATAAATCGATAATTTCTACATCATCATAAGTGGCTCCTTCATCCGCTTTGAGTTCTTGCCAATCCGCTTGGCGATCTTGTTGACGCAAAAATTCAAGAGTACGGTCATCAGAAGGGAAAATAGATGTAGTGGCTCCAAGCTCGGCGCCCATATTGGTGATGGTTGCGCGTTGGTAAACAGAAAGGGTATCGACCCCATCCCCAGTGTATTCAAAGATTTTCCCTACACCGCCTTTAACCGTACGGCGCTTTAAGAGTTCTAAGATGATGTCCTTAGCGGAAACGCCATGAGGCAACTCCCCTTCTAAACGCACTTCTACGACTTGGGGATAAGGAATGGTATAGCCAAGTCCCGCCATCGCTTTGGCTACGTCTAAGCCACCAGCGCCCATCGCAATAGAGCCTAGGGCTCCGGCCGTTGGGGTATGAGAGTCGGAACCAATCAGAGTTTTTCCAGGTTTAGCAAAGCGTTCCAAATGCACTTGATGACAAATGCCATTACCAGGACGAGAAAATAAAACACCATGCTTAGCGGCCACCGATTGCAAATAAGCATGGTCATCTGCATTCATAAAGCCTGATTGTAAAGTATTGTGGT
>CAZTNF010000121.1:0-4846 GCA_964615295.1 uncultured Erysipelotrichaceae bacterium | reverse complement strand
TGTTCGCTTGTGCGAAAGGAAGCCCCCGCCTCTTTAGGCGGGGGAGGATGTCACTCTCTGGACAATCCATTTTCTTCATAAAGAGATAAGCGAAAAGAGTTCTCTGTGATTAGAGAGAAAATGGCTGATCCGCTTTTGGATTGGATAGGTTGCTTTAAAAACAGTTGAAGGTCTTCTAAGGAAAAATGTTTTTGCATTTCAAATAGTTCCAAGAGAATCGCTTGTTTGGCTTGATGATTGGTTATCTTGGCTTCTAAAAAATCGGCAAGCCATTGAATTTGAAAAAGACATTGAAATAAGAATTGTTCGCTTGTCACTTTCCATTTTCCCTTTTGAACTTGTTGAAAGGGAAAATAAAAGCATTTTTCATAGGGAGCTAAGCTATTTGGATCTTTAAAGAGCTCATCTAAAAAAGCTAAGTCTTTTTTGGTGAGATGATTCTTTCCCGTTTGGATGCTGAATTTTTGAAGAGAAAGAGAAATAATATTGATAAAAAGCGCACGTAAGGAGGCTATCCTCTTTTCCTCTTTTCCTTTTTTCTTGCTAAGACGTTCAAGACCTTTAATGGCCTCACAATGTTGAATAAGGGGTTCGAATTGTTCGATCTTTGTTTGCCAAGCAAGAGAAGCTTTCTCAATGAGGTGATAAAAAGACTCTTCATCTAAAACAAGAATGATTTTAATGGATTCCTTTAAGTCCGTTAAAATCTCTTCTTCTAGATGAGATGCACTCGCATAAATATATAAACGGCCTAAGTGCTTAGGGGTTTGTTTCCCATTTTCAAGGGCCTCTTTCAATTGATCTGCATTCATGCCTTCTCCTCTCTTTTCATCGGCTAAAATCGTTTTTATTTCTAATCTCTATTTTTCTCACTATACGGTACGAATAAAATTTAATTCTATATCATTTGGATAAATTTCCCTTCTCATAGCCTTTCAAGAAAGAGAATGCTTATTCTTTATTCCTAAAGTCAATAAAAGCTGAGCTTCTTGAAGAGAAAGAAGTTTTTTAACATTTTTAAAAAACTACTTGCCAAAGTGCTTTGGAATTCGTAAAAAAAGATTGATCACTTGTCTAAATGCATAAAGACAAGAAGCTTTCTCTTAAAAAGAGAGTTGTTGAAAGGAGATAAATGGCTAAACGAATTATTCAGGTAGAAGAAAAGGTTCCCTTTAACCTACTTTTGCCCCTTTCTATCCAACACTTGTTTGCGATGTTTGGAGCAACTGTATTGGTGCCTTTCTTATTTCAAATCAATCCTGCCGTTGTTCTATTCATGAATGGGGTGGGAACCTTGTTGTTCATTGCGATCACTAAAGGAAAAGCTCCAGCCTATTTAGGAAGTTCCTTTGCTTTTTTAGGCCCCGCAAGTCTTGTCATTGCCAAATGGGGATTTCCCTATGCTCTTGGCGGATTCGTAGTGGTCGGATTGTTAGGCTGTCTTATTGCCTTGATCATTAAAAAATTTGGAACCCATTGGATTGATGTGGTCTTGCCTCCCGCTGCTATGGGACCGGTAGTTGCTTTAATTGGGTTAGAACTTTCCAACTCCGCTGCTTCTACGGCTGGCTTGTTGGATGAACATGTTTTAGTAAGCAACATCGTTATTTTTGCGGTTACTCTAGGAGTAGCCATCATTGGAAATGTTTGCTTCCGTAAATTTTTTGCGATTATCCCCATTTTGATTGCCGTGGTGTGTGGCTATATCACAGCAATTTTATTTGGCGTAGTCGACTTTGCTCCCATTGCAGAGGCTTCTTGGTTGCAATTGCCCAATTTCCAAATGCCGCAATTTTCCTTAGGCGCTATCTTTACCATGCTTCCCGTTTTATTGGTTACGACTTCTGAGCATGTTGGGCACCAAATTGTCACGAGTCAAATCATTGGTCGGGATTTAATTAAAGATCCAGGACTAGATCGCACGATCTTTGCGGATAACTTCTCCACCATGATATCTGGTTTACTTGGTTCAGTTCCCACGACAACCTATGGCGAAAACATTGGTGTCATGGCTTTAACCGGAGTTTATTCCGTTTATGTAATTGGAGGGGCGGCGGTCTTGTCGATTTGTTGCGCTTTTATTGGTCCACTTTGTGCTCTTATTCAATCCATTCCTTCAGCCGTAATTGGAGGAATCTCCTTCCTATTATATGGAATGATTGGGGTATCTGGACTTCGTATTTTGATTGATGAAAAAGTAGATTACTCCAATTCCATTAACATGATTTTAACTTCAGTTGTATTTGTTATTGGTCTTTCTGGAGTTACCATCCAATTTGGAGATATCACGCTTTCTGGCATGGTGCTTTCGGCCTTAGCGGGAATTGCTTTATCTTTGATTTTCCACCTCTTAGATAAAGCCCATTTATTAAATGAGACTTCTAAAGAGCCAACCGATGAATTCAAAGAATTAGAAGTCCAAATCGAAAAAGAACAAGAAAAGAAGGCTTTTGTCAAAGAAGAAGCAGAGCTCAATCAATTGAGCCAAGATATTGTTGATTCTTCGCAGCCTTAGCCTGTTAATCTAGTAGGCTAAACTTTATTTTTAGATATTTTAGGACTATAGCGATTTAATCGTTATGGTCTTTTTTTTAGTAACTTGAATTCTTCTAAATTTTGGAACGAGGAGTCTTTCCCAAGCATTATTTTCCTTTTTTTCTATTTCTTTCGCCTTCATGGAATTTATCGTTTCAATGGAATGATGAGAAGAGTGGAAGAATAAAGAGATTGAACTTCTTCTCCAGGAAAGAAGGATAGATAAAGGAGAGAGAACTCAATCAAGATCGTTCTAAAAATAGGACGAATTCCAGTAATTCATAAAAATTGCGGTTATTTAAAAAGGCTAGAAGTTTTTTAACTTCTAACCTTTTTTTAGTCGAGGCCATCTATAGCCGTTATTAGTATTTGGATATTTTCCTTCACTTCTGTATTGGTCTTCATCTACATTGGATTCAATGTATTTCATTTCCCGTTTTCCAGCTTTGGGATCGTGGCATTGTTGACTAATAACTTCGTCAAAACATTCTGCACATAATCCATCTGTAGCTAATCCCGCTTTTTCCTCAATATGATAGGAGTCAGGAACCTCATTCGAAACATCCCAAACAGAATACAATTTTTCACCTTCAGGAATCATTTTCAGACATTTTCCACATTGACACCGACGAATATAGTCTGTCGCCTCATACGTATTTCCATCACTCCAGTTTACCGCTTCACCGCAGGAAGCAATAATCTTCTTGGCACTATCCATATCTAGAGCTCTAGCATCGTATAATTCAATGACTGTCTTAACTACCGCATTCAATCCTCTTCCAATATTGTGATCACTCATAGGCTTATTTCGAACTTTCTTTTTTTATTGAGTTCATTCCAATTCATTTCCATTCTTAAGTACACTTTTATTTTTGAAATTAAAAACTACAATTAATTTCAATCAGTGATATTAAAAATGAAATTTTTTTAAGCTCATAGACAGTCTTTAGAATAAATTTCCTATAAAAAATTTTGGTTTTTAGAGGTGCTTTTCGGGCACTCAGAAAAGAATTATTCATTTCTGTGGAAAAATTGGGATATGAAATTAAAACAACAAGAAAAGCTTGAGTGGATGGGTGGGCTTGCTTTGATTGTTCTCGGCCTATTTTGTATTTTGTTTCCTTATGGATTGGCTGATGGATTGATGATTGGCTTAGCTCTCTTATGTACGGCCTCGGCCTTATTATTGCTTTGGCAAGCCTGGAAGTTAAAAAACGTCATGGAATTGTTGAAAGGAATTGTAGCAGGCGTTTTAGCAGGCTTTTTATGGGGATATCGAGCAGAAGGTGTCGTGTTTATCTCCATTCTCTTTGGCTGGTACATGATTGGTACTGGAGCCATTTTAATGATTGAAGGTCTGATGGATTTAAAAGAAAAATCCATGACTGGAATTCCATTTTTGCTCATTGGTTTAGCAGGTCTCATCTTTGGGATTGTCCTGTGCACCAATGCCAAAGAAGATGTACATTTGTTACAAATAAGCATTGGTGGTTATTTCATATACCAAGGGATACAGCTCATCGCTGAACTGTATGTATTTCAAAATCATTCTGGTTCTCGTACTTGGTCTTTTCGCTATTGGAACGCTTTGCCAGTATATGTTGTCGCAGCTGGACCAGCGATTATTTTGCGCTTGGCTCACAAAAAGAAAATGGAGGTCGACTCCTTTCCCTTTGATGTCTATAAAAATAATGAATCCATTAATTTACGCGTCTTTGTTCATACGGGATTAAGTGGCGACCATCAAGTAGGCCATATGACCTTCTCATATCAAGGCATCATGTATTCCTATGGCAATTACGATGTTGCGGAAGAAAAGATGTTTCGTACGCTTGGTCCGGGAATCTTATTTACCGTTCCCATGGAAATTTATGTTAATAATTCCTGTGTATATGAAGACAGCACGATTTTTGAATTCGGTATTCACTTAACTCCAGACCAAGAAAAACATCTTCAAGAAATTTTGAATCAAATGCGTCAGGAAACGTATCGATGGTATTGTCCTCTCTCTCGGGAAGCGATGACCAAAGAAAATTTTGAAAAACTTCAAAAGGACTATACGTGTCGTTTATATTGGCGTACGGGCAGTAAGTTTTACAAATTCCGTAAGGGCATTTGGAAAACGTATTGGGTTTTAGGCAACAACTGCTCCTTATTTACTTCTAGCATTTTGCATGAGCTTGATCGCGATCAATACGCTTTACCAAAGGGAATCAATACCCCAGGTGAATTTTTCGAATTTTTCACTCAAGCCTATCAAGATCCCAAAAGCAATGTGGTGTATCAATCGTGGCATACGGCTGAGTTGCCC
>CAZTNF010000120.1:0-4893 GCA_964615295.1 uncultured Erysipelotrichaceae bacterium | reverse complement strand
CCTAAATCGCTTAAATCAGTACAGGTTACTTCGAATTCTTGATTTTTCTTCATGGCTCTATATTACTTGAGAAATTTTGAATGAGAACAAAAACGGCTCTTTAGTTCACTCGATTTATAGAAGTCAGACAAAACGAGGATGGGCTAAGACTTCATTCATAAAGTAAATGGCAGATCAAAACTAAATCGTCACTATAATGAAAAACAATAGATCAACTGATATTTTGTTTCGTGAAATTAGGATTGGCTTCCATTGAACAGGTTCTTTCCCTCGAAACTCAGGCGATTGATAAAAATATGGAAGCATTTATAAAAATGGCTCAATGATTTATATTCAATTGCTTCTGAGTCGATTTCTTCGTATTTTTTATTGAAAAAAAACATAGACAAATGCAGTTATTTTTGCTAAAAAGATAAATTTCTTTAAATAAAGGATAAATAGAATTCTTTCGAAAAGATATTCAAAAAAGTATTGAATTTTTATCCGCTTTTATTCGAAAAAGCGCTTTAAAATTTGTTCTCAAACAAGACAATTGACGAAATTTTATATTGGCATGATAATATAGCCGACTATAAGATAGCTTGTTATGTTTTAAAAGAATTTTTGAAGAAGTGTTTGTTACCTCAAGAAGGTGACACTTTTTATTTTTTTCCTTCTATCAAGTTTTTTTAAAAGGCGAGCTTAGCTTTCAAAAGTCTTTTCGATTTTTAGAGGGCAATCTTAAAGAGAAAAGAGAAAGGAGGGCTTTGATGTCTTGTCGAGCTGAGGAGATGACTTGGTATTTTAAAGTGATTAATCATGCGTTGCGTTCGAAATTTGACACTATCTTAAAAGATGAAGGATTAACAAAAGTCCAATTCGAAGTTCTTGTTTACGTTTATGAACAAACTTTGAAAAAAGTTAATGTAATTCAACGCAATATAGAGGATCACTTTCAAATTTCGAATCCTTCTGTATCTACCATGATTACACGCTTAGAAAC
This sequence comes from uncultured Erysipelotrichaceae bacterium, assembly GCA_964615295.1. Classification (GTDB taxonomy): domain Bacteria; phylum Bacillota_I; class Bacilli_A; order Erysipelotrichales; family Erysipelotrichaceae; genus Allobaculum. The sequence continues at coordinate 3,911 of CAZTNF010000120.1, read as the reverse complement.
TAAAAATTTGTTGGGGCGTGAAGCAGGAGATAAGGATCGTCGTAAACGCTATGTCGTCTTAACCCCAAAAGCCATAACTCTTGTGGAGAGTATGCATCGACAGGTTCAAGAAGCAGAGGATTTAATGTTAACCGATATGGATCCTGAGCTTTTGGATCAAGGAATGAAGTTTTTAAAACAAATTTTGCACAATTTAACAAGTAAGGAGGTGGCCGATCTTGATTTCGACACTCGCGAAACACATTGAAGGCTACAAACGTGAAACGATCCTTACTCCTATATTGGTTGCTCTTGAAGTCCTTTTAGACATTTTAATTCCCTTTCTAATGTCCAAAATGGTCAATGAGGGTATTAGTACAGGAGATATGGGGACTGTTTGGAAATATGGTCTTCTTATGTTTCTAGCCGCGCTTTTTGCATTGATTACTGGTGGCTTATCGGGACGTTATGCTGCAATTGCTTCGGCGGGATTTGCCAAAAATTTACGCGAAGCGGAATTCAATAACATTCAAAACTTTGCTTTTTCTAATATAGATGAGTATTCCACAGGAGGTTTGATTACGCGTTTGACAACAGATGTCACCAACGTACAAAACTCCTTTCAAATGATCATTCGTGTGGCAGTTCGTGCTCCATTAAACTTTTTGATGGCACTCGTTATGGTCTTTTACTTGTCGAGTGAAATCGGCTTTGGATTGCTTATCATTTTAATCATTTTGGCTGTCTCTCTCTTTTTCTTAATTCGAAAAGCGGGTCCTACTTTCAATGAAATGTTTAAAAAGTATGACAAGCTCAACGAAGAAATTCAGGAAAATATCACAGGTATTCGGGCTGTTAAATCTTTTGTCCGGGAAGATTATGAAATCAATCGCTTTGATGCTCGTTCGACTGATATTTATGACATTAACAAAAAGGCAGAGTTGTTAATGATCTTGAACCAACCACTCATGCAAGCAGCCATGTATGGTTCTGTACTCTTAGTGGCTTGGTTTGGTGCCAACTTAATTGTTTATGGACAGATGGAAGTGGGAACTATGATGTCGCTTTTCACCTACATCATGAACTTACTGATGTCCTTAATGATGTTCTCCATGATTTTAGTTATGGTTACGATGTCAGCTGCTTCGGCCAAACGTATTGTGGAAGTCATCAACCAAGTCTCTTATTTACAATCTCCTGCTAATGGCCTTAAAGAAGTCAAAGATGGTAGCATTGATTTCGATCATGTGTATTTCAACTATGCCGAACAAGTCGATGGCCACTTCGTATTGCGTGACATCAACTTCTCTTTGCCTTCTGGTACCACTTTAGGTATTTTGGGTGGTACGGGTTCTTCCAAATCCTCTTTGGTGAGCCTCATTCCTCGACTCTATGATGTAACCGAAGGCGCGGTAAAAGTCGGTGGAGTCAACGTTAAAGACTACGATTTAAAAACTTTACGCGATTCGGTTGCGATGGTTTTACAAAAAAACGTCTTATTCTCAGGTTCTATTAAGGAAAATATGCGCTGGGGTGATGCAGAAGCTACAGATGAAGAAATCGTTGAAGCGTGTAAATTGGCTCAAGCCGATGAATTCATTTCCAGAATGCCCAATGGGTACGATACCTACATTGAACAAGGTGGAAGCAACGTATCGGGTGGACAAAAACAACGTTTAACGATCGCTCGTGCTCTTTTGAAAAAACCAAAAATCTTGATTTTGGATGACTCCACTTCTGCTGTTGATACCACTACCGATGCTTTGATTCGCCAAGCCTTCCGCACCAAAATTCCAGATACCACAAAGATCATCATCTCTCAACGTGTCTCTTCTTTGCAGGATGCTGATCAAATCATGGTTTTGGATAAAGGCCATTTGATTGCGATGGGCACGCACGATGAGTTGCTCAAAACCAATGAAATTTATCGCACCACCTGGCAGGCTCAACAAAAAGGAGGTGACGAAGATGCCAAGTAGCTCTCAACCGAACCAATTTTCTAAGCCTAGAGATCGCAAGACGGTATCGTTAAAAGATTTAAAATCGGGAGAATTGAAGCGTATTCTTTCCATGGTTTGGAGCTCTTATAAAGGAAAATTCATCTGTATCATTCTTTTGATTTTGGTCTCTTCCTTTGCTAACGTATACGGAAGCACCTTTCAACAATCTCTGATCGATAATTACATCACGCCGATGGTGCAAAGTGGTTCTAAAGACTTTTCTCCTTTGCTGACAGCTCTTGCCCAACTTGCCATGGTGTACTTAATTGGTGTCGTGGCCACTTACACTTGGAACCGTTTAATGGTTTATGTCAGTTTAGGAACGCTCAATAATGTGCGTGAACGCTTGTTCAATCACATGGAAACGTTGCCGATTTCTTATTTTGATACCCATGCTCATGGGGACATTATGTCGGTATACACCAATGATACCGATACCTTACGCCAGCTGATCTCTCAATCGCTTCCACAAATGTTCTCTTCGTTTGTGATGATTATCTTTGTCTTTATTTCTATGCTGCGTCTTTCTTTCGTTTTGGCTTGCATCACCCTTGTTTTTGCGATTGGGATGCTGTTTTTATCCCGTCGCATAACCAGCTTTTCGGCTCGTTACTTCAAAGAGCAACAAGCCGAACTGGGTAAAGCCAACGGCTACATTGAAGAAATGGTCGAAGGAACTCGGGTTATTAAGGTTTTCTCACATGAAGAAGCTGTTAAACAAGACTTTGCTAAAATTAACGAGACGTTAGAACATGCCAGTGCTCAAGCCAACATCTATGCCAACATCTTGATGCCCATATGTGCTAACCTTGGTTACATTTCCTATGTCTTTTGCGCCGTAGCGGGATCATATTTAGCCATTCATGGTCAATTTGGTATCACGCTTGGAACGATTGCAGCGATGTTAACCTTGAACCGGAGCTTCAATAACCCCATCATTCAGATTTCACAACAAATTAACTCGGTTGTTATGGCCCAAGCTGGTGCTTCGCGTATTTTTGCCTTATTGGATGAACCTTCCGAAAAAAACACAGGTGTAGTAACGCTTGTTCGTGCGAAGCAAGTCGATGGCAAATGGGTAGAATCCCAAGAATACACTGGTCACTGGTGCTGGAAGCATCCTCGTCCTAACAACCAATTTGAAATGGTTCCCTTACGTGGAGATGTTATCTTTGATGATGTGACATTTGGCTATGTGCCTGAAAAAACGGTTTTGCATGATATTTCGCTTTACGCTAACCAAGGCCAAAAGATCGCCTTTGTTGGAGCGACAGGAGCTGGTAAAACAACCATTACCAACCTCATCAACCGCTTTTACGAAATTCAAAAGGGATCCATCACCTATGATGGCATTAACATCGATCTCATCCAAAAACCAGACTTACGTCGTTCGCTTGGTATGGTTTTACAAGAAACGACACTCTTCTCAGGAACCATCATGGATAACATTCGCTTTGGTAAACTCGAAGCAACCGATGAAGAATGTATTGCAGCAGCTAAGTTAGCCAAGGCAGATGGCTTTATCAATCACTTGGAAAATGGGTACAACACAGTGATTGATGCCTCAGGAGAATCCCTCTCCCAAGGACAACGTCAGTTGATTGCCATTGCCCGCGCCGCTGTCGCTAACCCGCCCGTCTTAATTTTGGATGAAGCGACTTCGAGCATTGATACCCGTACGGAGCGCTTGGTTCAAGAAGGAATGGATGAATTGATGAAGGGACGCACTGTCTTTGTCATTGCCCACCGCTTGTCCACCATCATGAACTCGGATGTCATCATGGTATTAGATCAAGGACGCATTATCGAGCGCGGCAACCACGAATCCTTATTGGCCAAAAAAGGAGTTTATTATCGCTTATATACAGGCGATTTGGAAATGGATTAAGCTTTCTTCTTTTCTCTATAAACAAAGCTAGATTTCTCGATTCA
>CAZTNF010000119.1:0-5045 GCA_964615295.1 uncultured Erysipelotrichaceae bacterium | reverse complement strand
TAAAAAGCACCAAAACTAAAGGTCTAAATGGTCTTATGAAAAGCCAAAATATTTATTCAGAAGGTCAAGCTCAATTAAGTGTCCGTGATGTAGGGCCAAGTATAGAATTTTCAATTTTTACCTATGACGAAGTAAAAGATAAAAAAGAAGAAGATAAATGGACTTTTTTAGAAATTCGCAATCGTCTTTTAACATGGACTACGTTTGATGCTGATGAATTTTCTCATGAAGTAAAATCATGGATGGAAAGTAATGGAATAGCTCAGAAGATTCCAAAAGAGTTCAAAAATAACTTGGTAGTTTGCTTTAAAGAAGAGTCTAATGAAGTTCATATCGGAAAATGGAAAGTGAAATATTCTACTGAATATGGCCTTACAGTAGAGTACCCAAAAACTTGAGATTGAGGAAAATAAAGCCTAAACTATTCAGAAAAAAGCTAGAAAAAAAACAATAAAAATTGAAAATAATGAATAAAAAATGCTATAAATAAAGTCGATTGGTAGCCTTTTCCCCGCCTACGCGGGGATGATCCATTTGAAAATAAAAATATTATCTTTGTAAAAATTTTTCCCCGCATCAGCGGGGCTTAGCTAGCGATCTTCACCAAAAAAGTTTCTAGCTTGGAACTTTTTAAGAGCTTCTAACGATTAAATTCGTTTAGGCTCTTTTTTTTAGCTATTTTGAATCGATTATCCTAAAACCAAATCTTTACAGAAAACGGATTTTTGTTCTCTTTAAATAGGATACAAAATTTTATTACTTCTTAGTTCTCTTGGCTTTTTGCTCAATTCAAAAAGTATTTAGGTCTAAAAGATAAAAAATATAAATAAAGAAAGCGCTTTCACTATTAAAATAGATAAATAGAAATTCTTAGAATAGGAGATACATCATAAGCTTTCTAAAAGATTTCTTATGGGGGCACAGTTGCGGCTAATCAATGCGAAAGGGCTTACTTAGAAGATGGTAAAACTCTTTCGGTTCCGAATATGTTATTAGGCGGCGATGCCAACACCCTTATATGGACTTGGAGTAATAGAGAAAGAATACCTCAAAGCCGATCATCCTATTCCTTTATCCGAATTGAAGGTGAACGTACAACGTGTATTTGAAGCCCTTCATAACGAATTTGTAGCAAGTGCTTTAGCGGTAAAAGTAGGCCATGAAATCAATCCTGATTTTATGATTGGATGTATGATCGCTCATATGACAGCGTATCCTTTGACTCTAAATCCAAAAGATATATTTGTCACTTTCGACTACGACAATGAAATGAACAATTTCTGTGGAGATGTTCAAGTGCGTGGAGAATACCCAGCCTTTACTCCTGAATTTTTCAAAAAACGCGGGATCGATCCGAGTTTCATCACCGAAGAAGATAAGAAGATTTTAAAAGAAGGTACGGTGGATATGTATACTTTCTCTTACTACATGTCTAATTGTATGTCCTCGGATGAAAACGCAGAGAAAACCGCTGGAAACATGTCTACTGGAGTAAAAAATCCATACCTTAAAGCAAGCGATTGGGGCTGGCAAATCGATCCCGATGAATTAAGATACACTCTTAATAAGCTTCGCGATCGATATCTTGGAACGCCTTTAATGGTGGTAGAAAACGGCTTTGGAGCTTTTGATAAAGTAAAAGAAGATGGAAGTATTCACGATGACTACTGCGTCAACTATTTCCGTCCTCATATCAAAGCATGGTGCCCCTTTAATTGGCTACACCTCTTGGGGATCAATCGATTTAGTATCGGCAGGAACGGGTCAATATGCTAAGCGCTATGGCTTTATCTATGTGGATCGCCATGACGATGGAACGGGAGACTTCTCTTATAAGAAAAAAGATTCCTTTGATTGGTACAAAAAAGTCATTGCTTCAAATGGCGAAGACTTAGATTAATAGAAAATTTTTAGACTTAAGCGAAGAGAAAATATCTTCGCCTTTTCTTTTTTAGCCAACCACTTAAAAGAGCTGCTCAAGCTTTGGATTGATAGAAGGCTGCTATAGTTTCCTTAATTATTAATATGTGTGAGGAAATTATGCTCAAGCTACTTGAAACCAATTACAAAAACTCTGCTGCGAATGCTTCTGTAGAGTGGATATCAGCCCAAGTTCTCTATAGATATTTGTTAAAAGGCGACAGTTTAAAGAAAATAGAACGTGATCTTTTTGGTCACGAAGATCTTCATGGATTTTTTTCCAAATCAATTCTTAATTTTTATCACATTGATACCTCTGAAATTTCAAAAAATCGAGGAATTTTTAAGAACCTTTCTCTTCTTGAAATAATTTCGTTGTTACTTAATTCGAAGTCTCCTTACTATATGGCGATTGCTCGTACGCTCAAACTTTTAGTTCCTTAAAGAAAACATGGCTCATGGACTAAGATCCCTGTCTATATAACCTTTTGCCGGACAATTTGAGGTTCTTAAAGGCAAAACTTATTCGAAAATTAAAATAAAGAAAGCGGTTTTCCTGCTAGAATGAGGATATAAAGAATTCTTAGAAATGGAGATACAACATGAGCTTTCCAAAAGATTTCTTATGGGGTGGAGCCGTTGCTGCTAACCAATGCGAAGGGGCTTACTTAGAAGATGGCAAAACGCTTTCTGTCCCCGATATGTTATTAGGCGGCGATGTCAATACGCCTCGTACTTTTTTACCTAAAACCGATCCTAATGCGTTTTATCCAAGTCATGAAGCCATTGACTTCTATCATCATTACAAAGAAGACATCAAGCTCTTCGCCGAAATGGGTTTTAATACCTTCCGTTTATCCATCAACTGGGCACGTATTTATCCCAATGGCGAAGACGAAGAACCAAATGAAGCTGGGTTGGCATTCTATGATGCGGTGTTTGACGAATGCGCCAAATACGGCATCCAACCTCTCGTCACTTTATGTCACTATGAAATTCCTTGGTGGATCGTAAAGGACTACGGTGGATTCTCAAATCGCAAAGTCATCGACTTGTTTGTAAAGTATGCAAAGACTTGCTTTGAACGTTACAAAGACAAAGTTAAATATTGGCTTACTTTTAACGAAATTAACATTCCTTGCATGGGTGAAGGTGGTATTGGAAATTTATATGGCCTTGGCATCATCGAAGAAGAAGACATCAATGCCGATCACCCTATTCCTTTAAATGAACTCAAGAGCAATCCACAAAGAATGTTTGAAGCTCTTCATAATGAATTTGTAGCAAGTGCTTTAGCGGTAAAAGTTGGTCATGAAATCAATCCCGATTTTGTTATTGGTAACATGATCGCTCACGTTACCCTTTATCCTTTCACGCCAAATCCCAAGGATATTTTAGCGGTGTTTGATGAAGACAATTTTAAAAACAACTTTTGTGGGGATGTGCAAGTGCGTGGCGAATATCCACCTTTCATGATGCGCTACTTCAAAGATCATGGTATTGATACTTCCTTTATCACGGAAGAAGATAAGAAGATCTTAAAAGAAGGTACGGTGGATATGTATACCTTCTCCTACTACATGTCCAATTGCGTAGCTACAGATGAAGATGCGGAGAAAACCGCTGGAAATATGTCAGTAGGGGTTAAAAACCCATATCTTGAAGCGAGTGATTGGGGATGGCAAATTGATCCAGATGGATTGCGTTATACAATTGATGTATTGCGTGATCGTTATCCTGGTACGCCTTTAATGGTAGTTGAAAATGGTTTTGGTGCCTTTGATAAAGTAGAAGAAGATGGATCTATTCACGATGATTATCGAATCAACTATTTCCGTCCTCATATTAAAGCCATGTCTGAAGCCATTGAAGATGGAGCGCCTTTGATTGGCTACACCACATGGGGCCCAATTGATTTGGTATCCGCAGGAACAGGTCAATATGCCAAACGGTATGGCTTTATCTATGTAGATCGTCATGATGATGGTACTGGTGACTTCTCTCGTAGTAAAAAGGATTCCTTTGACTGGTACAAGAAAGTCATTGCCTCTAACGGTGAAGATCTCGATTAATTTTCTTTCTAAAGAGCGGCTAGCCGCTCTTTTTTTTGTCCATGAAGAAATGGTAAAAAGCTTTATAACGGTCTTCTTGACGAAGTTCTGAATCATTTGTATCATTGTGTCATGTAAATAATACAATTAGAGAGGAGGAGTGGGATGGAGTTTCATTTCGAAAACGATGCTCCCTTATATTTACAACTTGCTAATATCCTAGAAACTCAGATTATAGCGGGTCATCTTGAACCAGGCCAAAAGTTACCTTCTGTTCGCGAATTGGCGCTGATGAGTAAAACTAATCCTAATACTGTATCCAAAGCACTCACCCAATTGGAACAAAAAGGGCTTATCGAAACCAGACGGACCAGTGGAAAATTTGTGAAACCACTTCAAGATGTTCTTTTACAAACTCGAATCCAAAAAGCGACTGAGTTATGCCAAAAATTTTTGGAGGATATGGCTACCTTAGGTTTTTCCGCTCAAGAAAGCATACAACTGCTTGAAAAGGAGGATAAAGATGCTTCTTCAAATTGATCATTTGTCTAAATCGTTTGGTCTAAAAAAGGTGCTCGATGATTTGAATCTAGAGCTTAAAGAAAATCAAATTGTAGGTCTTCTTGGTCCAAATGGATCGGGAAAAAGTACTTTGATTCGGTGCATCAATGACTTACTGATTCCTGATCAAGGAAGTATCAATCTAGATGGAAAATCTTTGAAAACTTTAAATAAAGAAGATATTTCCTATTTACCAGAGCGGAGCGCCTTACCTTTGCACTGGAAAGTCAAAGAAGCTTTGTCTTTTTATAGTTCGTTTTACTCCAATTTTGATCGACAAAAAGCGGAAAAACTCATTCAAGAATTTGATTTAGATAAAAACGCTGAAATCAAGGCAATGTCGAAAGGAATGCAGGAAAAGTTACACTTAGCTCTTGTGATGTCTCGTAAAGCCAAACTTTATATTTTGGATGAACCTTTAGGTGGAGTCGATCCAGCTGCACGGGATCGCATTTTATCAGCGATTTTAACCAACTTTGAAGATGGGGCATCCATGATTATTAGCACTCACTT
>CAZTNF010000118.1:0-5121 GCA_964615295.1 uncultured Erysipelotrichaceae bacterium | reverse complement strand
TCTTCATAATGACCTCATTATAAAAGGTTTAGAAAAAATAAGAAATTGCTTCCTAAAATTCCTGAGCTAATTCGAAATTCTTTTCAACCATGAAAAGTTTTTCCTAGCCTTTAAAACATCTTTTTGAACTGAGTGGAAAATCGATTTTTTCTCAAAAAGAAGAGAATTGAGTTCTTTAATCCTTTTTCTGTTAAGGTAAAAAAAGAAATGAAATAACAAGAAAGGAGAGATTGCCTTGAATCGAAGAGCTAAAGCGAAACGCTTTGGCTATTCGCGCAAAACGTGGACTTGGATCACAATCTTTTTAGTCCTCATTTTCGCGCTGGATGTAATTTGGATGCTCACGGTTCCCATGGATAAATCCCCCGATGAGTATCAACGCATTATCTTGTCTAACTACATCTACTTGAATGGTCGTCTTCCCAATGCCTGGGAACCCGCAGTCCGAATTGAAGGATGGGGATTTTCTTATGCCCTACGTCCTATGCTGGTTAATATCCTTGGGGCATTCAATATGCGCTTAGTTTCACTCTTTACAACGAGCACTTGGGCTTTGGTGCTTTCCGTACGCATCATTTCCGTAATCAGTGGCGTGACGATGGTTTATTTTTGTTTTCGAATTTGTGAATGGTTAGAATGGAAGCCCGCGTGGGCGTTTTTCTTTGGCGCTGTTTGTGCCTTTACTCCCCAGATTACGTTTTTGTGTAGCTACCACAACAATGATATTTTCAGCATGGCCTGTGTAACAGCCGTGTTGTATTGTTGGGTGCGCGGAATGAAAGAAAACTGGACATGGGCCGATTGTTATCGTTTGGCTATTGCCTTAGGATTAACTATTTTGTCCTATTACAATGCCTACCCTTATGTCCTATTTTCGATTCCTGTCTTTTTCTTAACGGCTTTTCATCGAGGAATGAATCGTGCTGCACGCCAGATGGTATGGAAAAAAACGTTTGTCATTATAGGAGTCACGTTTTTAATTGCGGGATGGTGGTTTTTACGCAACATGTACTTATATGATGGCGATATGTTAGGAATGAAAACTCGTTTAGTGATGGGAGAGCTGTATGGTGATCCCGATTTAAAACCATCAACTGTGTTTAAGCCATATCGAGAAGGAATTTCTTATTTCGATGTGTGGAACTATAGTGCAAGTGATGGTTTTTCTTGGAGTCGTAAAACGTTTTTTTCTACGATCGCCTTGCTTGGAATTATGGACTTTCTTTTTCCAGTCGACATCTATGACTTTGCCGCTCGCCTTTTGACCATTGGCTTAGTATTGTTTGCAATTCAATATGTGGTTTGGATTGGAGTGGGACTTACACATAAAGTAAATAAGCAAAGAATTCCTCTAATCATTTCTCACAATTTGTTGTTTTACTTTTTCGCGGCGTTTTCCGCGGTGCTTGTCATTGCCTTAAGTATGTATTATTCATGGACAGATGATTTTCAGCCTCAAGGGCGCTACATCATGCCCGCCTTTACCACTTTTGCCTTGATCATGGTGGCTGGCTATCGTTCTATAGGAAGAGCTATCGTTCTTATCTTTGGAAAAGAGCGTTGGGATTCTATTTTTTCATGGAGCTTTTGTAGTATCCTTTGCCTTATTTTGATCGGCATTCAAGGTTATGCTTATTGGAGAATTAGTCCCACCTACCTCAACAATTATCCACGAGTATCCGATCCCTACCTCAATTATTTAAAGTCCTATGGAATGGCGACTCCAAAACCAAGTGAAAGTGAATTGGATGCTTTGCAAAGAGGAATTTATGAGGAAATGGAAGAAATGGAGGAGGCTTCGCCAAGTCAAGAAGCCTTTGTCTAACCTTTCTTTGTCCTTGGTTTTATGATTTTTGCCAGATCTTTATAGAGGTCTGGTTTTTTTTGTGGGTTCTTTCTAGCTTTCCTTTTTTCTCCTTGGTCATTTGGGAAAATTCCTCATTTGAGTACATAGTCTCTAAAGTGGAAAACTTGGCTCAAAACGAACACCTGAAAAAATTTTTTTCGCCTTCCTTGTCGGTGGCTTAGTGAATGGAAATTGCCATACTCTTCCAAAAAAGGCTTCTTTTTCGAGAATTTTATGGTATATAAGAATTTTTATCTGTCTTTTCTTCCTCAAAACTCATCGTTATACTAGGTCATGCCCCATCTTGTCTTTCTTTTTCCAAAAGTTTTAAAAGACATTCTTTTCAATTTTGAGTGGGCAAATTTGACCTTAATCCTTTACAGCTTAAGGCATGATCAAGATACATCTCGAAAATTTCGGTTGGTGGTGCCCTTTTTCTTATCTAGGTTCCTTTAAAAGGAAAGATCTGTTTTTAGGGTGAGCTATAACCAATTCTTTGTTAATTTCAGCTTCTTATGAAGCTGTAAATAATAATCCTTTTAATTATATTTTTCATATTATTTATATTCATTTTTATTTAAGCTTTAAAAAAGAGGAGGCGGACTATGAAAGTGATCAAGCGAAGTGGCGAAGAAGTATTCTTCGAAGTCGCTAAGATTGAAAGTGCAATTCGCAAAGCGAATGCGGCCACTATGCATTACCAAATGAATGATTCCGAACTATCCGAAGTCATCAATGAGGTCGTTGAACAATGTGAAAAAGTGAAGCGTTCTCCAAGCGTAGAAGAAATCCAAAATATGGTTGAAGCAGCTTTAATGCACCATGGATTTTATGCCGTAGCCAAAAATTACATCACTTATCGTTATGAACGGGCTTTGGTTCGAAAAAATAATTCGACTGACCAACAGATCATGGCTTTATTAGAGCGCAACAATGAAGAAGTAAAACAGGAAAATTCCAATAAAAATCCTCTTGTTAACTCCGTTCAGCGCGATTATATGGCTGGAGAAGTCTCTAAAGACATCACACGTCGCTTTTTATTGCCTCATGACATTATGGAAGCCCACGATAATGGTTTGATTCACTTTCATGATTCCGATTATTTTGCTCAACATATGCACAATTGTTGCTTAGTCAACTTAGAAGATATGTTGCAAAATGGCACAGTCATTTCGGAAACAATGATTGAAAAACCACATAGTTTTTCCACTGCTTGCAACATTGCCACACAAATTATTGCCCAAGTAGCCAGTTCTCAATATGGTGGGCAATCCATTACTCTTTCCCACTTAGCTCCTTTTGTGGACATTTCCCGTCAAAAAGCTCGTGAAGAAGTCCGTGAAGAGCTTGAAACCATGAATTTGCCCACGGATGAACACACTGTCCATGAAATTGCGGAAATGCGAGTTCAAAAAGAAGTCGAAAAAGGAGTTCAAACCATTCAATACCAAGTCATTACATTGATGACAACGAATGGGCAAGCTCCCTTTATCACTGTTTTTATGGATTTAAATGAAGTGGATGATCCCCAAACCAAAGCCGACTTAGCTTCTATTATTGAAGCCGTTTTAAAACAACGAATTTTAGGGGTAAAAAACGAAAGCGGACACTACATTACTCCTGCCTTCCCTAAACTGATCTATGTTCTTTCTGAAAATAATGTTCATCCAGAGAGTGAATATTATTACCTCACTAAATTAGCTGCTAAATGTACCGCTAAACGCATGGTTCCTGACTACATTTCTGAAAAGATGATGTTGAAATTAAAAGTCGATGCTAATGGAGAAGGGCATTGTTATCCAGCTATGGGTTGCCGTTCTTTCTTAACGCCTTATATCAATGAAGAAGGTAAACCACAGTATTATGGTCGTTTTAATCAAGGGGTAGTCACCATCAACTTAGTGGATGTGGCTTGTTCTTCTCGCGGCAATGAAAAAGAATTCTGGCGTATTTTTGACGAACGCCTTGAACTATGCCATCGAGCTTTAATGATTCGTCATGAACGTCTTTTAAATACTCCAAGTGATGTCGCCCCTATTCTTTGGCAAAACGGTGCTCTTGCCCGCTTAAAGAAGGGTGAAACCATCGATAAGCTCCTCTATGGAGGTTACTCCACCATCTCACTAGGCTATGCCGGTTTATGTGAAGCTGTGTATTACATGCGTGGTGTTTCTCATACGGATCCAGATGGTTTTAAATTTGCTAAACGCATTATGGATTATCTCAATGCAGCCTGTGCGCGTTGGAAAGCCATGCATAACATTGATTTCTCCTTATATGGAACTCCCATGGAATCCACAACATATAAATTTGCGCGAACGCTTCAAGATCGTTTTGGACTCATCCCTCACGTCACCGATAAAAACTACATTACGAATTCCTATCATGTGCATGTTACAGAACCCATTGATGCCTTTAAGAAATTGACGTTTGAATCCAAATTCCAACAACTTTCTCCAGGAGGAGCTATTTCATATGTAGAAGTGCCCAATATGACCAATAACTTACCTGCAGTGATGGCTTTAATTACTCATATTTATGACAATATTATGTATGCTGAGCTCAATACTAAGTCTGACTATTGTCAAGAATGTGGCTACGAAGGGGAAATTGAGATCAAGAAAGATGAAAGTCATAAACTCTTTTGGCAATGTCCAAATTGTGGAAATACCGATCAGAGCAAAATGAATGTGGCTAGACGAACTTGTGGTTATATTGGGACTCAATTCTGGAATCAAGGCCGAACCCAAGAAATTCAAGAGCGAGTAACGCATTTGTAAAAGTACAACTCCTAATAAAGTAAGCCAACTCCAAATGAAATAAACGCATTTTAAGGACCTATCTAAGATAGGCCTTTTTTTATCGCAATTTTCCAATTTTCAAGCTTGGAAAGATCAACAGATGATGAAATATACATTCGTAAAAATGCTTAAATTACAACTTAAAACGAAATATAAGTAAGATTACGCTATAATAAAGACCACTATAAATGAAATGCATATCCTAATTTATTAAATAGGAATTACCTAGAAAATCAGAGCGCTTTTCGGAGGTGCTTTATGATCACAATCCCCAATGTCCCAGCCAGACGGGAAGATGAATTATTCTTCAGATGGATGAGCCGGTGTGCTCGACTTAACGGATTCGAATTTTTCCGTTTTCCATACACGAGATATATCGAATTGAGTAAACGACATAAAAACAGGAACGAAATTTAGTCCATCCGGCATATACCAGTCAGATAGGAGACAGATATAAAGAAGAGTTAAAATCGT
>CAZTNF010000117.1:0-5407 GCA_964615295.1 uncultured Erysipelotrichaceae bacterium | reverse complement strand
TCTTTTGATTGTTTTGACAGCTCATTAATATCTTGAAAACCAAGCTCTTTAGCTGTGGTGCAGTTAATGGTGAGCTTATTGATATTTTTATGTTCGATTGTCCGATTTAAGTCATCGATGATGTCATCAAAAGATCTGAAAGTAAGGTTCTCTTGTAGCTCAGATTCTAGGTAACGACAAGGCGAAAGGTTCCAATCGTTGGCTTGGATGGCTTCTTTGGTTACCACTGCACTAAAACCAGAAATCTCTTTTCTTTCTTTAATAGCATCCACAATCGTTTCAATTTGCTCCAAAGAGAAAACATTTAGTGTCTTGTGGTAAGTCCTCTGAGTTTTGGAGTTATCGCCAAACTGTCCTCTTTGGTCTCGAACTTCTTGCTCGCAAAAGTGAGTAGCGTCAATGAGGACTACGTTTTGATCTTTCTTATTTCGATCAACTGTAAGTACACAGACTCCAATAGAAGTCGATTCGAACATTTTCTCTGGACATAGAACTACTGATTCCAGCCATCCATTTTCAATGAGTCGCTCTTTGAACTTCAGTTCCTTTTGGTTGGACGTGGTTAAGACTGAGTTCGGAAAAATAAACGCTGCACGATCGGCAAAGTCTAAGGCTTTTTCTACAAAAGCGAAGTTTGCATTAGAAGCAGGAACCGTCGTACTTCCTTGCCAAGGCATATTGAATGGCGGATTAGAAAGTAGTTTTGGCATAGCCCTCCTCTTGTGGCTCTAAGTAATAGGTTTTGAATACTTCTCCCGAAAGAGCATCGCCATGGATGATTTTTGCTTTTATATTTCGAATCACGCCATTCATAAGTAGAAATGGAATAACCGCTTCATCTAGTTCAAAACATGTAAACTCATTTTTTGGATTTCTATTCCAAGACTGGATCATGATTGAACCTGTCCCTGAGCATAAGTCAATAACATCCAGATCTTCTCCAGCTAAGCGATCTATAAGTATCCCTAAAGACGGCGGAGTGAAATCCTGCTTCTTTTCCTCTCTATCCGCTAGGTAGTACTGAAAGATCTTTTGAAGCCAATCGGTTTTATGGTCGGGTAAAGTTTTGTCTACCTTTTCAATCATTTCAAAGTCGTTTTGAGTACAGTACTCAAGGAATTTCTCACCAATTTCTTTTATGTCTGAAACTCCAGTCGTATTCATCAACTCATCTCTTAGTTGTGAAAGTTCCAACCTCAATCTCCTTTACGCTCTTAAATCGTTGTCTTCTTTCTCTACTGGAGAAGGCTTTTCTTGCGTGGACTCTTTCAAGGCAGAAGCAATTCCGCCTAAAAGCAGAAGCGCTCCTAACGCTTGCCCGAACTCGTAAGCGGGACTAGATTGTTTTTTCTTTTTCTTCTTTTTCATCGTGTCTTTCTCCTAATCTTGTGGTAAATGTTTTAATGGGTTGTTTTAGGCAATTTTTCTTCCATTCTTACTCCTCCTCGAAAGTAGCTCCACGCGCTTTTAAGCTTGCTTCAAGTTGAAGTTGTTGGATCCTGTTTTGAAGTTGTCCGTTTTCTTGTTTTGCTTGAGCTAGCTTACTGTATAATCCCATCCACTCTTTCGTGTAGAAAAGTAGGCCAAGAGCTACGCCTAAAGCAATGCCAACTAAAGCGGTTAAAAGTAAAGTCATTTCTATTTCTCTTCATCCTTTACTAAAACGTGAATGGAATCGGGATAGACTTTCGTTTCCCTTCCTCTTCCATCTCCGAGCCATGAGTAGAGACCCTCATCTCGAATGTAAGTTCCAGTGACTTTTTGGCCTGTTACAGCTTCTGCTTCAAAAATCATGTTGCTTTAAACTTCCTTTCTTCTAGCTCTTCTATGCAAATGAAGATTCCTGGAGTATCTGACCAAACCTTCTCCACTCTTTCCACAACGACTTGCGCATCGTCTTTCCAAAAGTGCATTTTGGTCATGATGTCCTTTAAGGTTTTTTGCATATTATCGGTGTCTGGCTTGGTGACTTTCCATGAGCCGAACTTTTTCTTGTTGGTGGTTTTAAAGTACCAAGATACATCTAAAGCAATTGGCCCTTTTAGTGGAGAATCGAGGGCATATGGCTTGAGAGCTTTTTCAAGAGTTGCTTCCCACTCTTTGAGTGCTGCACTCTTGTAGGTATGACCACGTGTAATTCGTGTGCCCGATTGGTGAGTAACTCTAGCTGGCTCTATAAATATAGGAAAGAAATAGCAGGTCAAGGACTCACCTCTTCTCTATCTGCTAAACAAGGCCACCAACGAAACCGATCAAGACTAGCGATCCTCTCTTTGTGGATGTAGGTTTTGACTACGAAACTTTGCTCAATCTTTTCGATTTTCATAGGTTACTTTCCTTTTCCGCGTTTTTTCATTGGTGGAGCCGTTTCTTCTTTTCTAAGAATCCATCCATTCTCACGCTTCAAATCTTCTTGGTCATCAATCCATTTTTTAACCGTATTCACCACGCAACTAAATTCTTTAGCCATATCTGAAATAGAAACCATTTCTCCAGCTTCTCGTTGATCGTCATACCACTCACGCTTTTCGTCTGATCTTCGCTTATCTGCTTTTTCCTTTTGCTTTTGAAGTTTATCGGTACTGTTATCTCCAACCAGGTACAGTTCACTGAGATAACCGCTAGGATCGACAATGTGGCGTGGATACTTAAAGAAAACATTTTGATCTTCAGGGCTTTTAAACTCTCTTAGAGTGAAATTGAGTCGATAGGCTGGACATTCACCTAACTCTTTTGCTTGAGCAATACTTTCTTCATAAGCAGCTCTTTTCTCAGGAGTGTACTTTAAGCCTGCATCCACATGGAGCTGCTTAGCGATTCGGTCTTTCAAATCATTTGGAAAATTATTAGCTAGGTTATCCCATTGACCTGAAGCTTTGAGATAGGCATCATCAATACTTTCCATGAGGCGAGATTTGAGTTCTTTGCGATCTCCCTCATTAAAACCGATCTCAGTCATGTCAATGATGGCATCTGGATCACGAGCAAATACTCCAGATCCACTGGCTCTATCGATCGCCGCTTTCTGAGCTTGTGACCCTTTAGAATGGTGATGGCAATAGGCTACGGTAGATTGAGCTGCTAAAGCGATTTTGTCGAAAAGGTTGCAAAACTGGCCCATTTCGTTCGCTTTGTTTTCATCTCCTGTGATAACCTTGTAAATTGGGTCAATGACGACTAAATCAACAGGAGTTTTTTTGAGAAGTGCTTCTAATCGTGGAGTTAAAAGATTGAGCGGTTCAGAGCGGCCACGTAAGTTAAGAATGTACATGTTTTCCAAATTATCTTGAGGCCATCCATAAGCCTGATACACTTCAAACATCCGATCAATAAAGGAAGGGCCATCAATCTCAAAATTCAAGTACAAGACTTTTCCTTGTTGACACTTGAATCCCATCCACTCTTTTCCTTCAGCCACAGCTACAGCTAAGCTAATCAGAGCAAAACTCTTACCCGCTTTAGATGGTCCAGAGATTATGAGCTTATGACCTCGTCTCACTAATCCTTCAATAAGCGGTTCAGCAAGTGGAGGACGATCCTTGGGATTGCGCATACTCTCAAGACAAATAAGAGGAAGTTGATTCGCCTCTTGTTCTGCAATAGCTGTTTTTTTGAAGTCATCAAATGAAATGGGTTTAGCCGTTTCGATAAGAAACTGCTTTTGGGTTCCACGATTGCATCCAGGTAATCGACTCATTCGAGAGGGATTTTTCGTTTGATCGTCTACAGGAAATCCGTAGGTGTGACAGTATTCATAAAGCCATTTCACTCGGTCTTGGTAATCTGCAGAGTTTTTAGCATCAACCCTCACCACGGCGTGGATACTTTTTCCGCCTGAATAAACAAGGGCTTTGTATGGTAAGTTCAACTCTTTGATCTTTTTAAGCTGATCCTCTAAAGGCAGGGTATCGCATTCTACTAGGGCGTTTTCAAAGCGTGTGATGTCTTTATCTCGAATTCCTTTTTGGCCTTCCTTGAGCTTTCCTGTTACTGGATTTACACGGATCCAAACTCCAGCTTCGGGAGTGTAGTTTCCAAATACTTCCGAGAAGAACTCTGGTTTTTCAGCCGTTCTTCGTAAATCTTCAACATACTCACTTACTTTGATGGTGACGAGTCCAACTCCATACGGTCGATACTTGCCATCTTCTTCTAAAGCGTTTGGAATGATATTTATGTAATCGTCTGGTTTAAAGCAGGCTTCTAGATAGTCAATAATTTGAAACGGTTCTTTTTTATTGGGACGAAAAGGAGGAGGCGAAGATTTTTTCTTCACTTCTTCATCCTCAAATAAAATTTCATCATCCCATCCAAAGAATTCGTCTTTATATGTGCTTTTAGTTAAGAACGGATCCATCCCTTGATTTCGTGCCATTTCAGTAAGAGTCGCTCCGGTAACGAGATCGCTTCCTGATCCTTGAAAGCTATTCCAAACCCGAAGAGTATATTCCGTTCCCTTGTACTGTCCTTCTCTTGTATCTTTTGCGGACCAAGAATCGAATAGATCAAAAGAGCAGCCTTCATAGTGGAGAGCCATTCCCACCCTGATCCACTCATCGTGATTGGTTTGAGATGGATCAATGCAATCAAGTAAGCGTTCGTAATCAATTTGATAAGTACTCATTCTTTTTTCCTCACCATCTTCCCATAGCTTTTGCCTTTGAAAGCTCATGTGTAGCTTGACTAAAGGTCATTGAATTTAAAGCATCTTCAGAAAATCCAAGTTTGCGCAATCTCCATACTTGCCGTTGAGTAGGCTTCCCTTGATTCTTCTTATAAAGAGCTTCTTGCTTAAGCTTTTTCAAAACATTTTCCGCCATTCCATAGCTCAAGCCTGTAGGATCGATTCCTGCTTCAATAAGCTGGTCTTCTTGCCACTCTGACATCGGTCCATCTTCTAATTCGCTTATTGCATTTTGCTCCTTAGTAACTTTCTCAACCGCTGGATAATAAGTTTGAGCTTTAATAAGCTGTTTATGTTGTTTGGCTGCTTCTTCGAGCTTACGCACTAACCTTGTTTCGGCATCTTCAAAGAAAGGATCACTTCCAGAGGACTCCCCTTCCTTTTTGGGGTTAAGTTGAGAGCGATTTGGAGCTTTAAGTTTTTTAAAAATATCTGTAGGGCCAACAAGGTTAAAGTCTTCATGTTGAAAAAGAAAGTCGATGAGTAAACAGTCCTCTTTTCCTTCAGCAAGGCGAAGGCCTCGGCCGACCATCTGCACATACAAAGCGCGTGAAGTGGTCGGTCGCAAGACAACTACACAGTCAATTTGAGGGCAATCATAGCCTTCTGTAAGTATTACGGCATTGAAAATGATGTCGTATTTACCTTCTTCAAAATCTTTTAAGATCCGTTCTCTTTCTTCTTTGGATTCTTTTCCCGAAATGGAAGTAGCTTTAAATCCAT
>CAZTNF010000116.1:0-5433 GCA_964615295.1 uncultured Erysipelotrichaceae bacterium | reverse complement strand
TCAGCAGCCAAGCTTCGAATAGAAGAAGGTTCAACGACTATTCCTTAGGAAGTAGAGATCAAGCGATCTCGAAGCGGGTAGCCCTGATCACGTAAGGGTGCAGGTGAAGATATAGTCTGTGCTTGCATGAAAGTGCAAGATGTTTTTAAACGACACGAAGTATGCGGCTTCGTGGAACACAGTCAAATTCACTTCAAGTTTCATGCCTTGAAAACAAAAAGAAGTCTCACATTTTATGAATTTGATGTTTCAGTTTTTGGGCCATCGTGGTACTTTTTCCGTTTTATTGGATGTTGTTGACCTCAGTAAAAGATTATGGAGCCTATAACGCCGAATATGTTCCTCAATTATTTACCTTGTCTCCAACGTTTGAAAACTATGTCCAAGCCTTCACGGAAGTAAATCTTGGTCGCTATTTAATCAACACTGTTATTTTTACGGTTATTACGACTGCTTTGATGGTTATCGTAACTATCCTTGCTGCTTTTGCGTTTTCCAGATTGCAGTTTAGTGGAAAAAACGCCCTTTTTACTGTGTTCTTAGCTTTAATGATGATTCCAAGTGAGCTTGTGGTCATTACCAACTTTCAAACTATTACTGAACTCAATTTGCGCAATACGTTTACTGGCTTGATTTTGCCTTCAGTTACCTCTATTTTCTATATCTATTTGTTGCGAGAAAACTTTGCACAAGTTCCAGACTCTCTTTACTATGCAGCCAAAGTCGATGGAACGTCTGATTGGCGCTATTTATGGAAAGTCATGGTTCCAATTTGTATGCCTACGATTGTAACGATTACGATTTTGAAAGTCATTGAATGTTGGAATCTCTACATTTGGCCTTCTCTTATCACCGATAATCCCAACTACTATTTAGTTTCCAATGGAATTCAAGAGATCCGAGAGAGTGGTTTTGGTCGCGCCAATATTCCAGCGATGATGGCAGCTGTTGTAATCATCAGTATCCCGTTGATCGTCCTCTTCTTGCTTTATCGTAAACAAATAATGTCTGGTGTAGTACGAGGAGGGACTAAAGGATGACCCGTCGCTTTTATATGTCTTGGCTTTGTGTGATCGCTTGTTTTTGTGTCCTTCTTTCGGGATGTCATGGAGCCCAAAAAACGACCGCTTTTGAAGTTCCAGAAGAACTCGATACTTCTAAAACTATTGAAATTTCCTTCTGGGCTAAAAACGATACAAACAAGCGTCAAACAGAAGTCTATAAAAAAGCAATTGCTGACTTTGAAAAGCTCTACCCCAATATCAAAGTCAACTTAAAGCTTTATACCGATTACAACAAAATTTATAACGACATCATCACCAACATCGCCACTGGTACTACTCCAAACATTGCGATCACTTATCCCGACCATATCGCGGCTTTTTTAGAAGGGGAAAATACGGTTGTGGCCTTAGATGAGTTAATGGTTGATGAAAGCTATGGACTTGGAGGAAGTGAACTTCTCTTTGAAGGTCCTTCCACAGAAGATATTGTTCCTGACTTTTTAGCTGAGGGAGTCATTGAAGGTCAACAATACGCCATGCCTTTTATGCGATCCACGGAAGTGATGTATATCAATAAAGATATGGTGGAAAAGCTTGGCTATGAAATTCCAGAGATTCCAACATGGGATTGGGTCTGGGAAGTAGCTCAAGCGGCTACGGCCAAAAATGCAGATGGAACCTATGTGGCTAATGGTCAAAAGGTCTTGATTCCTTTTATTTATAAATCCACAGATAATATGTTGATTCAACTTCTTGAACAACAAGATGCAGGGTATTCAACAGAGGATGGAACTATTGAAATCTTTAATGATGTCACTTCAGAAGATTTAAAAGAAATTGCTGAGTATACCAAATCAGGAGCTTTTTCTACCTTTAAGATTTCTGGCTATCCAGCGAACTTCTTAAACTCTTCTCAAACGCTTTTTGCGATTGATTCCACTGCAGGATCTACTTGGATGGGGGTAGAGGCTCCCCTTTCGGATTTAGGAAATAAGGATGTAGAGCAATTTGAAACCGTAGTTCGTGTCGTACCTCAAGAAGATCCAAATAATGTTGAAATGATCTCTCAAGGCCCTTCTATGGCCATCTTTAGTAAGGATGATCCTCAAGAAGTTTTAGCTTCTTGGCTTTTCATGCAATATTTGATGAGTGCAGATCCCCAAATTGGTTACTCCAAAACGGAAGGCTATTTACCCGTTAACAATAAAGTTTTGGAGAGCGAAGAATATCAAGAATACTTGAATTTGGCTGGTACAGACAATGATGAGCATTATCAAGTGAAAATTGATGCGATTAAAACTTTGATGGAACATCGAAATGACACCTTCGTTACCCCTGTTTTCAATGGTTCGGCTTCACTCCGTAGTGCCGCAAGTGAGCTTGTAGAAAGTGTCGTAAAATCCGTACGACGCAAAGAAACTGTGGATGATGCTTACTTAGAAGATCTCTACGCCAAAGTCACTTCGCTTTATCATCTCGATCAGATTTCCGGAAGTAGCCATTCCGTTAAAGATCTTGGCCCTATGCCACAATCATCTATTTGGCTTTTGAGTATTCTAGCCATTACTTGGATTGGCATTGCTTTCTTTGCTTGGCGCGATTATCGAGCCAAAAAGGCTTAGTCTTCTTTTTCTACCACCTTTAGCAGCCGATTTGGCTGCTTTTTCTTTGAGTAAAAAGAATTTCGACAAGAAGAGGACAGAATAAATTTTTCCAAAAACCTTTTTAGTCTCTTTGATAACCGTAAAGAGAATAATCATAAAAAGAACCAGAAAAATGACGTATAATTATTCAAACGATTTTAAGACAAAGACAACACTCTTTGTCTTTCCTGGAGGATAAACATGAAGAAAAATTGGCTACCAGCCATGCTTGTTTGCGCAGGATTAGCTCTTGGTGGCTGCTCAAGCTCAAGCGATTCAAGTTCTACCGTTTCGACTGCTTCTAGTGAGTCTACTACTTCTACAAGTGAATCCACTACCTCTGAAGGCGTAATGACTTACCAAGAATATTTGGATGCCGATGTAGATTCCGCTGTTGTTCTTGAAGTATATGTTCAAGATGTTCAATCTTGGGCTGATAACAAAGCTACGATTTATGCGGCTGATCCAGATGGTGGATATTTCATTTACAATGCGATCGCAAGTGAAGACGTTTACAACCAACTTACTCCTGGAACCAAAATTAAGGTATCTGGATATAAAACAGAGTGGGAAGGTGAAGTCGAAGTAGCCGAAGGCGCTGATCTTGAAATTATTGGCGGCGAAACCTATGTAAAACCCGCAGTCGATGTCACCCAATATCTTGGTAATGATGCTGAACTTATCAATTATCAAAACCAGAAAGTTCTCTTCAAAGATATGACCGTCGCTTTAGGAGATGGGACTACAGAAGTTTACCTTTATAACTGGGATGGATCTGGTCAAGAAGGCGATGACCTATATTTTACGGTATCTAAAGATGATGTTCCCTATACATTTACAGTGGAGTCTTCTTTATCTGATCCCAATAGTGAAGTTTATCAAACAGTAAAAAATCTAGAAGTTGGTCAAACCGTCGATTTAGAAGGCTATCTCTACTGGTATCAAGGTCCTAATCCTCACATTACTTCTGTAACAGTTGTGCAATAATTCACTTCGTTTTAAGCCTCTTTAAGGAGCTATTTTCTCTTCTTTAGAAAATGGCTCTTTTTTCGTATGAGAAGAATATTTCAAAGATCGAAAAAAAGCCGATCTCCTAGAAATGAGGAAATCGACTTACTATTAAGAAAATAACTTTATATTTTGGCCTTTTGGCATTTTAAAGAAAAATACCACAATAGTTCCTACTAAAAGACAAAGGCCAAGACCTACAAAAGCTAGTTCATAACCAGCCCTATCAATCGCTACTCCCATTACGGAATTAAATACCATACTCACTAAGTTTTTGACTGCAGCCACTAAGGCTAAGCCACTTAAAACTTGAGGAGTCGATAATAAGGAAGTCACAATTTTTAAATTCAACATAATGAAAATCATCCCACTTGGATGTTTAGTCAACATTACAACAGGCACTTGCAAAGAATCCAGAGAAGGAATAAAGCAACAAATCACCATAGCCAAGGCCATACCAAAGGAAATATAGGTCAATGATTTAGAAGTCATTTGATCCATAAACTTACTCGAAAAGATAATCAAAGGCAATTCCATGATTACTGCAATAGAAAGAAGTGTTCCAACTACTCCTGTATCTAAGCCTTGATCGGTTAAAAGGGAAGGCATAAATGTATTGATAGCCGAAGTGACTCCATAAAAAATTCCGGAAATTAAGAGATAGGTCATAAATTTATGGTTTTTCATCAGATTCTTAAATCCAGTTTCTTCTAGGAGTTCTTTTGACTCACAAGCCATAGGAACTTTTTCTTGGGGCTGAATCAGCGCCCCACCAGCAATGCAACATACCACACAAAAAAGAAAAGCGACAAAAATAGCCCAAGGAGCAATGAGATCGTGAAGCCAAGCTGCACATTGCGTGCCGATGGCATAGCCAATCGTTCCCCACATTCGAATTTTCCCATAGGAGAAAGGGGAAGAAGTACAGATCTTTTCCATTATCGGATTAACTCCATTGATTAGAGTCATGACTAAACTATACGTAAACGTAATGGCTATAAAATTTTTAGAAACTAAAAATAAAGTTCCACCAATGATTGTAATGGCCATACAAAAAAGCGTACTTTTTTTCAAGCCGATTTTTTCAGCTAAATTTCCCACCAAAGGTTGAAAAATCATACTCATTAAAAAGGACATCGATACCACAAACGATGCTTGAGCAGCCGAAAAACCCTGTCCCATTAAGTACACAGAAATAAGGGATGAAAATAGGGAATAAGATAAGTAGTAGAAAAGGTACAAAACAAAATAACTAAAATAGGAGTTTTTCAAGGAATTAAGTTTTGAACCTTTTGTTGATCTTAGAGACCAAATCATTTCTTTTTTCATAGTTCAATTCCTCATATTCTATTCGCACAAATTGTAGACAAAACACTTAGGATTTGATTCTAGCCATAAAAGCTTAGATGTAATAGTGCGATTGGAAAATATTAGAGAAAATTCTGGCTTATATCAAGCAAAATTCCGAAAATATTTATTAATTTAAGTCATTGTCATTGACACCTGTTTTAAATAGTGTTCTAAGGTTCTTGTAAAAATTTTTTGAAGCTGTTTCTTTTCTTTATTTTATTTAAAAATTGAATTTCAAAATTTGTCATATTCTTGACAAATCATTCTTTATATCTTATAAATAAAAAGCTGTTGTTCAAAAGGGAAGACCAATATGCTTTCATTTTGAGCCAAGTAGCTTTTTGTGAATTATTTAAAAATATTCACAAAAAGCGCTTGCCTATTCCTTTTCGGCATGCTACTATATCCAAGCGTTAAGGGAATCCCAA
>CAZTNF010000115.1:0-5545 GCA_964615295.1 uncultured Erysipelotrichaceae bacterium | reverse complement strand
GTTGACCAGTACTAAACGGCCGAAAGCTTAATCTAAGATTTGAAAGAGAACTGTAGGTTTTATATTGACGTTTGTTTTTTGAAGACCCATGACTATTTTATCCTCAATATTTATCTCCTTTCCCTATAGGTTGATATTGTCTGTCTTCAACCTATAGGGATTTTTTCGTTTTCTATTCTGTTTGAAAAGAGTTCCCGAAAAATGAAAATTTCTCGTACAATCAAGAAGCATACAGAAAGAAAGCCTATATTCAGGATGAGTGAACTATGGCAAAAGCAAGAATTAAAAAAAAGATAAATATGAAACAAGCGATTGCGGATAAGCTCGTCTTAATGCTCGACGATCACCCGCTCGATGGAATTACGATTAAGGAATTAACTCTTCAACTTGGGATTTCTCGCCAAGCTTTTTATTATCACTTCCATGACATTTACGAAATCGTAGAATGGTTTTTTCAAAAGGAAAGTGACGTGATTTTGAGAGAATTTAGTACCATTGATAACTGGCAAGTGGGATATATGTTGATGATGCAATGGGTTCAAAACCATCGCCGTTTAGTCATGAATTGTTTTCACTCCGTTCGGAAGGATTATGTGGAAAATTTTATGAATCGGGTTCTTTACCAATATATTGAACCCGTGGTTTTAAAAGAATCACAAGGAATGCAGGTGACAGAAAGACAAATTGCATTTATCGCCCGTTTTTTTACTCTTGCGATCAATGCAATTTCTTTAGAATGGATTGGAAATGGAATGAAAGAAGATCCTCATTCCATGGCTCATCAAGTCAATCTTCTCATTAAGGGAGATTTTAAAAAGGCTTTGCGCCATTTTGAAGAAGACAATCTTAATAAGATTGACACTTCTTATGAAATGTAAAAGTTTCTTTGACACTCTTAAATTATGTCTATTTCCATTTTAGGGATTTTTTAATACAGTGAAGTCGTTCAACCTTTGAAGTTTATGAATTCAATAGTTGTTCCTCTAGGTTTAGGAAGCGAGTTATAGACTGGAAAATTTAAAACGTCTGCGATCTTATTCTCTTCAAGGCTGTTGACCAAAGAGACTCCTTTTCTATGCTCGTATTCCTACCGTCTCGCTTTCAGCTCTTTGTCTTTCTCTTCCTGGTCTTGAAGAGATTTAAAAGCCGAGCCTTTTGGCTCGGCTTTTCTTTTTTGGAAAGAATTCCCGCCCTTTCGTGATGGCAAGAGGGCGTTTTTTAAATAGGCTATCCTAAAATTTTTTTGATCGCTCTAGAAGGTAAGAGTTACTTTTCAAATTTTTCACTCATTCAAGGCTTTAGGATATTTTTGTAAAAAGTTCCCTATAAATCAGCTAACTTTAAAGCGGTATAGGCTCCAATCATACAGGCGATACATCCCACGAACAATTGTCCGAAGGAGAAATTTGTCCAATTGGTATTGATTAAAATCGCAATGGGACTCGCTACGATTAAACCAATAATAGCCCAATAAGTTTGAGCCTCATAATGCTCCAAAACCCATTCAATAAGCTTTGCAATCGCAAAGACTCCAATAATGACTCCTAATCCAAAGGGAAGGGCTAATACAATGCAATGCCAAAGGGCCTCAAAATCGAAGTGAAGAAGCGCATCAATCGTTTCACTTACTAAATTGATAACGGGTTCATAATAGCCAAGCAACATTAAAATCATAGAACCCGAAACGCCAGGAATAACCATCGTCGCAGCGGAAATAATTCCCACTAAAAAGAGCATTAATAAGCCAAAAAAGCTCGAAGACAATACAACATCTTGTGTTCCGTGACTTTCTCCAAAAAGAGCGCTTCCGACCACGATTCCAAAAAAGACAATCGCTGCCAAAGCCATCGAAATAGTGATGCGTTTGCCTTGGACTTGTTTGAAGATAGGAGGCAAAGAACCAGCAATCAAACCACAAAAAGCCATATTCGTGGGAATTGGCCAATTGAGGAGCAAATAGTCAAACAATTTAGCCAAAATCGCTAAAGCTAGAACGATGCCAATGCCAATAGGCAATAAAAACTGAAACGATTTCTTGAAATCGGAAAATAAGTGAGTAACAGCATGAATGAGTTGGTCATAAATTCCCATAGAGACCATCATCGTTCCCCCTGAGACTCCAGGAATGATGTTGGCAATTCCAATCACGACTCCACGCAATATATTGACCCATATGGTCGAATTTTCCATTGCAAAATCCTCCTTAAAATAAAAATCATAAAACAGTTTTTTATAGAAAACGGCAAGCGATTCATCCTTCCTTTAAAAGATCCGCCTCTTTTTTTTTTGCTTTTTTCGAGGCTTCTCGTTTAAGACAAGGTCACCTTGTTGGGCCATTTTCTTGGGTATTCTACATAATTTGCGATAGTTTGGCTAAAAAGTGCCCATCCTCCATAATTCTCTTTAAAATTCCCGCAATTTTCATTGAACAACACGTCACTTTTCCCCATAATATGTGATGAGTTTATTTAATGCGAACTTGTTGTTTACAAATACTAAACGGAGGCGAATATGGATATTGGAGCCAAAATTCGCAATTTGCGAAAAACAAACGGCTTGACGCTTGAAGAACTCGCCAGCCGAAGTGAACTAAGCAAAGGATTTCTATCTCAGTTAGAACGCAATTTAACCTCACCCTCTATCGCAACTCTTTCCGATATTCTTGAAGCCTTAGGCACAAGCTTAGCTGAGTTTTTTAAAGAAGAGAGCGATGAAAAAATTGTCTTCACCAAAGAGGACTATTTTTTGGATGAAAAAAGCGATCACACGATTTGTTGGATCGTGCCAAACGCCCAAAAAAACCAAATGGAGCCGATTTTGTTGAAGCTTCCAGTTCGTGGAAAATCAATGGAAATTGAAAATCATGAAGGAGAAGAATTTGGCTATGTGCTAAAAGGCACCATTCGACTTAAGCTGGAAAATGGCCCTAATCTTTTGGTGGGAAAAGGCGAGACATTTTACTTGGATGGATCAAGAAGCCATATCTTATATAACGCTGGGAAAATTCCAGCGGAAGTGCTATGGATTTCAACTCCTCCAGTGTTTTAGAAAGGACACAAGATGGAAGAACAAGAAAAGAAGAAGCTGATCCAGTTTCGAAACATTCAAAAGAGCTTTGATGATCAAATTATTTTAAAAGGGATCAACTTAGACATCTATGAAAATGAGTTTGTCACCTTGCTTGGACCCTCCGGCTGTGGTAAAACAACGCTCTTACGCATTCTTGGTGGCTTTTTGGAACAAGATGAAGGTGAAATTCTCATTGAAGGAAAAGAAATTTCGAAATTGCCTCCTTATAAGCGGGAATTAAATACGGTTTTTCAAAAGTATGCGTTGTTCCCAAATATGAATGTATACGACAACATTGCCTTTGGCCTTCGGATTAAAAAAGTATCCAAAGACATCATTGACCAACGGGTCATGCGTATGCTTCGCTTAATCGGCTTAGAAGGCTATGAAAAACGGGAAATTACCCAACTTTCAGGGGGGCAACAACAACGTGTCGCAATCGCAAGAGCGCTAGTCAATGAGCCAAGCGTGTTGCTTCTCGATGAACCCCTTGGAGCCTTAGACTTAAAACTTCGTAAAGAGATGCAATACGAACTCAAACGTATCCAACAAGAAGTCGGAATCACCTTTATATTTGTTACTCACGATCAAGAAGAAGCTCTTACGATGTCCGATAAAATCGTCATCATGAAAGAAGGCGAGATTCAACAAATCGGCTCTCCTGTTGAAATCTATAACGAACCGGTCAATGCTTATGTAGCCAACTTTATTGGGGAATCCAATATTATTCCTGGCTTCATGATCGAAGACGAACTGGTTCGTTTTGATGAAACTGATTTTGAATGTGTGGACAAAGGCTTCCGACCTAATGAGCCTGTGGATGTAGTCATTCGTCCTGAAGATATTGAATTAGTTCCTTATGAACAAGGAAAACTAAAGGGTACAGTAGAAAGCGTTTTGTTCAAAGGGATGCTCAATGAAGTCATCGTCGAGACGGTGCCTGGAACCAACGTGACCGTTCAAATGCACGTAACGGAAGAAAGTGCGAACCAAAAAGACGATGGTCATACCCATATTTCGGCTAACAGCTTTTACTTGGACTTAGAAGATATGGAAGGCATTGAGGAAAAAGAACTTATTGCCCGCGCCGATGCTCAAGCTTGGGATGACGAAAACGATGAGCAGCTTTCTATTGAAAAAGTAGAAACGGACTTGGAAAAGAAATTGGGAGCCTATCCGATTACCTTTACTACCCGAGACGGTTTATCTATTACTAAAACCATTCAGGTTATTGACCAAAACGTGGTCAAGAACCCCAAGAAAAATGAGGGAGTTTCAGCGTTTGATTTCTTTAAATCCAAAAACGAAATTAAAGAGTCCACCGCTTTGGATACGGATTTAAAAATTTGGGCTAATGCTCAAGGCTGGCGCCTCGATGACGAAGATAAAAGTGTAAATTTAACGGTTACGTATGATTTTGATCCCAACAACATTGAATTGGGTGTTTATCCTGTGACCTTTTGGACCACGGGGCGTGAATTCAAAGTTCACACTACTGCTATGGTCAAAGAAGGCGCTGAAGTAGGCTTAGACTTCAAGCCTGAAGACATTCACGTCATGGAAAAAGAGGACTTCATTTCATGAAGACTTGGAGACGCTTAGTCATCCCCTATCTCATTTGGGGAACGATCATGTTGTTGGTGCCGATGTTGCTGATTGTCTTTTATTCTCTTATTCAATCTGGCAATGAAGTGACCACTTTCCGCTTTACCCTTGATAACTACATTCGCTTTTTTACCGATAAAGACTTCTTGTTGATCTTATGGCGCTCTTTGGATGTGGCGCTTAAGACCACTGGACTTTGTTTAATCCTAGGCTATCCTATTGCCTATTGGATTAGCCGTTGTTCCCCTAAAAGACAGGGGCAATTGGTTTTATGTATTACCGTTCCCATGTGGATCAACATGTTAGTACGCACGTATGCCTGGATTGGAATTTTGTCCAAGGGAGGGCCGATTTCCATTTTCTTGAGTTGGTTTGGATTTCAAGATGTGGAAATCTTATACACCGAAACCGCGGTTCTCATCGGAATGGTGTATAACTACTTGCCCTATATGATTTTGCAGATTTATACCTCTTTGACAAAGCTTGATCCTTCTCTTATCGAAGCGGCTAATGATTTGGGGGCTTCTCCTTTTCAAACTTTCTGGCGGGTAGTCTTTCCTCTATCTATGCCTGGAGTGATTTCGGGAATTACCTTAGTCTTCTTGCCTGCGATCTCGGCTTTCTTCATTCCAAAATTGCTCGGCGGTGGAAGTTGGTTCTTAATTGGTAACGTCATTGAAAATCAATTCATCACGGTTGGAGAATGGAATTTTGGATCCGCTATTTCTGTCATCATGGCGATGATCATGATGCTTTTGATGAGTGTAGTGCGTAAAGCGGATCGTAAAGCCGCACGGGAGGAAAGAGCAGCATGAACAAGAAAAAAAGACCCATTGGAGCCACGATCACCTGGCTTGCAATGATCTTCTTT
>CAZTNF010000114.1:0-5593 GCA_964615295.1 uncultured Erysipelotrichaceae bacterium | reverse complement strand
TCTAGTATTAAGCAAATAAAGGAAATCGCAAAGCCAAGGGCACTGATTTTCAAGGATAAGCGATGTTGCTTGGCGATAAAGGCTCCAATGGAAATAAAGATAGGAGCAAAGAAAAAACCATCTCGAGCTGTGACAAGCGTTTTTACAAAAAAGCCATACACAGCCGAAATTCCATTAATCGTTTCCCAAATGGGTCCATAAATATTGATGATATAGCCCACTAAATACAATCCAAGTGAAACCTCAAAGGTATAAATGATTCCTTTGCGCTCATACAATAGCCATACAATTACTGTTCCTAGCATTAAAGCGGGTAAAAACCACAAGTGATAGTAGGAGCCATTTAAAAAGAAATCGCGAATCCAACCAATCAGTCCCAACAAACTAAAACCAGTTTCAGCATAATTCCAAATCGTATACGGCAAGTAAATAATGGTCCAAGCCAAATACAAAATGCCAATTCGCCGTAAATATTGGGCCACAATTTGATGGTTGGTTTGGGAAGCATCGGGTTTAATTTTACGAAAAAGAAAAAAACTACTCGCTACAAAGAAAAACGGCACCGCAATGCGGCAAAACGTAGAAATGAAAAACAAGTTAAAGGTTGGAGAGATGTCTTCAAATGGAAAGGTGTGAATCGCCACCACCAGCAAAGCACAAATGTACTTGGCCAAATCAACAGCTTGATATTGCCTAAGTTTTGTTGGTGTTGTTTTCGATTTGATCAATGAAATTCCCCCTTCCCTAAGGCAAGCCGCGCAAGTGCGTTATTTGTGAGCAACCTTCTCGCTTTCCTGATAGAAAAGGCTAAGGAAAGTTTCTCGTTTATTTGGCTTCAAGAAATTTCTATAAAAGCCTTCTAACACACAACTGTAAAAATATCTTACCAAATTTTACAATGTCAAAGAAAAACGCTCTGCCAAATTGATTTCATCGCACTAGCAATTGGATACCCATGAATTGAATTTTGTGGACTTGGCCACCAAACAAAGCGCTTAAAACAAGAGAGATAATCCAACTTTAGGGTTTAGGAATTCGAAGGACCCGCTTTGTTAAGCAGGAAAGGGTTTCGTTATTAATCGTACCCGCCCGACGACTAATTTGATCGACGGTACAAATGTTCTTTCCATCTTGTCCTATGATGGTGACAGTATCTCCTTCTTGAATATCATCAAATCCGGTGATATCGGCCATACATTGATCCATGCAAATGTTTCCTACAAGAGGAACTAAGTGGCCACGAATGGATACCATCAAATTTTGATTGGAACAAGCTCGCGATAATCCATCTGCATAGCCAATGGAAATGGAAGCGATTTTCCGCTCTCCTTGAGCTGTATAATGACGCCCATACGATACTGTCGCTCCATCGGGAATGGTTTTTACAAGAGTTACTTTCGCTTTCAACGCCAAAATAGGAATGTATTGTGGCTGAGTAACGATAGGAATAGAATCATCGCTTGTTACTCCCATATACAAAAGACCAGGGCGACAATAATCCATGCCAAGATCTTGATAATTTAAAATACCATATGAATTTTGAATATGGCGTAAGCCTACGTCTACCCCATCATTTTTTAAGCGCGCACATAGCTCTTCAAAAAGCTCTATTTGATGTTTAGTAAAGGTGGCATTTTCTTCCCCTAAATCATCACTCACAGGAAAATGGGAAAACAATCCTCCTACCTCTAGCCCTTGAAGGCGATATACTTCTAAAATCGCCTCATAATCTTTAGCTTTTTCTTGGTACAAAATCCCTGTTCGATTCATACCCGTATCCACTTTGACATGGCCTTTCATATCAATATCGTATTCTTGTCCAAAGGTAGCCAGTTTTTTTGCGTAGTCATTAGATAAGAGCGATTGGGTTAAATCAAGGCGCGCTAATTCCGCAAAGCTGGCTGGAGGGGTATATCCCAGAATGAGGATGGGTTCTTCAATGCCAGCTTCACGCAATTCTTGAGCTTCTTGCAAACAAGCCACCGCAAAAAAGTCGATCCCACAAGCACGTAAAGCTTTGGCGCAAGCAACCGCTCCATGACCATAGGCATCCGCTTTTACAATTCCCATAATTTTGGTGTCACCGATAAGCTTTTGGGTTTCGGCTATGTTATGGGCAATCGCTTGATAATCCACTTCTGCCCAAGCACGTTTATCTGCTGTGGGATCAAATGGTGTAACTTTTGAGGGATTAGAAATATTTATTGGGGAAGAAAGGGTTTTGAATTTTTTCATAAAATGCGGAGTGGATACCCGTGACTTGAGTCATGACAGGAAAATCCGCTCCCTCCTTTCGGTGATATATCCATTAGCACGTTCTAAGTTATCCTTTTAAATTTATGTATCCCTGTCCCTACCCATCCAAAAAACATAAAGCACAGAGCTTCAAACTCGATATTCGATTCGAAGGAGTTTATCTATTCTTTAGTAATGTAGTTCTCACAAAACTTAGGCTAATCAACAACGGGACAAGTTTCTGACTTGAGTCATGAGTTATTGACTCTTCATCACTACCTAAATGTTCTAAAACAAAGATTCTTTAGTCTGATTTTTCAATAAAAAAATTTTATCTCTCGACTTAAAATAACAGGGTCAGTAGCTTTTGAGAAAAAATAAGCATTTAAAATACAAATGGTGAAAAATACCTCTCATTTTTAGATTGACTTTTAACCAGGCACAATGGGCCTAAAAATCAAAACTAGAGAGCTGCTTTCTTTTCCATCGCTAAATCCACCAAGCGATCGATCAAATCTCCAAAGGAAACTCCAGCTTCTTTCATCATGGTTGGATAGCGACTCGTTGCCGTAAAGCCTGGAATGGTATTAACTTCATTGAGTAAGATGCGCCCATCCACATCAATAAACATATCCACTCGAGCCATATCTCGACATTCCAAGACGCGGAAGATCTTCTTAGCTAATTCCTTGGCCTCTTGCGCTTTTTGAGAAGAAATGCGGGCGGGACAATAAATGGCCGAATCTTTCATTTCGTATTTACCTTCAAAGTCAAATACTTTACCAGCCATTTCAATTTCATCGATTTGGCCCGTGATAAGATTTTGATTCCCTAAAACAGCACAACCAATTTCAAAACCATCAATGGCTTCTTCAATTAAAATTTTTCCTCGACCATCGTAGTGAAAAGCCTCTTTCGCCGCTTTTTCAAATTGATCTTCGCTCTCTACAAAGCTTACCCCATAGGAGCTTCCCGCATTGCAAGGTTTAATGACCCAAGGCAGAGGAATTTGTTTGGATAAGCTCTCAAAAGAAGGAAGCGGCTCATTTTCATGCAGACAAATATACTTCGCTGCAGGCAAACCACTCAACTCCATTAAGCGGTGCATGACTTCTTTATCCATGCAGATCGCTGAACCAAGTACATCGCATCCTACTACAGGTAAATCAAGAATGTTCATCATACCTTGAATGGAGCCATCTTCTCCATTTTTGCCATGCAAAATGGGAAATACACAATCCAATTCGATTTTAGTTTGGCTTTCTAATTCGTAAATGCCTTTGTGGACCCAAGCAATGGATTTAGCCTTTGGTTGCCAATGATCGTGTTCTAAAGCGTCTAAATCACCCGTATAGTGGTAAAACCCTCCCTCGAGAGAAATACCAATCATGACGATCTCATAGCGATCGGGATGAATTGAACGCAAAAAGGAAGCAGTCGAATGCAAAGAGACGCTGTATTCGCTACTTTGGCCGCCAAAAATGACACCTAAACGAAGTTTATCCATGAATCAAAAGTCCCCTTTCAGGCAGGCTTGCACCACTTCATCCATTTTCATAGCGCGGCTGCCTTTGATTAAGATGACTGCATCTTCTAGCGCATAGGGCTCAAGTGCAGCAAGTAAGTCTTGTTTATTTTGAAAATGCGTTTTGGTTCGATGAAACGCATGGCTTGTTTCTTCACTTAAAGGACCCCATGTAAAGAGCACATCTACTCCAAGTTCATTGGCCCATTGCCCCACTTGAGCATGCAAAGCTTTTTCTTCCAATCCTAAATCCAACATATCGCTTAAAACCGCAATGTGCTTAGAACCAGGAATTTCTATTAAAGAGCGTAGAGCCACATGGACTGCCTCAGGATTGGATTTATAGGTATCGTCTAAGATAATGCTCTGTTTCCAAGAATGCAAATCCCCACGCATGGGAGTAAGTTTGGTTGTAGCTAAACCTTGATGCCATAAGGCGGGATTCACTTGGCCAGCTTTAGCCGCAAGAAGAGCTGCGGTTGCATTAAAGGCTTGAACTTGAGAAGCCGAAGGTACTAAAAAGGGTTCGCTTGAAAGCCTAGGAAGTTGAAACAATAACCCTTGACGAGTATGACAAAGCTTACAAGGATTATAGTCCGTATGGTATCCATAAGGAATAATGTGCCAAGAGGGATCTAAGGTCATCTCCTTGAGCGCTTCTTGAATTTCTAAGCTATCCGCATGATAAATAAAGGTTCCTCCTGGTTTTAAAGAGGAGACAATCTCACACTTGGCGCGAGCAATGTTGCGCTTACTACCAAGATTTTCCATATGAGCACTGCCAATTGAGGTGATGATCGCAATATCTAAGGGAGCAATAGAACACAAGTATTCAATTTCTCCCGCATTTTCCATTCCCATTTCTAAAATCAATACCTGAGTATCAGCATCAGCTTCAAAAATAGTCAGAGGAAGCCCAATCTCATTGTTGTGATTGCCTTGTGTCTTCCACGTTTTTTTCTGAAGTGCAAACAAATTAGCACAAAAATCTTTTGTTGAGGTTTTACCATTACTTCCAGTAATGCCAATGGTTAGAGGAGAGATTTTTTGCAACCATCCTGCGGCTAAACGGCCCATAGCTAAAATGGGATCCTCTACTACAATCACTGGAATATCGTTTGGAATAGGAAGGTGATCGGCTTGCCATAACATACCTGCGGCTTTGGCTTCCATGACTTGCGAAGCAAAATTATGGCCATCTACCCGAGCGCCGACAATGGGAACAAATAGCATGCCTTCTTGAATAGCTCTAGAATCGGTACTCACCCCAGAAAAGACCATCTCTTCGGGTGCATTAAAAAGCTGGCCATTGCTCAACATGGCTGCTTGTTGAAAGGTCATTGTAATCATAAATCGTCCTTTAAAATTGTTCGCCCTCCTAAAAAGATTCAATAAGTAACTCGATTTGAGAAAAACATCCTCTCAAATTCAACTTTTATAGAGCTATTTCTTTAAGGGGGTAAACAATACCGCCATTATAGCAATCTGCTTGGTCAAAGAGCAAAAAGGCCTATCCTGCTTTTTCTGTAACTTCTTTCATTCTGGTTCACTAAAGTATGTATAGGAAGGGAAATTTATGTCTATTTCACTTCAAACAAAGAAAAATAGACATAAGAATTTCATTTAAAATGAAAATCATGGAGGTTTTCCCCACTTTATTAAGTTAATTCGATGAAAATTGGGAATTGAATTAAAAATAAACCCGTTTTTTAAGTATTATCTTCCACTTATGATATAATCGAGATGCAAAGCTCCCATGAACTTTGTGCGAAAAAGAATTCTTTTTCGTTTTGAATGTTTTATCCCCTTATACGAAAAGTTAGGTCTCCCCTT
>CAZTNF010000113.1:0-5650 GCA_964615295.1 uncultured Erysipelotrichaceae bacterium | reverse complement strand
GCTAAACGCCGACGATAGCCGCAAGGCAAAAATAGGAAGTTGCTGGACATGAAAACTCCCTACTTAACTTAGGTTGAAGTAGGGAGTTTTTTTAGTCTTTTAAAGATTAAAAAAGGAACGATAATGAATTTATCATTTCGTCCCTTTAATAAATGTCGAACTTATTTATTTTCTTGTTCAAGTTTTAAGGTTTTAGTAGTTAAATCGCAAACTTCAGCAGGTCCATAGTATTGGATTGCACCTGGATAAAGGTAGCAAGTTTCTTCAGCCCACTTGTCACGGTTAGCTTCAAAGAACTTAAATGGAGCTCCATCGAGTTCAACAAGTGCCTTGCGGATAACTGGCTTGTCTTCGCCATGACGCCGTTCCATGTTCATCATCTTAGTGATAGGCATACCACCTGCAACCCATTCAGAAGCAGGTTCAGAAAGGTTGGAAATCTTGGAGAGATAGCCATTAAAGTCATTAAGAATCAACAAGAAAGCATTGTATCCAAGAGAGTAGCAATAATCAGCATCAAAGTTACTTGGGAAAGCACATCTTCCTTCATAACCGAAGAAGTGATGCAATGGATTGAACTTACCAGTATAGGTACCTTTTTCAGCACGTTTTTTGAGTTCATTTGCTACAAGAGCAGAGAACAATTTTTCGGATTCAATCAACGATACTTGTACGTTACCGTGAGGATCACGTTCTAAGAAGAGTTGTTGTTGAATGTTTTCAGGTAAAATATCAAATACTTCAAAGGAAGCAGGAGTTAAACCGTTTTTAATGAATTCATATTTTTCTTTCCAAGTGGGAAGAGCGTTAAATTCATCTGCTTTTGTACCAGCCAGCAATTCATTAATTTCTGCAATTAAGGTAGAAAATTCAGGAACAAATTCGATGACACCTTCTGGAATGATAACAACACCGAAATTATCTCCATTCGCCGCCCGCTTTTCAACGGAATCCGCAATAGAATTTGCAATCTCAGAAAGAGATTGTTTCTTCGCTGCTACTTCTTCAGAAATTAAGCAAATGTTTGGTTGGGTTTCTAGAGCTGCTTCGAGGGCAACGTGAGAAGCAGAACGACCCATAACTTTAATGAAGTGCCAATATTTTTTAGCTGAGTTGGCATCTCGTTCAATATTTCCAATAAGTTCACTATATGTTTTTGTAGCAGTATCAAAACCAAAAGAGGTTTCGATATCATCATTTTTCAAATCGCCATCGATTGTTTTTGGAGCACCAATAACTTTTGTATTGGAGCCATTAGCTGCGAAGTATTCGGCCAATACAGCTGCATTAGTATTGGAGTCATCACCACCAATAATAACAATTGCATCTAAACCATGCTTTTTAGCCACTTCGTCAACAATCGCAAATTGTTCTGGAGTTTCTAGCTTTGTGCGACCAGAACCGATGATGTCAAATCCACCTGTATTACGGTATTTATTGATGTAATCATCATCAAATACGATGAAATCATCTTCAATCAAACCACTTGGTCCACCTTTGAAACCAACGAGTTCGTTTTCAGGATTCGCTGCTTTTAAGGCATCATAAAGACCCGTGATGACGTTGTGTCCACCAGGAGCTTGTCCGCCTGAAAGAATAACACCAACAGTCTTTTTTTCATTTGGAGCTGTGTTTTCGCCTTGAACGAAAGTGATTTCAGGTTTGCCATAGGTATTGGGAAAAAGAGCGGCAATGGCTTCTTGGTCAGCTACGCTTGTAGTGGGTGCGCCTTCTTTAACAGTAATATTTGCAATACCGTTACGAAGCATACCTGGCAACTTTGGCTCGTATTCATAGCGGGCCTTTTGCAAAGGTGAAATAGTCATGTAAGGAAATCCTCCCTGATTAAAATGTATTGAACATCCAAATCTTAAAATGTCGATGCGAACTTGTAAATTCGTTTGTCTATTCTTTCTGGCCTGAGTAGCTAAGATCGGGAATCTTCTTCATTCCTCATTCTATTGAAATGGCTCGAGAATATATCTTCGACATTTTTAGCGTATGAGTTTGATACGCTTTCCTTTTTATTTTAGCCAAATTTGTATTCATGGACTTGTACAAGCCTTTTTTTGTTTTAAACAGCGAATTTCCCAAAATATAACTTTCAAATATCCTGAAAAAGCTTATTTTTTCCATATTTTATTAGAGTTTTTATATTTTTATTCCTCTGCCCAAATAAAAAAAGATGGAACTTTCTCAAAGCAAGACCATCTCCATCATCTGTTGAGTGTGTTAATGTTTGGCTATGAAAACAAATACTATTCCTCAACAAGTAAAACTCGCTCCAGGAGCGCTTTCTCAACTCCCTGATCTTTTACATCAATACGGGAAAAAGGTTCTCTTGGTTCATGGTCATCGTCCCGTCGAAGACGGCTTATTAGAAAAAGTTCGTGTTTTACTCGACGATGCCGGTTTTCCAAGTGCGAATATGGGCCAAATTTTACCCAATCCCAAATATGGATCAGTAAAACGTGGTATTGAAATCGCACGTAAAGAAGATTGCGATATTATTTTAGCTCTTGGAGGAGGCTCCACTTTACAATGCGCCAAAGCTATCGGTTTAGGTCTCGGTTATAAAGGAGATGTTTGGGATTTCTGGAAAGAAAAGAAGAAACCAAAGCACGTCTATCCTATCGCCTCCATTTTAACAAATCCCTCTAGTGCCTCTGAACTCAGTGAGAATTGCACTATTGTCCGTAAGGGAGAACAAAAAACTATTCATTTCCCTGAACTGGTATGCAAGTTTGCGATTTTGGATCCAGAGCTTTCGATGTATCCAAGTTATCCTACAATGAATCAAATTTTTGGAATTTTTGAACATCTATTCTTAGCCTATTTGGAGCAAGATCCACCTAAAACTAAAGAAGCAGCGAATTTATTAAAAGATTTACGCCAATGCTCTGATGCTTTAGCCAAAAATATCAATGACGTAAAGGCTAGAACAGAGCTATATCGTGTTGGCCTATTAGCCCATACGCAAATCGGATCTGTAAAATCTCCTTTTGAAGGATTAACGGATCGATTGGCTTTTGCGTGCTCTTTACCAGCCGGGTCGGCAGGATCAGCCTTATTTGCCCCATGGTGTGATTCACTTTCCAAAGAAGAAAAAGAACGCATTGCTCAGCTTGGTATGGATATGTTCGATTTTCCTCAACCCTCTTATAAAAAAACGATTGAGAAACTGACTCAATGGTTTGAAAAGATGAATCTTCCTCAAAGTCTTGAAGCAGCAGGAGTTAAACTTGATAAGAAGACTATTCATCACATCGCCAAAGAGAAAACTCAAAAGAAAGTCTTGAAAAAAGCTAATCGCGTTTCTAAATCTGCTAAAGTGACGGATAAAAAGCCTGTCCTTCCCTCCCCACAAGAAGATGTGGATAACCACGAGCCAAGTCATAATGATTATGATCTTCATAGATCAAAGCCTTATCATAAGCATGGCCATAAACATCATCACGAACCGCATCATGATAAGCTAGACCCTAAGACTAAAAAAGAGGATGATTTAGCTCAAAAGCCAGAAGTAAAACCTCAAGATAAACCAATAACAGATGAAAAAAGCATTTCTCCAAAAGCAGAGGTCAAAACAGAAAACACATTGAGTCCACAAGAAAAAAAGGTGGAACCAAAACCGGTTTTAGCTCCACAACCTGCTCCTGAACTCACCACACAACTCGATCCACTTCCAAAAGAAGAGGAAAAGAAATCTACTGAGACTAAGGAAATCGTTCTTTGTCACCAAGAGTCTGCCCAATTTCTAGACAAGAATCTAAAAAAAAAACTCCCAAATGGCGCTGTAAACGAGATGCCACTCGTCGATGTGCCCGTTATCAAAAAAGAGATCGTTGCGCCAAAGCCAGACGAAAAAGAGCTAAGTGCCACTTCTAATTCAAACTTGAAAGCAGAGGATAAACACGATCACCATCATCACCATCACAAAGATCACGAAAAAACTAAACTAGAAGAGCAACCCATACAAACTCTTGAATCTTCAAAAAACGTAGCGCTTGAAAATTCAAAAGAAGAAGCGTGAGGATTTCACATGATTCATTATCAATTTGAACCTAAAGATCAGCGGAGTGCAGCTTACGATGAAGAGCGATGTATTGGTGAATGCGATTTTGAAGTGGAAAATGGTCAGTGGTATATCACCCATACTGAAGTTTTACCTTCCTATGGAGGACAGGGAATTGCTCGTCATCTTGTTTTGACGGTTCAAGAACACGCTCAAAAGCAAGGGGTTTCTCTTGTTCCAATTTGTTCCTATGCAGTGAAGGTTTTAAGTTCTCCACGCTAATCACCTAATAAAGAGACTTCTTAATGAAGAGAGGCCTCTTTTTTATTTCATTTCTTTTTCAAAAAGCTTGAATCCACTGTTCTTTCTCCTATAAAACAGGGGTATGAAGAAACCGGGCCTTAGTAAATTAGAAGAACAAAAATTATTAAAACGTCTTCAAAAACAAGATTATCAAAAGCTATATCTCATCTTTACGGAAGGGACAAAGACAGAACCTTATTATTTTGAAGGCTTCAAAGCGGCGATTGAAAAAAGTGGACGAAAGGATATTTTCATTGAAATCGTGGGGGTTGGAGAAGCCACCACTAAGCTTCTCCCTTTTGCCCAAGAGTTTGTAGAAAAATA
This sequence comes from uncultured Erysipelotrichaceae bacterium, assembly GCA_964615295.1. GTDB lineage: Bacteria > Bacillota_I > Bacilli_A > Erysipelotrichales > Erysipelotrichaceae > Allobaculum. Next base: position 1,008 of record CAZTNF010000113.1, on the reverse strand, counting down.
TGCTATCGAAAAGGCAGAAATTTGGCTCATTACAGACAAGGACGATTTTCCAGACAGTCAATTCAATACTCTTGTTCAACAATGTGTTAAGCGCAATAAACAAGTAGCTTACCAAAATTATTGGCACTGTGGTTGGAGTAACGAGTGTTTTGAATTGTGGTTTATTCTCCATTTTAGCTTTTATCAAGCTGCTGTATCGCGTCAAGAATATTTTCGGTTGCTCAAAGAAATTTTTAACAAGCGTAAAATTGGAGAATACCAAAAAAATGATCCTCACATTTTTTTAAAATTGTGTAAATATGGTGATCCAAGATTAGCTATTTCTTATGCCCAAAAACTTTATGAAGAAAAGAAGACTCTACTTCCCTCTAAAGCTCTTCCTTGTACGACGGTATATCAACTGGTAAAAGAACTCGCACGATATTTACCAGAGGATTTAAAAACGCGTTTTTTTTAGGGAATCTTCTGGCCCGACACTGGAAATTAGCTCTTGAGGAGGCCATTAGCGGCATCAAAGCGGAATGGTCTAACACCAAAAACAGAGTATGGGATGTGATCCGCAATCATGCTTAATGAGGATGAAAAGTATTTCTTCTCCGCGGTACTAGAAGAAAAGAAATCAGACAGGCCATGCTTCCCTTGCTTATCTAGGGATATAACTTGTAACATGGAAAACATCTCATCATCGGCTCAAAGAGCGGATGGAAAGATAAAGCATCACTGAAGCAGCAAACAGACCGAGCCTATCATGAGCCTCTCAATCAAATAGAAGTCTTCACTTCTCTCTGGAGGATGTCTTAGTACTGTACGAGAAGCTAGAGGGCTGGGGAATTGTTGAGTCCGAAGTGTTCTAGATCAGCGAAGGCATGTTCTCCGCTGCCGCATACAAACAGCCGTTGGAAGCGGATGCGATCCGTCACGGGTTCCGGCTGTGCCACGCTTTTAGAAGTGGTCAAAAGGTAGAATGGTTATTTTTCGGTGTTTGGTGAACGAGCAAATATTTGTTCT
>CAZTNF010000112.1:0-5703 GCA_964615295.1 uncultured Erysipelotrichaceae bacterium | reverse complement strand
GTTACCGGGGCTCAAAGGCTTTGGATACAGCCACGTGTTATCATAAGCACAAACATCTTCGATGTCAATGAAAACTAAAGGAAAAAATAAGCCGATTTTCCCCTATTTTGAATAAAAAATTTCGCTTTACCTTAAGGATTTTTAAGACTCTTTTTGAAATCTAAATTGTTGTTGAATCTCTTCTCTTTTTTTTTGACTTATTTTGTATAAATATTGTAGACAAAAAGAACTTAAGTGGGGTTATTATGTCCACGGTACTAGGCGGTTCTTTTAGACTCTATGATTTGGAACGACCTCATCTTATATCTATTAAAAAACGCCTAATTTCTCCAGTTTCCTAAAAGGAAAGAAGAAATTAGACGTAATTTTTGTAATTCTAGTTCTCAAATCTTTTTTTAAGCTTTCTTATTTTTTCCATTCTTTTCAAGCATTTTAAGTTCATTGTCCTTAGGCCAAGACTTAGGTTCTTGTCCATATTGGACTTCCATTAAGTAAAGTCCTTTAGCCGGCGCATTGAAGCGACAAGCCTGTTTGTCTTTAGCCTCTAAAATCGCTTGAAACTGTTCAAGAGTAATTCGACCTTCTCCAAGAGCGATTAAAGCCGCACTCATCATGCGCACTTGGTATCGTAAAAAACCATTCCCATAGTAGTGAAGGTGAATATCTTGACCTTGCTTGATGACATCGATTTTAAAAATCGTCTTGGTACGTGGTTTACGTGAATCGATTTGGGCGCAACAAAATGAAGTAAAATCATGAGTTCCTTCAAGACAATGGGCTCCTTGTTTCATCACTTCGAGATTTAATGGTCGCCATACGAAATGCTTGTAATGATAAGCAAAAGGATTATCCCGCTCTTGGGTGATGATGTATTTATAGTGTTTTTGAATCGCCCAAAAGCGCGCATGAAAATCATCGGGAACTTCTTCAATGGCTTTGATCCGAATGTCCTTAGGAAGAAGAGTATTCAACGCATTATAGTATCCCAATGGATTGATGTTAGCTGGGCCGTCGAAATGAAACACTTGGCCAAGCGCATGCACTCCAGCATCGGTTCGCCCTGAAGCCACTATTGGTGTTGGTGTACCAATAATCTTTTCTAAGGCACTTTCCAAAATGGATTGAATTCCTAGGCCATTGATTTGTTTTTGAAATCCCGAATAAGCATGTCCATCGTAAGCTACCGTGGCTTTAAACCGCATTAAAGACCCATTCTCCATAAGCAAATGTCGATCACCAAAACTAAAATGGATAAGCCAAGAGCAATCCAGTCGGTACTCGTCATCTTTAACACTTTATACCGTGTGCGCGGGCGATTAGGATCATATCCACGTGCTTCCATCGCATTAGCCAATTGATCAGCCCGTTCAAAAGCAGAAACAAACAAAGGAACGATCAAGGATAAAATTGCGCGAACCTTTTCCATAAAGGTTCCGTTTTGCATATCTACCCCCCGAGACGCTTGAGCATTCATAATACGGTTGGTTTCATCGATTAATGTGGGAATGAAACGTAACGCAATGGAAATCATCATTGCAATGACATGAACAGGTAAGCCGATTTTTTCAAAAGGTTTAAGCAACTTTTCAATACCAAGTGTCAAGTCTAAAGGTTTTGTGGTGGCCGTTAAGATGGTGGTTAAAATGATCATTAAGGTCAAACGAATGATGATATACGCGGTTTGAACTAAGGCATCGGAATAAATCTTGATAAATCCCCAATGAAATAGAAGGGTTCCTGTATGCATGACTAAGATATTGATCACCAATAAAAAAGCCATCATCCAAAGCATTGGCTTTAAAGGCCGCAAAGCGAAGCTTAATTTCAGTTTTGAAACATAGAGAGCCAATAAAATAAACAACACAATCGGAATGTAGCCCCAGAACCCTGCGGGAATAAAAATTGCAATCATCAAGAAGAATAAGATCGCAATTTTAGCCCGCGGATCCATTTTATTGGCTAGAGAATTTAAAGGAAGATAGCGTCCAAGCGCAATGTTATTCATTTTTCGACACCTGGCTTTCTACTTGTTTGGCAATGTCTTCAAGCGAATAGCTGTCATCATCGATTTCAAATCCCTTTTCTTTGAGCATCTCCTTGAATTGAACAATGCCAGGCGGATTTATACCGATTTCCCGTAAGATGTCAGGATGTTTAAAAAACTCATGGACCGGCATTTGCGTTTTCACTAAGCCATCCTTTAACACCACCACTTCATCGCAATACTTCAAAACATGTTCCATATCGTGACTGACCAAGAGAATAGTTTTTCCTTCTTCACGATTTAAGGTCATGAATAAATTCATCATTTCAGCAGCCGATTGAGGATCTAGCCCCGCTGCTGGTTCATCCAAAACAAGAATATCGGGATGTTGGACTAAAATCCCAGCGATAGCCACGCGTCGCTTTTGCCCCCCTGAAAGTTCAAAGGGAGAGCGTTCCAAATAGCTTTCATCTAGACCAACTAAAGGCAATACTTCTTGGATCCGCTTTTTAATCTCTTCTTCTGGAACTCCAAAGTTTTTGGGGCCAAAGCCAATATCGCGAGCAATAGTTTCTTCAAACAGTTGGTATTCAGGAAATTGGAAAACCAATCCTACCCGCTCCCGAAGCGTTTTAATGTCTTTCAATTTCGCCTCTGGAGTAAGTGTATAGCCCGCAATCTCAATGCTTCCCTTCGTAGGTTTTAGAAGACCGTTGAGATGCTGAACAAAAGTAGATTTTCCGGATCCTGTTTTGCCAATGATCGCTGTCACTTTTCCTTCAGGAATTTCTAAATTGAGCCCTTTTAACGCTTGGTGTTCAAAAGGAGTGCCCGCCGAATAGGTGTATTCTAAGTCTTTTACTTTAATTGACATAATTCCTCCACGAGTTCTTCAGTGGAAAGGCAAGGCTTTTTCAATAAACCATCTTTCATAAATTGCTTACTGGCCTGTAGTGCAAAGGGAAGAGTTAAACGCAAACGACTCATTAACTCCTCATTGTTAAATATTTCATCTGGGGTACCTACTGCCGCTACCTCTCCTTTATCCAATACCACCACCTGTTGAGCCCGGGAAGCTTCTTCCATATCATGCGTGATGGATAAAATAGTAATATCATTTTTCTTATTCAGTTCTTGAATTTGACTATTCACGCTCGCTTTTCCTTGAGGATCCAACATGCTGGTGGATTCATCAAAAATAATGATATCGGGGGCCATGGCTAATACTCCTGCAATAGCGACACGTTGTTTCTGGCCGCCCGATAAGTTAGTGGGTTCAAAATCGAGATAATCAAGCATCCCGACTTTCGCCGCATTTTCTTCAATGAGTTCTTGCATTTTTTCGGGAGGGACACAGTGATTTTCCAATCCAAAGGCAATGTCATCCGCAACAGTAGAGCCAATAAACTGATTATCGGGGTTTTGAAAGACAATCCCCACGTGATCGCGAATTTCGGAGAGATTATCCTCTTGCACCGTCTGGCCAAGCACTTCAATTTTTCCTCCCGCTGGCTCTAATAATCCAATAATGAGTTTAGCCAAGGTGGATTTTCCCGAACCATTGTGACCTACAATGGCGGTACTGCTCCCTTTTGGTATTTTTAAAGAGATGTCTTTTAAAACCGGGGTTTCTCCATCGTAGGAAAAGGAGAGGTTTTCAAGATTGATCGCTTCCATAGTTTTTAAATTTTTCGCCTTTCTGAAGGCTTTTTTAGTCAAAATCAATAAAAAAGCCCATATAAAAAATCTAACTAACCCGTTTGGGTTGAGCTTACTTTACACCATACGGCGGCTTGGACGAATTCAAAGCGCCAAGAAATTGGTTGGATCAAATTTCATATTAGCAGGAATCAAAAAAGGCCGCTTCTAGAAGAGAGAAACGACCTTAGAAAAAAAGCGAGGATGAAGGCTTTAAACGAATGCAAACCCTAGATAGGTACAGTTGGTTTCCACTAATAATGCTCTCAATACAGCTTCAAATTCGTGAATTTCTTCGATGTCTTTTGGACCCGTGAGTTCGGCTTCCAAAACATTGGTATTGGAATCATATGTACTCGAAAAGCCCTTTTTAGCCAATACTTCTTGGAATAAAGAAGCTTGCGCGGGATCCATTAAAAAGGAAACAATTACGCTTTCCCCTTGGGGAACAGAAGTCCACTCTTGGAAATCTTGATCAAGATACTCTTCATCTGCAATCGCTGAGGCCACTTTTTGTAGCTCTTCATCAGAAGAATCTTGGCTTAAAAAGGCATCTAAAGCCTTACGTCTTGCTTTACAGCGTTCAATCCAATAACAAAGAGCACCCACTACAGCGACTAATCCGGCAATGGCAAGTAAACATTTATAAAAACGATCCAATGATTTCATACATTTCTCCTTTTGAATACGAAGAAGGGTTTATTCTTCATTCGTTTGAATTTCTAAGGGTATCAAAATTTTTGTTGGGACGGGGGTTATTTTATTTCTTTCTCTTGAATCAAAGCGAGATCTTTGATTTCTTGAGCAGAAGAAACATCCTTCGTTTCTAAATCAGGGGAGTAAGCTTTTTTTACAGCGATTGAGGAATCCTCCTGACGAGGAGGCGTTTGGGGAATATGGAATTCCTTACTCTTTTCTTGTTCTTCCTCTAAAGTCTTTAAGCCTTCTAAAACAAGACCAGCGGCACCAACAAGCAAAGCACTTTTTAGCAAGAATTTGAGCATGTATTTCTCCTTTGGGTCAATGCGAGCCCATCTCCAGTGTCCAAAATCACCGTTTCAAAATCCGGCAATTGTTCTAAAAACGCCCGATAGTCCTTCAACCGTCGAATGAGTCCCTTAGTGTTGCGATTGTGAGTGCGTTCAGGATGCTCGACCAAGCCATGAAAAAACATATTATCCGAAACAATGATTCCATTTTTTGATAACAAGGGCGAATACTTTTCAAAAAAGTTACGGTATTGTCCTTTAGCGGCATCAATAAAAATGAAGTCATAATTTTGATTGGGAACTTCCACTTCATTGGCATCGCCTTCAATTAACAAAATGCGATTCCCCAATCCACTTTTTTCAATGTTTTCTCGAGCGACTTGAGCCATTTCTGGATCTTTTTCAATGGTCACCACCTGCAAATCTTGGATAAGACTTGCAGCTTGAATAGCCGTACGACCAATAGCGGTACCAATTTCCAAAAACGTTTTAGGTTGGCGAATTTGAAGAAGCTTTTCCATGTATTCCATGGAATCAGCCTGAAGAATAGGCACGAGATGAACAATTCCATACCGTGTCAGCTCATCATACGTTGTCATGTAATCATGGTAACACAACAAGCTTTACGTCCTCGCCAAAAAGGGCAATTTTTCCCATCAGATCCTTGAAATTCAAGTGTCCAAAAGAATACAAAAAAAAGCAGAGATTTTTCTCTGCTGTGAATTTATTTTACGAATTCAACAATAGCCATTGGAGCTGCATCGCCACGGCGAATACGTGTTTTTACAACACGAGTATATCCACCATTACGATCTTGATAAGCAGGACCAATTTCATTGAAGAGCTTTTGAAGTGCTGTGGTGCCGTTTTCGTCCACTTCCACATTGCGAACATAAGCAGCAGCCTGACGGCGAGCATGCAAATCTCCACGTTTGGCAAGTGTCACAAGACGATCCATCACAGAACTCAGCTCTTTGGCTTTCATTTCCGTGGTTTCCATTGAGCCGCTTTCGATCAACGAAGTTGCCATGT